>JAKSJV010000027.1 GCA_024402005.1 Bacteroidales bacterium
CGTCGTCCGGACGGAGTTTTTGTCATCCCTATCGGCTGCTTGAAGCCTTGATGATCTCAAAATAATATCAAGCCCCTGGCACACTGCTAAAGATAACTAATTATTTTCTTATCACAACATTATCTCTCTGATTAATCATAACACGGAATAACTGTGCTCAAGCGACGATACCTGAGCATAGATTCCCAAATAATTACATACACGACCGAAATTGTAACTAGCCGTAAAGAGTTATGCGTCAATCTCTTACATTTATGGGCACGTAAGTTACAATTATATGTACGAGTGATTGCAACAGACACTATACAAGCGGCTCCGCCAATTATTACAAGGATCTTTGAAAAAAAATCAGTATATTTGAAGAAACAACATCATTATGAATATGGACAAAAAGTATGAACCTCTATTCACTCCGTGGAAGATAGGCAATGTGGAAATCAAAAATCGCATTGTGATGACTTCTATGGGCGGAACTTCCATCTTCGGGTGGCTTGAGCCGAACCATTTCGACAAGGAGGCGGCGAACTTCCTTCTCGAAAGGGCGAAGAACAATGTCGGGCTGATTCTGCCCGGAATCGCTCCCATCAAGGATATCATCCTTGGCAAATGGTTGTATCAAGGCAAGGGCAAATTCAAGGAACTCAAGGAGTTTATGGACGAGTTCCACAAGACCGGAGCGAAGATGTTCGTGCAGATGACGGCCGGGTTCGGAAGAAGTATGGCCATCAATGACATTATGGTCAAGGCCTGCAAGAACAAGGCTCTCGGTCTGGTGATGAAACCCATACTCGATATGGATTATCTGACGGCTTCCGCTTCGGCCACTCCGAACCGCTGGGAGGAGAGTTGTATGTCCAGGCCTTTGACAAAGAAGGAGATAGATGAAATGGTGGATGCCTTCGCCAGAACGGCCAAACTCTGTATGGATGCCGGTGTGGACGGTGTCGAGATCCACGCGGTGCACGAGGGCTACCTTCTGGACCAGTTCACTATGAAATACACCAACCTGCGTGATGACGAGTATGGCGGAAGTTTCGAGAACCGCTATCGTTTCCCCGTGGAAATCGTGAAGGCCATCAAGAAGCTGTGCGGCAAGGATTTTCCCGTGTCGCTGCGCTATTCGGTGGTCTCCAAGACCAAGGATTTCGGCAAGGGCGCTATGCCTGGGGAAGACTATGTGGAGGTGGGTCGTGATATGGAGGAGAGCGAGAAGGCGGCAAAATATCTGCAGGATGCGGGCTATGATATGCTGAACTGCGACAATGGAACCTATGATGCCTGGTATTGGGCGCATCCGCCTATGTATATGCCTCAGAACTGCAACCTTGAGGATGTCAGCCATATCAGGAAATTCGTCGACATCCCCGTCGTGTGTGCAGGCCGTATGACTCCCGAGACTGCGGCCGAGGCCGTTGCCGCCGGCAAGATTGATGCTATGGGCGTTGCCCGTCAGTTCCTTGCCGACCCCCAGTGGGTTACGAAGCTGATGAAAGGCGATATTGAGTCTATACGTCCTTGCATCTGCTGCCACAACGCCTGCTTCAATATGGCCTCATACAAGGGTGTGGGCAATGACCAGAGCCTTTCCGACAATATGGGTATGGCCCGTTGCGCAGTCAATCCCACTACAATGCAGTCCCGCAAATACAGGATCGTACCGGCTCGGAAGCAGAAGAGGGTGGCTGTGATAGGTGCAGGTATAGGCGGTATGGAAACTGCCAGGGTTCTTGCCCTGAGGGGGCACAAGCCCGTTATCTTCGAGAAATCCGACCGCCTTGGCGGTGTGTTCAACTTCGCTTCCGCCCCTTCCTTCAAGGAGAAGGACAGGGAGTTGCTCAAGTGGTATGCCAAGGAAATGGCGGACTTGAATATAGAGGTACGTTTCAATACGGAGGTCAAATCTACTGACGAGCTTGCCGGCTTCGACAAGGTTGTCGTTGCTACGGGAGCAAAAGCCAGGCGTCCCCATATTCCCGGTATCGAGAGGTCGATCGAGGCCTGCGAATATCTCGGTGGGGCTCCCGTCGGGCAGAAGGTGATTATCATCGGCGGCGGACTGACCGGCTGTGAAATCGCCTATGACCTTTATCTCAAGGGCAAGACCCCCGTTATCGTGGAGATGAAGAACGACCTTATTGCCGTGAAGGGCGTCTGCCTGGCAAACAGTTCATATTTGAGGGACTTCTTCGAACTCAACAAGGTGGAAGTTCATCTGGAGACCAGGTTGAAGGAATTCACCCAGAACGGCGTCACGGTTGTTGACAAGGATGGTAAAGTCTTTGAAATCGAAGGAGATACCGTCATCACATCGATGGGCTACACTCCTATGCCGCTCTTCGAAAAGAAATGCTGCAAGGTTATGCTTGTCGGAGACTGCAACGGAGTGGGGAACCTTCGCACTGCCATTTGGCGTGCCTGGGATGTAGCAATGCATATATAGGAGGAAGAATTATGGCATATCAATACAAAATGAAACTCACGCCCGGGCAGAAAGCCATCCTCGAAGGATCTGAAGGCCCTGTAAAGGCGAAAGTTATGGAAACCATAGTGAGGTATGGCGATATGTTCGAGGCCTCGAGGCTTGTGAAGGTGACTCACGGCAAGGGGCATCTGGTCACGTCGTTCGGACTTTCATTGCTGAAACCTGTTTACAGAACTATGGACGAGCTGATAGAGGCCGGGCTCAAGGTCAAGGATGGGTTCACGGTAGATCCCGGACCTTATGATTTTGAAAATACGCCTTGCACTCTTCTGGACAAGCTCCTGTTGAAGACCGTTCTTTACGGCAAACAGGGGGCGTATGAAGAGCAGCTCCGCAAACTCGGCCTTGTCAGCAAGGACGCATTCAGCTGTGCCTGCTATTTCGATGAAATGGGCAATATTCCCAAAAAGGGCGACATCCTGTCGTGGGCGGAGTCCAGCGCGGTCAATTACGCCAATTCAGTGCTGGGAGCCCGTTGCAACCGCAATTCCGGAATGATTGACATCTTCGGCTCCATAGTGGGCTATGTCCCTGAATTCGGCCTTCTGACCGATGAAGGGCGCAAGGCGAAATGGAAGGTCACGGTGAAGACAAAGAAAAAGCCGCTGCCGCAGATACTCGGTTCCGCAATCGGAATCAAGGTGATGGAGGATGTTCCTTACGTCGTCGGCCTCGACAAGTGGATAGGCACCGAGCTCAATGACGAGTGCAAGGCCTACCTGAAGGACTTCGGCGCCGCTACTGCGTCCAATGGTGCTGTAGGTTTGTACCATATGGACAAAGTCACTCCCGAGGCTGTCGAGCAGGGGGAATCGCTGCTCGCCGAAGGGTATAGGGAATATGTCATCGACGATGCCGAGTTGGAAAGGGTGTACAATTCCTATCCCAATATATGGAGGAAACCGGACAAGGCGGGCAATCTTGCCTTCATCGGCTGCCCGCACCTTTCAAGGATACAGCTCGAGGACTGGGCGGACAGGATTATTGCGGGGCTGGGTGCTGCGGGAAGGAAGAAGGTCGCTGTCGATACCGTCCTCTGCACCGCTCCTCCCGTCAAGGAGGCCTTTGTCAAGACGGCCAGATATGCGGAATTGGTGAAGACGGGGACTAAGGTCACAAGCATCTGCCCTCTGATGTACACTTCCAACCCCTTGACGAAGTCGAAGAGGATTATGACCTGTTCCAACAAGTTGCGTACATATTCTATGGCGCGCTACTTCAAGGATGATGAACTTCTGGCAATAATAACAGGAAAGGAGGACTAGATTATGAAAGAATTCAAAGGACGCGTAATCAACGGTGGCTGTTACAAGGGCGAGGCCGTCGTATCACATCAGGGCGTCAACACTCTGGCCACTTTCCAGAGTTCGGCCCTCGCTCACGCAAACCACGTCACCGTGGCCGATCAGAACAATCCGGACATTTATCAGAAGAATATCACGGGCAAGGCCCTTTGCCTGCCCCAGACGATAGGCTCGACGACAGGTGGAATGGTACTCCAGGTAATCTGTTCAATGGGCATCAATCCTGCCTGTCTGCTGTTTTCGGAGCATATAGACTCTCTGGCCGGTGCCGGCGTGATTCTGTCCGTCGTATGGGAGAACAGCGACATTATCGCCATCGACCAGCTCGGGCAGGAATTTCTGGATACCGTCAAGACAGGTGATATCATAGAGGTGACCGAGGACGGCACCGTACGGATAGTGTAGGTGGCAGAAGTGCCACTTCTGCCGTTTGGTTCACCCGCCAGACGGATGAACAGAAAGAGCCACCTAAAGCACGTAGGCGCGGACGTCGGCTGCGGTTATGCGGTCGGAAGAAAGTATCATCAGCCTCTCCACTACGTTGCGGAGTTCGCGTATGTTGCCCGGCCACTGCTTTTCGACAAGAAGCTTGAGGGCGTCCCCGTCGACAGGAAGCTTTGCCATTCCCGACTCGGATGCAATCTGGTCCTGGAAATATTCCACGAGCAGAGGGATGTCATCCTTGCGTTCATCCAGGGACGGAACGTTTATGACTATGACGGCCAGACGATGATACAGGTCCTCGCGGAAATTGCCTTTTGCTATTTCTTCCCTGAGGTTCTTGTTTGTGGCGGCTATCACCCTCACGTCCACGTTGATGTCGGTGTCGCTGCCCACTCTCGAAAGTTTTTTCTCCTGAAGCACGCGGAGCACCTTGGCCTGGGCCGCCGGGGACATGTCGCCTATCTCGTCGAGAAACAGAGTGCCTCCGTCCGCCTGCTCGAACTTCCCCTTGTGCTGTTTGACGGCAGAGGTGAAGGAACCCTTTTCGTGTCCGAACAGTTCGCTCTCGATAAGTTCCGAAGGTATGGCGGCGCAGTTGACCTCTATGTAAGGCATTCCGCTGCGCTGGCTCTTCTGCCATATATTCCTGGCAACCAGCTCCTTGCCTGTTCCGTTGGCCCCGCACACCAGAATCCTGGCATCCGTCGCGGCCACCTTGTCGATCATCTGTCTGATATTCTCTATCGACTCTGATTTTCCGACCATCTCCGCTCCGTAAACCTTCTTTTTCAGTACTTTCGTCTGAGCGACGAGGGATGTCCTTTCCGAAGCGTTGCGTATGGTGATGAGCGTTCTGTTCAGGTCCAGCGGCTTTGGTATGAAATCGAACGCACCCTTCTTGATGCAGTCCACCGCGGTCTCGATGTCGCCGTGGCCTGAAATCATCACAATGGCCGAATCTACGCCCATCGCACCCAGTTTGTCCAGAACTTCGATTCCGTCCATTCCCGGCATCTTGATGTCGCAGAAAATGACGTCGAAATGCTGCTTGTCCACCTTCTCGATACCCTCTGCGCCGGTTTCTGCAACTTCCACCTCATAGCCTTCGTCGCGCAATATCTCGCCCAGAGAGCCGCGCACCGAACGTTCGTCATCTATAATCAGAATCTTCATAGTGATTTTTTTCAAAGTTAATGAAATTTTCATAAATTTGTCATTCTTGACGCTATGTCCGAATCACACATCATAATCGCCAT
Organism: Bacteroidales bacterium; assembly: GCA_024402005.1. Taxonomy (GTDB): domain Bacteria; phylum Bacteroidota; class Bacteroidia; order Bacteroidales; family UBA932; genus Cryptobacteroides. Next base: position 5,487 of record JAKSJV010000027.1, read on the forward strand.
CGACGGCTACAGCAGCACGGGCAAGAGTTCCTTTGCCAAGCGTATAGCTTCTGCATACGGCTTGCTGTACCTTGACAGCGGAGCCCTGTACAGGGCCGTGACGCTGGTGGCTATGGAAAACGGCTTCATTTCGGACGGGAAGCTGGACATCTCCCTTCTTCAGCCGTTTCTCGGTGATTTGAACATTCATTTTCGGGACAATGGCCCGGAAGGCAATCAGACTTTCATCGGGGGAAGGAATGTGGAGAAGGAAATTCGCTCGATGGAGGTCTCATCAAATGTGAGTCCGGTGGCAGCCGACCGCAACGTGCGCAACTACGTGGACGGCATCCTTCACGAAATGGGGCGGCAGCGCAGCGTAGTGATGGACGGCAGGGACATAGGGACCACCGTCTTCCCGGAGGCGGATCTCAAGATTTTTATGACGGCGGATCCTTCTGTCAGGGCTATGCGCAGGGCTGCCGAACTCAAGGCAAAGGGGCAGGAATGTCCGCTGGAGGATGTTCTTAAGAACCTGCAGGAGAGGGACTATATAGACTCTCACCGTGAGATTTCCCCTCTTACACAGGCTCCTGACGCCATCGTCCTGGACAACAGCAATATGACTTTCGATGATCAGATGCAGTGGATTGCCGGAATAATGAAGCAAAAGTTCAATTTGAAACCCCTTGACGAATGAAAGTTGAAATCGACAGGCATTCAGGATTCTGCGGCGGAGTGATACGCGCGATCAAGCGGGCTGAAAGTTTTCTCAAAGAGCATCCCGATGAAAATCTGTATTCCCTAGGGGCCATCGTTCATAACGATGCGGAACTTGACAGACTGAAACAAATGGGTCTTACTACCATAGATTATGACGATTTGAGCCAGACTCAGAATGCCGAGGGACATACGCTGCTCATCAGGGCGCACGGAGAGCCGCCCGTAACGTATATGAGGGCCGGTGGTGTGGGGTTCAACATAGTTGACTGCACCTGCCCGGTAGTATTGGAGCTGCAACGCAATATCCGTCAGGCCTATGAACGTTCCTGCGTGGAAGGGAACGGTGGGCAGATAATCATTTTCGGGCAGATAGGCCACGCGGAAACCCTCGGGCTTATGGGGCAGGCCAACAATGCGGTTGTCATCGAAAATATGGCAATGCTCGTGGATGCAGTGGAAAACGGAGCCATAGATGTGGCCAAGCCCATTGAAATATTCTCACAGACAACGAAAAGCCCGGCGGAATATGCCGACGTGTGCGCTTTTCTTGAGGACAAGATGGCCGAAGCGAATGGCGTGGACACCCAGGAATTCAGGGCGATGGATCTGCTGCGCGTGCACAACACCATCTGCACACAGGTGGCGACACGGCAGGCGAGACTTTCGGAATTCGCGGCGAAGCACGATATCATCATTTTCGTTTCCGGCAAGGCTTCATCCAACGGCAAGATACTTTCTTCACTCTGCAAGAAGACCAATATACGTACCTACCATATTGAATCACCGGCCGAATTGAACGGCCAATGGTTCAGACCGGACGACAGTGTGGGTGTTTGCGGAGCCACAAGCACGCCGAGATGGCTGCTGGAGGACGTGGCGGAGAAAATATTGGAGATTGGGGAGAATTTTTCTAATTTTGCGGGCGAAAAACAGGTAAATAACAAATAAAACGATATTATGGCAACAACAGCTGATTTCAAAAACGGACTTTTCATCGAGTATAACGGCAAACCCTGCTCTGTAGTATGGTTCCAGCACGTAAAGCCCGGTAAAGGCCCCGCTTTCGTAAAGACCAAACTCCGCAATCTGGAGAACGGCCGTATCCTTGAGAACACTTTCACCGCTGGCGCGCGCATCGACGTCATCAGCGTGGAGCGTCGTCCGTACCAGTTCCTTTACAAGGATGAGGACGGGTACAACTTTATGCACGAGGAAACCTACGAGCAGATTCATCTCGGTGAGGATCTCGTTGAGAACGCAGACCTTATGAAAGAGGGACAGCACGTGGAAATGATGTTCCACGTCGATAAGGATGAGGAGCGCTGTCTCACCTGCGAACTTCCCACCTATGTGGAACTTATGGTTACCTATACCGAGCCGGCCGTCAAGGGTGATACATCAACCAACGCCCTCAAGGAGGCAACTCTCGAGACAGGCGCCATCATTATGGTTCCCCTTTTCATCCATAACGACGAACTTATTTCAGTGAACACCACCGACCGTTCATACGGCGGCAGGGTCGTCAAGTAGCATCCTGCGGCATTTTGTGCACGATGCCCTGTTTGGTGGGGGTATCATGCACATTGGGTATAGGAAAAGTCCCGCTTGCCAGTCGGTTGTTGCCCGGATACAAAAAGCTACTGGGATTTTGGTTACTTTTATAAAGGAAAGTTTAGTTAAACCAAAATATCAGTAGCTATGACTTTTGCGAACGCAGCACCATTTCGCAGTTCCTGCAATCGAAGTGGAGGGGGATGAGATTGGCGTTGTTTCTCAGCAGCAGGCCGTTTTTCGCGAAAGCCCTGCCTGAGGGGGTCTTGAGGCATTTCCCCAGTTCGTGCAATATGCAGTAGCGGCTGCGCATAAGTTCTCCTTCACGGCGGGGATGTGCGAGCGCTGCGGAGTCTGTTTGTTTTGCGGCGTCAGCAAGTGTTGTGACGTCTGTTTCCGTGCCGGCAGTTGAGGTCTGCGTAGCGTGATTCCCCGTGCTTTCGCAACCCTCACATCCGGACTTCATTATCTCCGCCGCCTTTTCCGCCAGACAGCGGCGGAAACAGTTCAGCGTACCGGCGGACAGCAGCGGCAGCTGGCATTCTGAAGATATGTCCGTTACCGAAAACGAGAAAGCGCCTGAAGTCTTGCCCAGCTGACCACGTATCATCTGGCGCATCCTGTCCTGATTTTCCGCGACTACAACAGGCGCCCCGAACGGATATGTCGCGCGGAATGTCACTCCGTTTCCGATGACTGCCTCAAAATCGGCTCCATCCCCGGTGAATTTCACCTTCAGTGCCACTCCGACAGTCCTTTCCGGCTCCTTGGCGGCGAGATCTTTCTCGAAAGCCGTGTCGAGATTGCGCCATATCCGGCATCCTTCCCGTACACCGCCGGTCAATTTGCAATAGATTCTCCTGCCTTCCACCCGGTCCGCTCTGAAACCTGCCACCTCGCCATCGGGAGAAACCACGCAAAGGCCGTCCCCGTTATGGACCACGATGCTCCGCGAGACGGGATTCAGTTCGATGAAACTTCCGCCGTACTGTCCTGTATCCGGCCTTTCTCCCAGCCGTCCTCCAGACCTTCTTCCTGCCCCGTGTGCGGTATTGACCTTTCCCACGGTCCCCAGCAGTTCTCCCATACCCTTTGCGGCATCGCCGCTGGCCCAGTTGCCACGTATTCCGTCAATGTAAAGGGAGGTGTAGCCACGGTTGAAGGTCTTGTCAAGATCGGGTACAAAACCACCTGTAACCGTACCGCAGGATGCGCGGCAATACCTTCCCGGCTGCGAAGCGATGAAACTGTCCAAGGCAATGGAGTATGCCCTGACCACGTTCTTTACATAAGACTCGTTCTTGAGGCGTCCTTCTATCTTGAATGAAACCACACCGGCTTGTGCGAGTGTGGGAATCCTTCCCAGAAGTTTCAGGTCCTTCAGTGACAGCAACGGTCTGTTTTCCACCAGCGCTTTGCCGTCCTTGTCCACCAGGTCGTAGAGATTGCGGCAGGGCTGCGCACATTCCCCCCGGTTGGCGCTGCGTCCGGTAAGATGTTCGGAAAGGTAGCAGTCTCCGCTGTAGCATACGCACAGGGCCCCGTGTACGAAGCACTCCAATTCCACTTCCGGAGGTATGGCATCGCGTATCGCTTTTATCTCCTCAAGGGAAAGTTCACGTTCCAGAATGAGCCTTGTAAATCCGAGTCCGGCGAGTTGTACGGCTCTTTCCGGCGTTCTTATCGCACATTGGGTACTGGCGTGAAACTGCTCTTTCCACGGGCCTTTTGCCTTAAGAAGAGGCATCAGACTGCAATCCTGGATTATAAAGGCGGAGACGCCCCTGTCACGCATAGCGCACATCATTTCCACCGCCTCATCCCGTTCCGCGTCATTGCGGGCGAGCGTATTCACTGTTACAAAGATTTTCACTCCGAACAGCGCGGCTTCGCGGCACAGGCGCCCTATGTCTTCTATGGAATTCCCCGCAGCCGTCCTGGCCCCGAACGCAGGGCCCCCGATATACACGGCATCGGCACCGCAGCGTATTGCAGCGATGCCGATGTCAGCCGTTCTTGCCGGAGCAAGAAGTTCCAGTCTTGTCATTATTTGCCGATATTGGCTTTGATTGCGGCTACGGCGGCTTTCATCTGCTCTACATCCTTGGCATTGGGAGCCAGTTCGATATATTTGCCAAGATATTCAGCTGCGTGCTCGAGATCCTTCATTCCGTTTGCAGCAGTACCTGCAATCTTATAGGCCGTGGCGCTCTCCTGATACTCGTTTGACTTCAGAGCGGCATCGATGGCACCTTTGAAATCCTTTGCTTTGAGTTTGGCAGCAGCTTCCTTTACGAAAATCGTGGAAAGCTGTTTGTTTGCAGCAGATTCCATACCGAGTTCCTTTGCTTTCAGGAAACTTTCTACGGCAGCAGCCTTGTCTCCGATAGAACCGAGAACCTGACCCTTCTGCAGGTAGAGTTTCCCATTTTCTCCATCTTTGGTCAATGCCAGGTCAAGATGGGTAAGCGCTTCTTTGTATGTAGCTACTTTAGCTGCGGCATCGGCGGCTGTTGCTGCAGCTTTGATCTTTGCGTTTGCAAGAGCCTGATGAAGCTGGGTAATTTTCTGATCCACCTTCTGTGCAAGTTCTTCATCACCCGCCTCCACTGCAGCAGCTATAGTTGTCTCCAACTGTTTGATGGCTTCCTCGAGCTGACCGCCTTCAATCATTGTATTCGCAAGTGAGTTGTTCGCGAGAGCGATACCTTTCTTGCAGTTGGCGACAAGGTCGGCAACACCGTCCTCCGTGCAGGATGCAGCACCGTCTATGGCAGCTTTGAAGTTGTTGATGGCAGCCTGGGCATTACCACCTACAAGCTCTTCGTTTGCCTGTTTTGCAAGCTCGGTTACTTTCTGGAAATCCTGTGCTGATACCAGTGTCCCGCAAAGAAGAATGGCTGCAGCGAATGTAAATGCTTTTCTCATTGTTTTCTATTTTAAGTTTTACTTTTTACCCAAATGCAAATTTAGCAAATTTTGCGTAATTTTGCACTATGATACGCCTGTGTAAAATAATGTTGACCGCTGTTCTGCTCTTTTTCGGGCATAGCGCGGCGTATTCACAGGCAAACTCCTTGCCAAACCTCACGCCGGATCCCGCAATAGAGAAGGGGCGGCTCCCCAACGGGCTCACCTATTACTTTGCCACGAACAAGTATGCCGTCAATGAAGCGTCGTATGCTCTCGTGCAGAAAAAGGATGCGGCAATTCAGGAACGGCAGCTTCAGAGCACGGCAAGGCAGAGTTTCGATTGCATAAGGTACGGAAAGGTAACTCTTGCGGATTTCCTGGGGCGTCACGGCATCCTTCCTTCAGGAAAAGGATATATCAGATGCGCTAAAGGTTCCGTGATATATACGTTTGAAAATGTGTCTTCCGCCAGAGGCGAATATATCGTGGATACGGTTCTCCTGTCCATATTCAATCTGGCGCAGGCGGCATCAGTACAAGGCCAGCCGTCGTCTTCTCAGGCAATAGTCATCGCGGGCGACTTCGACAGGCAGGAGATGCTGTCCAGAATGAAGCTGCTCTGCCTGATAAACCCGTATGTGTCCGGGCAGGTACAATATCCGGAGTATAAATGGGAAAAGTCCGAAACGACGTCTTCAATCAAGGAAAGGGGAGGGGCGATATCCCGGGTTTCCGTCAAATGGAGAAGTCCCCGAGTCCCCGAAAAATTTATGGAAACTGTTTTTCCTGTCGTATCCGACAAACTTTCCGGCGAATTCGAAATGATATTGCACAACCGTCTTGACGCCTCTTTTGCCGGCAAGGATGTATGGTTCGATTTCCGTCATTATGGAAGTGCCGACGGCCTTGGTGACGAGACGGTATCCCTGACACTGCATTGCCCGGGCAGCGAGCGGGAGGATGTGAAAAACATATTGGAAACCGAACTTGACAGACTTTATACCTATGGGGTTGTGGATGAGGAATATACAAGTGTAAGAGATGCGTACAGGCATATATGGCGGGTGCGTGCCGGGAATTTGCAGCCCAACAGCCTGTATCTGGAAAGATGCGCTTCGTCATTCCTTTACGGTTCTTCCCTGGCCAATGATTCGGAACGTATGGCGAGGGTGTATCGCAATCTGCCGGACAGTACGCAGACCCGCCTTTTCAACAACTACTTGAAAGGGATGCTCAAACAGAGTTCCAAAGTCGATGCCGCCCTGTCTGCCGCATCTCCAATAATGCCACGGAGCAAAGTGGCTGAAATCCTTGCTTCACACGAAGTGCCCGTGGTGTTCAAGGCGCCGAAAAACAAGGAAGAATACCTGACAGGAGGTACTATATGGATATATTCCAACGGGGTGAACGTGATTTATAAGGAAATGCCTACGGATGGAATCTGCCATTTTGCCTATGCCGTAAAAGGAGGCAGGCAGTGGGCGGAAGCAAAGAATCTCAAGAGCATAAAGGGCATTGACGAAAGCAGTCTCGACAATTATCTTGCATCCGCGGGACTTGATTTGAATGCGGAAATCACGCCAACTGACGTCCGTTTCAAGGGCACGGTTCCTTCCGATTCCATCGAGAGCCTTTTCCCTGTCCTTGCCGCCATTTCAGGCAAGGCGGAGAATGAGAAGGTGTTCGGAGCGAATACATACAAACTGCTGGTGGTTGTCGGGGACCTGCCTTCCGAAAAGGTCAGGAAGATGCTGTGCCGCCATATGGCGTCTTTGAGACCATCTGCCAAGTGGAGGGCGGCGAAACCGGTAATGGACGAAGTTGCGGAACTTATGGATTTCCATCATATGTCCGTGAGCGACAATCTGTTTCCTTTCGACGTGACCACATTCAATTATGCCGTTTCCAATGTCGCATTGTATGCATTGCAGGATGAGCTCGGTTCGGTGTTCTGTGATTATGCCGTCTATCCTCTATGGCGTGGAAAATACCAGGGTCTGTCATCGAACGGATACAGATTGACATATGGTGTAAGGCATCTGCCTTTGGAATATTTCCCCACCTCGTGCAAACGTTTGAGCGAAGTCGAAACCGGAGAGGCCCTTGAAAAAGTCATAGGCAATCTTGCCTCGAAAACAATTTCCCAGGCACGTTTGGAAGCATATAGGGCTATGGCCAGGGATGCCTTTGCATCACGTTCCTGCACACCGGAATTCTATATTGAATCCGCCCTTGACAGATATCTTGACAATAAGGATCTGACCACACGCTTCACCTCTCAGGTCGATGCCGTTACCGCCTCTGACATACAGAAATTCTTCACCGCCGCTTTTCAGCGCGTCTTGCCGAAGCAGTAGCTTACCCCCAGGGTGGCCCGCCAGGAGTTGTCCTCCATCTTCATATTCATTTCTGACCAGCTCTTCTGATAGAAATTCGCGAAATTCAGGTTTATCCTGAAACTGTCGCTGATCCAGTACATTGCCGCAGCCCTGCCACAGGTTGCCAGGCCAAGATAGGGGATTTGAACGCCTGCACAGGCCGACAGGTTGATGACAGCCTTGCCTTTTGCGATGGAAAAATTGTATCCGTATCCGGCCAGTAAGGCACCCTCGTTGAGTACGTGGCGCCCTCCCTGCTCGAAAACCTGTCTCGTTCTATCGCTCCGCGCTTCATAATCCCTGTGTTCATACCAGAAGGTAACCAGCGGGCTTCCAGCAGACTTCACCTGGATGAAGTTGCCGTACATCGAGGCGGGGAAGGAAAATCTGTTGCCGAACACTGCGTAATAGCCTTCAACCAATATCGTACGGCAATGAAGCTCTTCTTTCACCGGGTCCGGCTGCTCTCCATACAGTTCGGGGCCGAAGGTCTCACGGCTGATATTGATGCCCACTCCCCAGTAGTTGTCGTAGTAGTCGAATTCGAAATTGAAGTCGATGGAATTCCTGACAGCCTTGGTATAAACGGCATCCAGTCCGTGGTATCCTATTCCGGCACCGATTTCGAAGGCGGGATTGACGTGCAGGTCCAATTTACTGTCATTAGGAGTAATGTTGGTCACATAGCCATAGACCTTGCCGACCAGAGGAACTTCCCAACTCGTTGACGGAAGCTGTACGTATGTAGAGTCCATCCCTGACATCAGGAAACGTCGTATGGCCCTGTCGAAACGGTAATATCCTTCCTTGAAGTTGCTCCCGCCGTCTTTGTCTGCAGCCATCGCCACCGCCGTTTGGAAGGACAGCAGTAAACAAACGCAGATAAAGAGTTTCGACCTCATTTTCGTCCGGTCCGTCTTACGGGTTTTCGGTCAGGCGGTATTTTTCGAAGCGGTATTCAAGGCCCGATGACCCGTCACGGAGCATTTCTCCCTGTTCAACGATTTCCCATTCATCCGCCTCGATGGCCGGGAAAAATACGTCGGCATCATCAGGGTTGGAGAAAACTCGCGTTATATAAAGGGTGCAGTCGCACCGTGACGCATTCGCCACGGCATAAGCCACCGCTGCGGCATAGATTTGTCCGCCGCCTATTATGAAACAGTCATCGCCGGCCAGGGCCAGCGCCTCCTCTATGGAATGGGCCGTAAGAACATCTTCCGGCACTGTCGGCTCTCCCCGCGAGATGACAATGTTCCTGCGGCCCGGCAGTGCGCGGCCTATGGACTCGAAACACTTGCGACCCATAATTACGGGGTGTCCGAGCGTGGTTTTCTTGAAGAATTTCAAGTCCTCGCCGATATGCCAGATCAAATCATTGTTACGGCCGATAGCCCCGTTCAGGGCCACGGCCGCAATGATGTTCATTCTTTTATTGTCCCTTGCGTCCATTACCCCGCAAAGATAGTAAAAACAACCGGATTTCGCCGTTATTTTACCTTTACCTTGAAAATAGCCTTGTGAATGGTGCCCTGACTGCATTTGCCTATCAGGGGCGCGTGAGCGTCGGCAGGAGAGAAGACTACGGCCTGGCCCGGCTGTGCGGTATATATGGTCTTTTCGGCGACGCTGTCCTTGAAGAATACTATGTCCTTCTCCGTGTTGAACTCGCCGTCCTGCTGCCTGCAGTCTTCTATGGGCATAATGCCATAGGATTCTTCGCGGCTCAACGGTACCTGTATGTCGATGTATTTCCTGTGGGCCTCGAAACGTGCCTGCTCCGGCGTTTTGAGCTCGGAGTCACAGATATTCACGAAAAGGTTGTCGCCGTCAATGACGTATTTGCCGTTTTCCAATGAGGCAAGTTTGCCGGAAGCGATGAACTCCATCGCTTTGCGGTAATAGATGTTATCCAAAAGATTCATAGCGTTTATTATGAGTTAAAGTGTGATGCCTGTCTTGAAAATCGCTATTTCGCGCCAGGCGTTCTTTTCATTGTTTACCTGTTCTCCGGAGGCAGCACGGAGGACGCAATTCCTGAATCGTGCGGCAACTTCGGGCATAGACGCATCCTCTGCCAGAACCCCTGCGTTGAAGTCAATCCAGCCGGGTTTCAAGGCGGCAAGACGCGAATTGGTGGATATTTTCATCGTAGGTACGAAACTGCCGAAAGGAGTACCGCGTCCGGTGGTGAAAAGCACTATCTGGCATCCTGCAGCCGCGAGCGCCGTGCTGGCGACAAGGTCGTTGCCCGGGGCGGAAAGCAGGTTCAGACCGCGTACGGACAGCCTTTCGCCGTATTTCAATACACCGCGTACAGCGCTTTTCCCGCTTTTCTGTGTACAGCCAAGGGACTTTTCCTCCAGCGTCGAGATGCCTCCCGCCTTGTTGCCGGGGGAAGGATTTTCATAAACGGGTTGGCCGGAAGCCATGAAATACTGCTTGAAATCGTTTATCAAGGCCACCGTTTTGTCAAACAGGCCTTTGTCGGCGCAACGGTTCATAAGCAGCGTCTCCGCACCGAACATTTCCGGCACCTCCGTCAGTACTGTGGTACCGCCGTGAGAGACTATCCAGTCGCTGAACTCGCCGACAAGCGGGTTGGCCGTAATGCCGCTGAGACCGTCCGAACCACCGCATTTGAGGCCCACCTTGAGCTCGCTTACAGGTACGCTCTCTCGCGTGTCTCCGCTACAGGAAGCGAAAATGCCGCGGAGTTGCTGCAGACCGTATTCCACCTCGTCGCCCTCTATTTTCTGGAGGGTCATAGTGCGCACGCGGCTGCCGTCAACCTTGCCGACCAACTCCATAAAGGAGTCCAGCTGGTTGTTTTCGCAGCCCAGGCTGACGATGAGCACGCCTCCCGCATTGGGATGGTGCACCATATCGGCCAGTATTGTACGGGTATTCTGATGGTCGTCCCCAAGCTGGCTGCAGCCGTAATTGTGCGGGAAAGCCACCACGGCATCCACACTGCCTTCCCTGCCTTTGATTTCCTCAAGGAAACGCTCGGCCAGAGTGCTGCAGATGCCATTTGCACAGCCCACGGTAGGTATTATCCATATCTGGTTCCTGATGCCCACCTGGCCGTCGGCGCGGCGATAGCCCATAAAACAGGCGGTGTCCGTGGCGGGGACGGTGGCTGGAAAATCCGGTTTGTAGGAATATTCCAGCAGCCCGGACAGGTTGGTGGCTATGCAGTTGTGATCCACCAGATGGCCGCAGGGCACATCGGCAGTCACGTGGCCGGTAGGGAAGCCGTATTTTATGATATTTTCTCCGGTCTTCAGGTCAACAAGCGTGAATTTGTGCCCGGCGGGAACGTTTGTGGACAGTTTTACGCCGCAGGCCGTTTCACCGGCCTTGAGGTCTGTGAGGGCTACTGCGACGTTGTCTGCGGGATTTATCTTAATGCAGCGCATAGGCCTAGATGATGGTCTTTACGGCCTCGCGCATACCCTTGGCCTGAACAAGTTCCAGGTCGGCTGTCAGCATATCGGTAAGGCCCTTCACCTTGTTGAGGTCTTCTCCCCAGATAAAATCCGCGGCAAGCACGCCTTCGGCCACCTTGCGGCAGTCTCCGCCTGCCCAGAGTTCCTTGAGCAGGGAAATTATCTTCTCGTCGTCATTTGGAACAATCTCGTCCTCTCCTCTCCTGCCTCCTTTATAATAGGTAGTAATACCGGCAAGGCCGAGAACCAGGCCCTTGGGCAGTTCTCCCTTGCGGGCAAGATACGTCTTCACGCCGGGCAGGTCGCGGGTCTTGAATTTCGGGAAGCTGTTCAGCATTATCGATGTTACGAAATGTTTCACGTAAGGATTGCGGAAACGCTCCATCACGTCGTCGGCGAACTTCTGAAGCTCGTCCATAGGGAGGTTCAGGGTCTGCATAAGCTCGTCATACATAACCTTGTGTACGAATTTGCCTATCACAGGATCCTCGCAGCACTCCTTCACGGTGTTCAGACCGCTGAGATAACCGACGGGACTCAAAACCGTGTGCGGTCCGTTGAGCAGGGTAACCTTCCTCTCGTGGTATGGAGCCTCGGAGGGCACGAATATCACGTTGAGGCCTGCCTTGTCGGCGGGGAATTCCTTCGCAACGGCCTCAGGAGCCTCTATCACCCACAGGTGGAAGATTTCCGCCTTGTCCAGCAGACGGTCCTCTATGCCGATGCGTTCGGTGAGTTCCGCCACGGTATCGCGCGGATAGCCCGGGGTGATGCGGTCAACCAGCGTGCAATATACCCCGCAGGCAGTCTCGAACCAGTCGGCGAAGCCTTCGCCCAGATTCCAATGCCGTA
>JAKSJV010000028.1 GCA_024402005.1 Bacteroidales bacterium
GCTTTCAGGTCCACGGCATTGTTAAGAAGCGCCTTGGCTTCGCTCAATGAACTTTCCAAGGAATTCACGTAGGCTTCTACTGCGGCTCCCGTGCAGGCTTCGATCCTCCTGATTCCAGCTGAAATCGCGGATTCGGACGTGATCTTGAACATACCTATACGACCTGTTGCGGATGCGTGTACACCACCGCAGAGTTCCACGCTGTCGCCGAAACGCACCACACGGACCTTGTCGCCGTATTTCTCTCCGAAGAGGGCGATTGCACCCATTGCACGGGCTTCTTCCATAGTTGCGTCGCGTTTTTCGACGAGGGGATGGTTCGCCCGTATGAGAGCGTTCACGCGCTTCTCTACGGCATCGATCTGTTCGGGAGTCATCTTCTCGAAATGGGAGAAGTCGAAACGCAGGTATCTGTCGCAGACGTAGGAACCTTTCTGCTCGACGTGGGTATCGAGAACCTCGCGCAGAGCCTGGTCCAGAAGGTGGGTGGCGCTGTGGTTGGCTGATACGGCGTCGCGTCGCTGCGTATCGACGTGCAGACTGAAATATCCGCTGCAGTCTGCAGGAACTTTCTCAAGTATATGTATCGTCAGCCCGTTTTCCTTTACGGTGTTGACGACCTTGATTTTTTCTCCGCTTTCACTTTCGATCCATCCCGTATCACCTACCTGACCACCCATTTCTCCGTAGAAGGGGGTGCGGTCGAACACAGCCTGGATGGACTCCTTGCCGCCAGTCTTCACGATACGGTGACGGCAGAGTCTGGCATCTTCCACGTCCGTGGTGTCATAGCCGAGGAATTCCACGTCAGTACAGGGGTACAGTTCCGTCCAGTCTCCGAATTCGTTGGACGTGGCCTTGCGTGCGCGGTCCTTCTGCTTGCCAAGTTCCTCTTCGAAGACCTTGATGTCCACGGTGAAGCCCTGTTCGCGGGCGATGAGCTCGGTAAGGTCTATGGGGAATCCGTAGGTGTCATACAGACGGAAGGCATCCACGCCTGAAATGACTTTGTCCTTGCCGGCCCCTGCCATAAGGTCGCTGAGCAGTGCCGTACCCTTGTCGAGGGTCTTGAAGAAGGCGAGCTCTTCTGCGCGTATGGTGTTTTCGATGAGTTTCTGCTGGGCGACGATTTCGGGGTAGAATTCACCCATATCATCCACCAGCTGCTGCACGAGGCGGCAGAGGAACGGATCCTGAAGACCGAGGAAGGTGTAGCCGTAACGCACCGCACGACGCAGAATCCTGCGGATCACGTAGCCGGCCTTGTTGTTCGATGGCAACTGGCCGTCCGCGATACTGAAGCTTATGGCCCTGATATGGTCTGCAATTACCCTCATCGCCACGGCGGCATCCTCGTTTTCAGTATATTCGTGTCCGCTGAGTTCTTCGATCTTATGGATCATACCGGTGAATACGTCGGTATCATAGTTGCTCTGCTTGCCCTGCATCGCCATACACAGGCGTTCGAAGCCCATACCCGTATCGACGTTCTTGGCGGGGAGGTTTTCCAGGGAACCGTCGGCCTTGCGGTTGAACTGCATGAACACGAGGTTCCATATCTCGATTACAAGGTGATGTCCGGTGTTTACCAGCGATGCTCCGTCCACTTTTGTCCTTTCCTCGTCGCTCCGGAGGTCGATGTGTATTTCGGAACAGGGACCGCAGGGGCCTGTTTCTCCCATTTCCCAGAAATTGTCGTGCTTGTTCCCTTTAAGGATGCGCTCTTTAGGCAGGTGACGCTCCCAGGCGGCAAAGGCCTCGCCGTCGAACTCCGTTCCGTCTTCCTTGCTGCCTTCGAAGACAGTTGCGTAAAGACGGTTCTTGTCCAACTTGTAAACCTCCGTCAGCAGTTCCCAGGCCCAGTCGATGGCCTCGTTCTTGAAATAGTCCCCGAAACTCCAGTTTCCGAGCATTTCGAACATTGTGTGGTGGTACGAGTCGTGTCCCACCTCCTCCAGGTCATTGTGCTTTCCGCTGACTCGCAGGCATTTCTGGGAGTCCGTGGCTCTTTTGTATTTCGGAACGCTGTTGCCCAGGAACCAGTCTTTGAACTGATTCATTCCGGCATTGGTGAACATCAGCGTGGGGTCATTCTTTACGACCATAGGTGCTGATGGAACGATGGTGTGTCCTTTGGATGCGAAAAATTCCAGAAAGGAACGTCTGATTTCTTTTGAAGTCATTATGCGTGTTTTTCTTGTTTACCTGAATAAATGCGTGCGCTTGTGCGCATATAGCCCGCAAAAATACACAATTTTCCGCAAAAATTAGGTATCTTTGCCCCTGATATGTCAGAATTTTGGAAGAAACATAAAATTATGTGCTGTCTTGTCTTTTTTGCGGCAAGCGTGGCGCTGTTTTTTGTGTATCTCCATATTTACGTCGGAGTTCTGGGCTTGGAATTGCCCAAGACGCGGATCCTCAAGCGGCAGAACGCCGCTCTGGTCACGCAATCCAGAATGTTGGGCCATCGTATCGAACAGAACGAGGTCGCCCTGGATGCGTTGGTTTTGCGCGATGAGGACATCTACCGTTCGATATTCGGGCTCGGTTCCATACCCGGGAGCGTGAGGAATTCAGGTCTGGACGGCGCGAACTATTCGGAATTCGACAAGCTTGACAGGAAAGGCAATGTCAGCGCTTTGCGTTCCCGCTCTGACGTGATGGTGAAAAAGGCGTATGTGCAGAGCCGCTCGTTCGATGAAATAGAACTTATGCTGGCAACGGCCGACAATATGGCGACAAGCGTTCCGGCCATCTGCCCCGTAGCCCCGGTGATGAACAGAATCAAGATAAGCAGTCCTTTCGGCTATCGTGTGCATCCTGTTTTGAAATATGCGAGATTTCACAGAGGCATCGATTTCGACATCAAGGCAGGCAATCCCGTCTTTGCAACGGGAGACGGAGTGGTGGAGTCGATAGAGGTCAATATGCGCGGATACGGTCGTCAGGTCGTGATAAATCACGGGTTCGGATACAAAACAAGGTACGCCCATCTGAAAAGCATACTCGTTACCGAGGGTATGAAGGTGAAACGTGGCGACAGGATTGCCGTTTCCGGGAACACCGGTCTCAGCAGCGGGCCCCACCTCCATTATGAGGTGATTTACAAGGGCAAAAACGTAAATCCGTATTTCTATTTCGACAGGGATATCACTTTGGAACAGTATTCCGATATGGTGAGCAAAGCCGGTGATGCAGCCTTGCCTTTTTATATCCATCCATCCCATCGTAAAGTCCTGCACGTGAAATGAAAACGTTTCTGAACATATTGAAGTGGGTGGGCATATGCTTTGGCGCCAGTCTGGTCCTGTCCGTGATATATTATGTGGTATGTGCCCTGATATTCTCCACCGACGTGGAAAAGGAGCTTATGGACGAAAACCGGCTCTTCCGCCGTGAACTTCCAAAGGTCGAAGCCGCCGCGACTCTTGTGGAACAGGAGCTGGATATTCTTCGTATGCGTGATGAAAACATATATCGCGAGGTGTTCAAAACTGACCTGCCGCATCTTGACGATATGTTGGAAAGCCGTCCGGCGGATGATGCTCTGGAAACGGCCGACCGCATAGAAAGATGCTGGCGGCAGGCGTTGGATTCCCTTATGCGCCCAGCGGCTGCGGTTCCGCCGATGATTTTCCCGATAACGGGGCTTGTCCATACCAACGTCGGAGCTTCGACGGGAGAGCGGATGAACCCCTTCTATAAGGTTAAGGCCCATCACGACGGCATAGATCTGGTCGCTCCGGAAGGGACAGTGGTTTACGCTACCGCTCCGGGTTTTGTGACCAAGGTGCAGAAGACTGAGGGCGGCAAGGGAAATATGGTTGAAATTACCCATAACGGCGGTTACGTGACACGGTATGCCCATCTTTCAGAGATTATGGTGAAGAGCGGAATCTATGTTTCTCGAGGCCGTGCGATAGGTAAGGTCGGCAGCAGCGGACGGTCTTTCACGACCCATCTCCATTATGAAATCCTGTATGATGGCGAGGTGATGGACCCGACACATTTCTTCTTCGGTTCGCTGACTCCGGAGGAGTATCTTAACTTCCTGATAATGAGTACGTCATCAGGACAATCAATGGACTAAGAACCTGTTTTGAAATGGAAAAGATGTTTTACAGCATTTCCGAGACGGCTGAGATTCTTGGAGAGACGACGGTGACGGTGAGATACTGGAGCAATAAATTCGGACGTCATCTCGCCCCTCACCGCAATGCCAAAGGCAATCGTCAGTTCACTCCCAAAGAGATAGAAACCCTGAAGCAGATACGTTATCTCAGCCACGATTGCGGGCTGTCCCTCGAGGCTGTCGCCAACAAGTTGTCGGCGAAGGATAGTGGATCTGACAAGACGTTGATAATCAGGGATTCACTGCTTAAAATCAAGTCTCGTTTGGAGCAGATTAAGGAGACATTGTAATTTTTCAATTACAGTTTCCGAATATTTTTGTATCTTTGCACCTCGCACGGGTGCGCGTCACCCGTCTGCATACACCGGACAAGAAAATAATCGAACGTAGATATGGCTAAGAAAACAACAACTGTGAACACCCCCATCGATGCACACGAGACCTTCGTCTCAATCCGCAAGTCATTTGCGGACGGTGCGGATGTAACCCTCAAACTGAAATCGCTTTATGATCTCCAGCAGATCGATACGGAGTTGGACAAGATTTATCAGCTTCGCGGTGAGCTGCCCGCAGAGGTCGAAGCTCTCGAGAACAAGATAGCGGAACTTAACGGAAGGGCCGCAAAGGTATCCGAATCAATCACCGATTGTGAAAAACGCATCGGCGAATACAAGCAGCAGTGCAAGGCCTGCCAGGATCAGAGCGCCAAATATCAGGCCCAGATGGACAAGGGCGTCGAGAACTCACGCGAGTACGATTCCCTCAGCAAGGAGATAGAGAATCAGGATCTTCTTGCCCAGGTGGCACTCAAGAAGATAGGCGAGAATGAGGAGGCGATTGCCCAGTATCAGGAGGATCTTACCGCAATTTCAGAAAAAATAGAAGTCAGGAGGGACGACCTCAAGGCAAAGCACGAGGAACTGGAGGCAATCGCGGCATCCACTGCAAAGCAGGAGGAGAAACTGATGGCAAAGCGCAAGGAATGTGCGGACAAGATCGATGCGCGTACGATGAGCGCTTACGAACGTATCCGCAAGAGCGTACGCAACCATATAGCGGTAGCGGCCGTTTACAACGGCAATGCCTGTGGCGGCTGTCATTCTGCCATCGCTCCGCAGAAACTTATCGATATAGCCGGCGCCAAGAAACTCATCATATGCGAGTATTGCGGGCGTATCCTGGTCAACCCCGAGGCTGAAACGGCAGAATAGATTCCGGGTATGGCGGTTTCCGGCAGAAACACTTCGAAGAAGGACCAGAAGCAGGGTCTTGACGCTCTTTCCCTGGAAATGGGAAACAAGCCGCCTCAGGCGATCGATGTCGAGGAGGCTGTCATCGGCGCCGTGCTGGTGGAACCCAATTGCGTCGATGACGTTCTTGGGGAATTGTCATCTTCCTGTTTCTACAGCCCGAAATGCAAGCTCATCTTCGAGGCGGTTTCCGCCCTCAATGAGGCTCATCAGAGCATCGACACACTGACCGTTGCCCAGCAGCTCAAAAAAGACGGGAATCTGGAGGCCGTCGGCGGCCCTGTGGCCCTTGCGGACCTTTCGCAAAGGATAGGATCCGCCGCACACGTCGAGCGCTATATCCAGATTCTCAAGGAAAAAGATATACAACGCAAACTTATTACGGCATCATACGATATTCTCAAGGAGTCTTATGATGAATCCGTTGATGTGGATGACCTGATAGTTTCCGCCCAAGGCAAGATCTTCGACGCGATTCAGGACAATATGCACAATGAGGTCGAGGAAATAGGCAGCGTAATCAATCAGGCCATCGACAAGATCCAGGCCCTGCAGAACAGCGGTTCGCAGTACAGCGGCGTGCGCTCGGGTTTCAAGTCACTGGATGATATAACCTTCGGTTTCCAGCCTTCCGACCTGATAATCCTTGCGGCCCGTCCCTCCGTGGGTAAGACGGCCTTTGCGATGAATATCGCGAGGAATGCGGCGGTGGATTACAATGTCCCTGTCGCCATTTTCTCTCTCGAGATGCCGTCCGTACAGCTGGCGACCCGTATGATGATAAGCGAGACCGGTCTGGATGCGGCCAAATTGAAGGGCGGCCATAAGTTTGCCGATTACGAGTGGACACAGCTCGAAGTCAAGTTGAAGGGCCTTTCCAAGGCGCCTCTTTATATCGACGCCACTCCTTCTCTGCCCATCTACGAGTTCCGCTCGAAAGCGAAAAGGCTCGTTTCCCAGAAAGGGGTGAAACTTATCATCGTGGATTACCTGCAGCTGATGCAGGGACCGAAGGACCTTCGTGGAATGCGCGAGCAGGAGGTTGCCGCAATTTCGAGGACATTGAAGGCCACGGCCAAGGAATTGAACATCCCCATCATAGCACTTTCACAGCTCTCACGCCAGGCCGTGCAGCGTACGACCAGCAATAACCGTCCGCAACTCAGCGATTTGCGCGAATCCGGGTCTATCGAGCAGGATGCTGATATGGTGATGTTCATCCATCGTGCGGATTATCAGGGTATGTCGGAGAATCCTGAGGACAAGGGCAAAACGACACTTATAATCGCGAAGCACCGTAATGGAGAAATCGGTGATATAGAACTTATGTTCCGTAGTTCGGAAGTCAAGTTCGTGGATATGTCCGATTCCCTTATAAGCCAGGCGGCTGCCGGTCATACCGGTGTAGGCTCTGCAATGAATGCTCCCCAACCATCTCCTTTCGAGCCGGATGATTTTGCTCCTACCGGAGATTTCAATGACAGTTCTGACGGATTCTGATCGGGTTTGGAATGGGGCGTTGCGGTTTCATATCTGTTTTGGCGGCAATTACGCTCTTACTCCCCCTTAATGCATACGGTCAGTCCAATTGCATCCCTGTCTATGCGAGGACGGAAGATGCCGTTGCGTACAAGGCAGGGGAGAAACTTTCGTTCAAGATGCATTACAGTTGGGGAATCATCAATTCCGATATCGGTACGGGGGAAGTGTCTCTTGATACTGTCCGTTTCTCCGGCGTAAAGGCTTTCCATTGTCGTGTTACCGGCAAGACGGCCAGACTCTACGATGCGTTTTTCAAGGTTCGTGAAGACTTCAACTCGTGGTTCTCCTGTGACGGGCTCGTCCCGCTTCGTTTCACGCGTGACACCCACGAGGGACGCTATGTCGCGAAAAATGATTACAATTATCTTTGGGATGCGTCCAAGCCGTATATAGATGCAAAGATTTTCACTTCCAGCCAGGGCGACGTCATCAGGCAGCTCCCGTTGAAGCCTTGTACCTTCGATTTGCCGTCATTGTTCTTCTTTGCCAGGAACATTGATATGTCGCGGGTCCAAGCCGACATAAAATATCCTATGACCTTCGCCATTGATGACGACATATATGACGTATATTTCATCTATCGCGGCAGATGCACGAAGAAAGTCAAGGGACTTGGCACGGTGAAATGTCTTCGTTTTGCCGCGAAACTGCTTGAAGGGGCCGTTTTCAACGGAGACGCTGACATCGACATTTATATTTCCGATGATTTGAACAGGTTGCCCGTACTTTTCGGCGCTCCTATAAAATATGGTAACGTAGAAGGAAGGATGATGGCTTACAGCGGGCTGAAATATCCTTTTTCATCGCTTGTTGATTGAGTATGCAGGAAATTTCCCATAAGGGCAGGGTAGTGAGCATAGACAAATATGTCACTCAGGTGGAAATAATTCAGACTTCCGCCTGCGGGACCTGTCACGCAAAAGGTCTATGCGGCTATTCGGACAGCAAGACAAAGGTTGTTCCCGTGCCGACAAACGCATTTGCTATGCTGAATGAAGGCGATGAGGTGGAACTGTGTATGAAACCTTCGATGGGGGCGAAAGCGGTATGGATTGCGTATGTGATTCCTCTGCTTGTGCTTATGCTGGCGGTACTTGTCTCTTCCGCCTGTCATCTGCCTGAGTTGTACACGGGACTTTGCGCAATAGCTGCAGTGGCCGTATATTATATGGTGATTTTCTGTTTCAGGAAACGCCTGAACAATGATTTTGTATTTTATATCAAGTAATATGAACAGTATTATTCTTTGGACAATTACGGTGCTTTTCGGCCTGGGCCTTCTGCTCTCGGTAGTCCTTTACCTCGTGGCGAAGAAGTTCAAGGTTGATGAGGATCCGCGGATCGATGAGGTGGAAAAGGCCTTGCCGGGCGCCAATTGCGGTGGTTGCGGTAAGGCGGGATGCCACGCTTTTGCCACGGCGTGCGTCGCTGATGGCAATCTGGACAACAATTTCTGTCCTGTAGGTGGAAACGACGTTATGAAAAAGGTAGCGGCTATTCTCGGAATCGAGGTGGCCGACAAGGCTCCTATGTTGGCTGTCGTAAGGTGCAACGGCAGTTGCGCGAACAGGCCCCGCACTTCCCGGTATGACGGATATGAATCCTGCAAGGTCGAGGCTCTGCTGTACAAGGGGGATACGGATTGTCCCTATGGCTGTCTCGGTTGCGGCGATTGTGCCGATGCCTGCGCTTTCGGCGCCATTTCAATGGATGAGTGTACTGGCCTGCCGGTGGTGGACGAAAGCAAGTGCACATCGTGCGGCGCCTGTGTAAAAGCCTGCCCGAAAGGCATAATTGAATTGCGCAAGAAAGGTCCCCGCGGAATGCGCGTGTTCGTATCGTGTGTCAACAAGGACAAGGGCGCCGTTGCCCGCAAGGCTTGTCAGGCCGCCTGCATAGGTTGCGGCAAATGCGCGAAAGTTTGTGCGCAGGAGGCGATATTCATATCCAACAATGTCGCATACATAGACTTCGACAAATGCAGACTCTGCAAGAAATGCGTCGAGGAGTGCCCTACGGGGGCTATACACGCGGTGAATTTTCCGCAGAAACCAAAAGTAAAGGAGGAATAGCAATGCATAACGTTACGTTCAAGATGGGTGGTATCCATCCTGATGACAAGAAAATTTCATCAAGATGCAAAATCGAGGTTCTTCCTCTGCCCGAGAAAGTATATGTGTCTATGGCCCAGCACCTCGGTGCACCGGCAAACCCGGTAGTGGCTGTCGGCGATGAAGTGAAGGTGGGGCAGGTGATAGCGGAGCCCGCCGGTTTTATTTCGGCCTATGTCCATTCTCCCGTTTCCGGAGTGGTGAAGACCATAGGCCCTATGCCTGACCTGGCGGGGAATATGGTGAATCACATCGAAATCGAGGTAAAGGGGGATGTCTGGCGTGATGACATAGACCGTTCGACCACTCTTGTCACCAGGATTCCCGATGATACGGCTTTTATTCTGGACCGTATCAAACAATGCGGTGTCGTGGGCCTTGGCGGAGCCACTTTCCCGACCCACGTCAAACTTGCTCCTCCTCCCGGGAAAAAGGCCGATTGCCTTATAATAAACGGTGCGGAATGTGAACCGTATCTTACGAGCGACAACCGTATAATGATAGAGCGCAGCAGCGAGATAATAATCGGTGCGGCCATAATGTCCAAAGTGTTGGGCTCCTGTCCGACGGTAATAGCCATCGAAGAGAATAAAAGAGAGGCAATAATGATAATGTCCTCGGCCCTCAGCAGCCTCAAGAGGATGACGGATGTCTGTAACGACATAAGAATCCAGGTTCTCCAGAAGAAATATCCTCAAGGCGGTGAGAAACAGCTTATTGATGCCGTTATGGACCGTCAGGTGAAATCGGGCGGTCTTCCCATAGATGCAGGCGCAGTTGTGCAGAATGTTGCCACCGCGCTGGCGGTGTATGAGGCCGTGCAGAAGAACAGGCCTTTGATAACGAATGTGTTGACCGTTACAGGCGATTGCCTCACCGTGCAGCACAACTATCTTTTCAGGATAGGTACTCCTCTGTCATTCATCGCAGAATATGCCGGTGGGGTTCCTGCCGCGGCGGCAAAGATTGTTTCCGGAGGCCCTATGATGGGCAAGGCTGTCGCCAATCTGGATGCGACAACAGTCAAGGGCTCGTCCTCCATACTTTATCTGATGGAAGAGCAGACAAAACGCCGTCCCGAGACAGCCTGCATCCGTTGCGGGCGCTGTGCTCAGGCCTGCCCTATGGGACTTGAACCGTTTTACCTGTTCCGTCTGGCCAAGGTCGATGACTATGCCGCCCTGGAGGAAAATGCGGTTCAGGATTGCATCGAATGCGGATGCTGCCTGTACTCCTGCCCGGCCGGGGTTCCGCTTCTTGACCTGATACGTCCGGCCAAGGGGAATGTTTTAAGAATAATAAAAAGTAGAAAATAGATATGCAAAAGTTATTGGTCAGTCCATCTCCGCACATTCATACGGAGCTAAGCACCAGAAAGCTGATGCTTGACGTAATCATTGCACTGCTTCCCGTGACGGTGCTGTCGGTGATTTTTTACGGATGGCACGAATTGATGGTAATTGCCGTGAGTGTAGCTTCCTGCGTGTTGCTTGAATGGGCGATTACGAAATTCCTGTTGAAAAAGCCGTCCACCATCGGTGACCTTTCGGCTGTCGTTACGGGCCTTCTGCTGGCCTTGAACCTGTCTTCGCTTACACCCTGGTGGGTAGTTCTCATCGGTGCGGTCGTGGCAATAGGAGTGGCAAAGATGAGTTTCGGCGGTCTTGGACAGAACGTTTTCAACCCGGCCATCGTTGCGAGGGTGTTCCTGCTGATTTCCTTCCCGGTGTATATGACCACGTGGGCGGTGGTTGATCCCGGGAACATCGGTTCAGCCTGGCTGTTGGGAGCGGATGCGATAACCGGTCCTACGGCACTTACCCTGATGAAGGAAGTCCACAATGTGGATTCTTCCGTTATTCTGCAGGCCGGCAGCGCAGGTGAAATCTATGACTGGGCACTGATTCTGGGCTTTGCCTATCTGGTGTTGAGGAAGGTGATCAAGCCTTGGATAACACTGTCGATATGGGCCACGGTGCTTGTGTTCTATACCATATTGTATTTCGCTGCTCCCGGAGAGTATCTCGCTCCCGGTATAGCCTTGTTTACAGGCGGCATCCTGTTGGGATCAATCTTTATGGCTACGGATTACGTCACATCCCCTATGACGACGAAAGGGGGAATAATCTTCGGTGTCGGCATAGGCCTTATCACCGTAATTATCCGTAACTGGGGCGCATACCCGGAGGGCGTATCCTTCGCCATTCTTATTATGAATGCTTTTGTACCTCTTATCAACAAGTTGTGCAAATCCAAAAAGTTCGGGAGGGCATAGCTATGGCGTTGAAAAGTTCTTTTACAAATATGGTAGCCTGCCTCGGCTGTGTCACTTTGGTATGTGCCGCCCTGCTGGGGGTTGTGTATGTCTATACCGAAGATGCCGTCAGCGCAGCGCAGCAGGCCAAGTCCACAAAGGCCATAGAGGCCGTTTCTCCCGCCTTCGACTCTCTCTGCGAAGAGACAGAGGCCGATGGCAGGACATCGTATTACGTCGCCAGGGATGCAGAGGGCGCCAATATCGCGCTGATTGTCACTGCTGAGTCTTCCAAAGGTTTCGGAGGCAAGATCAAAATGATGGTGGGCTTTCTCCCTGACGGTTCCATCTATGACACATCCGTTCTTGAGCACTCGGAGACCCCCGGCCTTGGCGCAAAAGCCACGGAAGAGGGTTTCAAAGGCCAGTTCCGCGGTTTCAATCCGTTCCAGAGGAAGCTGAGCGTCGTAAAGGATGGCGGAGACGTGGATGCCATTACGGCGGCCACCATTACTTCCCGTGCATACTGCGATGCCTTGCAGACTGCAACCGACAAGTTCAACACCCTTTCACAGGAGGTGTTCCCCAAGCCCCAACAGGAAGAGGAACCTGCCGCTGGGGAAGAAAATATAGAGGAGGATACCCGAAATGAGTAAATTGTCTCTTGTTACCAAAGGATTCGTCAAGGACAATCCTACGTTTGCGCTTATGCTGGGTATGTGCCCTACGCTGGCGACTACAACGTCCGCTGTCAACGGTATGAGTATGGGCCTCGCCACGGCCTTTGTGCTGATTCTTTCGAATATGGCGATTTCCGCCATTGCGCGTTTCGTTCCGGACAAAGTCCGCATACCTTCATACATTGTAGTGATCGCGACATTCGTAACGGTGCTGCAACTGCTTATGCAGGCGTATGTGCCGGCGGTTTACGACACCCTCGGACTTTTCATACCGCTCATCGTGGTGAACTGCATAGTTCTCGGCCGCGCCGAGGCGTTCGCAAACAAGAATTCCGTGTTGGATTCCGCTTTGGACGGGCTGGGCATAGGGCTTGGCTTTACGTTGTCGCTCACTGTCATCGGCATCGTGCGTGAACTGCTCGGCGCCGGAAGCATTTTCGGGTACAAGCTTATCGCCGGGGACGGTATTCTGGTATTCGTTCTTGCTCCGGGAGCTTTCCTCGTCCTGGCATACCTGCTTGTGATTTTCCGTAAGTACATACTTAAAAACGAATAGGTTATGGAATACATCATCATATTGATATCAGCTGTTTTCGTAAACAATATACTGCTGTCCCAGTTCCTGGGAATCTGCCCCTTCCTGGGCGTGTCCAACAAATTGTCAACGGCTGCGGGAATGAGCGCTGCGGTATGCTTCGTAATAACCCTTTCCACTTTGGTCACATATCTTCTGCAGCACTATGTCCTTGATCCTCTTGGCGTGGGCTTCCTTCAGACGATAGCCTTCATTCTGGTGATCGCCGCCCTGGTGCAGATGGTGGAAATCATACTCAAGAAACTTTCTCCCGCACTGTATTCCGCACTCGGAATCTTTCTTCCCCTGATCACTACCAACTGCGCCGTCCTCGGTGTCGCCTTGACTGTGGTTACGAAGGAGTTCACCTTCGGCGGGGAAGCTCATATGCTGAATCTCGGGGAAAGCGTGATGTACGCTTTCGCAACATCGCTCGGATTCGGCCTTGCAATGGTGATGTTCGCCGGTCTCCGCGAGACCTTGGCCCTCAATGACGTTCCGAAGGCATTCAAGGGAGTTCCGGTAGCCCTTCTCACCGCGTCCATCCTCGCTATGGCGTTTATGGGCTTCAGCGGGTTGGTATAGTGAATCTATGGCGGAGATGTTTCCCACGTCCGCCAAGGAAGTTCAGAAACTTGGCTGGGATTATATAGACATCATCTTTTTTACGGGTGATGCCTTTATCGACCATCCCAGTTCGGGCACGGCCTGCATTGCCAGATATCTTCAGCGTTACGGCTATCGCATAGCGATTGTCCCACAGCCCAACTGGCGTGATGACCTTCGCGACTTCCGCAAATTAGGTGCGCCGAGACTCTTTTTTGCCGTGAATTCGGGCGCGATGGATTCGATGGTGAATCATTATACGGCGGCAAAGCGTCTCCGCAGCGACGACGCCTATACTCCTGAAGGCAAGGCCGGTATGCGTCCGGACAGGGCCGTGACGGTTTACAGCTCTATTCTCAAACGCCTGTGGCCTGATGTTCCTGTCGTCATCGGCGGCGTCGAAGCATCTTTGCGGAGGCTTACTCATTACGATTATTGGAGCGATTCCCTGATGCGCTCCGTACTGCTTGACAGCGGTGCCGACTGGCTCTGTTACGGGATGGGTGAGAAGCCTATGCTGGCTCTGACAAGGGCTATTGAGAAGGGATGGTCAAGGCATCAGATGGAGTCGCTTCCGCAGTTTGCCTTTTACCGCAAGGGCAATCCCGCCGTCAAGGACGGCCTGTTGCTGCACAGCTATGAAGAGTGCCTGTCTGACGGGAAAGCCTTTGCAGAGAATTTCCATAAGATAGAGCTCAATGCCAATGCGTATGCGGCTCAAACGGTGATCGAACCGGTCGGCGACGGCTATGTGCAGGTGAATCCGCCGTATTCGCCGTCGACTCAGGAAGAAATGGACTCGTTCTGGGACCTTCCCTTCACGAAACTGCCTCATCCGCGTTACAAGGACAAGAGGATTCCGGCCTACGATATGATAAAGGACAGCATCATCACCCACAGGGGATGTTTCGGAGGCTGCAATTTCTGCACAATCGCCGCCCATCAGGGCAAGTTCATCCAATCCAGAAGCGAGGGGTCCATCGTCAGCGAGGTGGAGAAACTTGTGAAAATGCCGTCCTTCAAGGGGAATATCTCCGATTTGGGCGCACCTACGGCCAATATGTACGGTATGGGCGGCAAAGACAGGTCTCTGTGCGCCAGGTGTGCACGCAAATCCTGCCTTCATCCCTCGCCCTGCCCCAATCTCGACCGCTCGCACGCGCGAGTGCTCGCGCTTTATGACAAGGTGTGCGCTGTGAAGGGTGTCCGGAATGCCTATGTGGGCAGCGGCGTGAGGTATGACCTGTTCCTTGATGAAAAAGGGTATTGCGTGAAGGAGGGTAGGGAATACCTCGAGGCCTTGATGCTACATCATACGTCAGGTCGTCTGAAAGTGGCCCCGGAGCATACTGAAAAGCAGGTGCTCGACTATATGGCAAAGCCGTCATTCAAGTTGTTCGAGACTCTGCGCCGCGAATTCGACGCGGTAAACAGGGCGGAGGGGACACACGTCGAACTGGTCCCGTACTTCATCTCGTCGCATCCCGGCTGCACTCTGCAGGATATGCGCGCTTTGGCCTCCAATCCGGCCCACCCCTATGACAACTTCTTCGGTTATGTTCGCCACCGGCCTCGACCCGCGCACCCTCAAACCTGTTTTCGTGGAAAGGAATCCCGACCGCAAGAAAGAACAGAAATCGTTATTCTTTAAAAAATGAAAATATTATGCTAAAGTTTTTCCTTACAATGATTCTGGCATCTGTCCTCCCTGTGCTCACTCCGTGGCAGGAGGGGGATTTGGATATACATCTGATTGCCACCGGATGCGGCGAGAATACCTTTGTCGTGATGCCTGACGGTACGACAATGCTGATCGATGCCGGAATGACCAAGGCCCCCTGCCTGATAAAGGACAAAACGCCCGGTCAGGTGCTGTCGGATTATATGAAACATTTTTCTCCACAGCCCGATAAACTGGATTATTTCTTTCTGACACACTTCCATCGCGACCATATGGGCGCTGTTTATGATTTGGGCGAGCAGTTGCGCATAGACCGTATCGTGGACAGGGCTTATCCCTGGTATGACAATGTCAATACCGTCAATGCCGGAGAGGTCGGTGAATATGCCGCCTGGGTGAAATCCAGGACGGAATCGAAAGGGGGATCCGCCGAAAGGTTCGCCGTAGGCAGCCATAGCCAGTTCATCCCCAGGAAGCATAAGGTGAAGAACTTTGATATTTACAACGTGGCTGGCGGAGGACTTATCTCCACGGGCAACGGCTTGCTTGCCAGGCCTTTTACTCCCGACGATCCGAATAACTTCGACGAGAATATGATGAGCTGCGCCGTTTGTTTCCGCTACGGGCCGTTCACGTATTATACCGGCGGAGACCTGCCCGGGTGCAATTCATATTTCAAACGGTTCAAGGACGGGAAGGCCGCAACTCCGGAAATCAAGGCCAACCGAAAGATACAATACCGCAATTTTGAAGCTCAGGTGGCGGATCTCGTAGGCCCTGTGACGGCGATGAAACTCCATCACCACGGTGTTCCCGACGGTACGACAGCCGAGTTCCTCTGGAAAATGCGCCCGGAGGTGATGCTTGTCTCCGGCGGCGACCACAAGCAGCCCTGCCCTACAACCCTGCGGCGCATAGCCGATCCCCAACTTCCCTGCGCTCACAAGGTTTATGCGACATCGGACCGTGCCGTCGAGGGTAACGGCAGGAAATTGTGGAAGGCAGCTGTGGCGGGAGTAGGACATATAGTTTTGAGGGTGAGTGACGGCGGACGTTCCTATCAGGTATTCGTCCTGGATTCCGGGGACCAGAAGTATCGTGTGATAGCTGCCTCCGAGCCACGCCTCGTGGAGAATGCGCAGAGGCTGGCTCCGGATACGCATCTTCCCGTTTCGGAGGATTACGGCTGCATCGATGATGCGGCGGATTCCGTTTTCAGGGGAGTGTCCTCATTCAGCGGTACTGACGAGATACATTCGATGATTATCCTGAAGGATGGGAAGAAGATATACGAGCGTTATGATACCGGTCACAGACCTGATGAAAGGCACGTAATGTGGTCCGCATCCAAAACCTTCACGGCAGTAGCCGTCGGTTTCGCCGTTCAGGATTCCCTCCTGACTGTCGACGACAAGGTCATTTCATTCTTCCGTGATGACGAGCTGCCTGCGGAGCGCAGCCGGTGGCTATGCGATATGACCGTAAAGGATCTGCTGACTATGTCTTCAGGACTCGGAATTGACGGTATAGGCGCAGTCAGGTCTCTGACCTGGGAACATCCGGCCAAAGAGGCTCTCTCCGCCCCTATGGCTTTCGAGCCCGGCTCCCGCTACAAATACAATTCGATGAACACCTATCTTCTTTCGGAGATTGTCCAGAGGTGCACGGGCAGGAAGCTGTCCGACTATCTGGCGACGAAACTGTTCCTTCCCCTCGGGATGTGCAATTGGGAATGGGAGGAGAGCGCTGACGGAGTGACCGTTGGAGGGTGGGGTCGGTTCACCACCACGGAGAACCTCGCCAAACTGGGGCAGTTCCTGCTGGACAAGGGCAAATGGAACGGCAGACAGCTTCTCTCTGAGGAATGGATAGCAGCGATGGCCAGGCCATATCAGTATCAGGGCGGCAATGCAGACGCTCCCGACTGGAGGGCCGGATACGGGTATCAGGTTTGGATATGCACCCACAATTCATTCAGGGTGGACGGCGCCAAAGGGCAGATAAGTCTGGTCATCCCCGAAAAGAATGCGGTCGTCACGATAAACGGCCAGCTGCATAGCGGCAAGAAGAACTTTATGAAGATGGTGTGGGATACCATCTATCCGAAACTCTGATACCGGACAAGCGGAACAGAATTATTGAACTTCTATCCTGTTGGGTTCGAATGCTGCGGGATCGGTCGTGATTGCCACCTCGTCGAAGAGATACGCGTCCGCCCCGTCGCG
>JAKSJV010000029.1 GCA_024402005.1 Bacteroidales bacterium
TCTCCAGGGCTTCCTGGATATAAGGACCTTTTCTTAAAGAACGACTCATAATCTAACTGTTTATTCCGTTATTTTTTCCTTCTTTCAATAATGAACTTGTTGGAAGTGCTCTTCGGGTTACGAGTCTTGTAGCCTTTTGCGGGCAGACCCTTGCGTGAACGGGGATGTCCACCGGAAGCGCGGCCTTCACCACCACCCATCGGGTGATCTACAGGGTTCATTACAACACCACGGTTGCGGGGGCGGCGGCCAAGGTGACGTGTACGTCCTGCCTTACCGTCGGACTCGAGGTTGTGGTCGGGGTTCGATACGATGCCCACGGTTGCGCGGCAGGTAACGAGCACCATACGGGTCTCACCTGAAGGGAGACGGAGGATGGCGTGGTTGCCTTCACGTGCGGCGAGCTGTGCGTAGGTTCCGGCTGAACGCGCCATTGCGGCGCCCTGACCGGGACGAAGCTCGATGTTGTGAACAAGTGTACCGAGAGGAATCTCAGCCAGAGGAAGAGCGTTACCCACCTCGGGAGCAATGCCGGCGCCGGAAAGAATCTTCTGGCCGACCTTCAGCCCGTTGGGGGCGATGATATATCTCTTTTCTCCGTCCTCATATTTTACGAGTGCGATGCGTGCACTGCGGTTAGGATCGTATTCGATGGTCATAACTTCCGCAACGACGTTGTCTTTGTCACGGAGGAAGTCTATGATACGATACATACGTTTGTGGCCACCGCCGAGATAGCGCATGGTCATCTTACCCTGGTTGTTGCGGCCACCGCTCTTGCGGATGGGCTCCAACAGGCTCTTTTCAGGTTTCTTGCAGGTAATGTCGTCAAAAGCACTGATTACCTTGTTCCTCTGTCCAGGGGTTGTTGGTTTGTATTTTTTTACTGCCATTGTCGTTTACCTTTAGATATTTGCATAGAAATCTATCTTATCCTCACCTTCAAGAGTGACAAACGCCTTCTTGTAGTGATTCATACGTCCTGAGAGAATTCCGGCCTTGGTGTAGCGTGATTTCCTCTTGCCGTGATAGTTCACGGTGTTGACGTCAGCTACTGTAACGCCGTATTTCTGCTCTACTGCCGCCTTGATCTCGAGCTTGTTTGCATCGCGATTGACGATGAAGCCGTAGCGGTTCAACTTTTCGCCCTGAGCCGTCAGCTTCTCTGTTACTATTGGCTTAATCAGAATTTCCATTTCTTTTCCTCCTTATTTAAGACGTGAAGCAAGGATTTCCTGTACACCGTCTGTCAGAACGACTGAATTGGCGTTCATGATGGCGTATGTGTTTATCTCGTCAACAGTAATGACGTTCACATTAGGAAGGTTGCGTGATGAAAAGAAGATATTGTCGGAGTTCTGGGGAAGAACGAAGAGAATCTTGCGGTCCCCTGCCTTGATATTGTTGAGAATACCGATGAACTCCTTGGTCTTGGGCGCTTCCATTTCGAAAGGCTCAACAAGAACGATAGCTTTGTCCTTGGCCTTGTAGGAAAGAGCGGACAGACGGGCCAGCTGTTTGAGCTTCTTGTTCAGCTTGAACGAGTAGCTGCGGGGCTGGGGACCGAACACGCGTCCACCACCTATATAAATATTGGCCTTGAGTGCACCGTGACGTGCTCCTCCGCCACCTTTCTGGCGACCGATTTTCCTGGTGCTGTGAGCGTTTTCGCTACGATCCTTGGTCTTTGCAGTGCCCTGACGCTGATTTGCGAGGTACTGTTTGACATCAAGATAGATTGCGTGATCGTTGGGCTCGATGCCGAAGATTTCTTTCTTGAGGGTTACTTCCTTTCCTGAAGGAGTACCGTCGATTTTCAATACGGGAAGTTTCATAACATTAGTCCTCCAGAAGCAAATAAGAACCTTTGGCTCCGGGAACGGAACCTTTGACTACGAGAAGATTGTTTTCAGGCATCACTTTGATGATTTCAAGGTTGAAAACCTTTACCCTCTCATCGCCCATATGACCGCCCATACGTGTTCCGGGGAATACGCGTGAAGGCCAGGCGCAGGCACCGAGAGAACCGGGGTGACGGAGACGGTTGTGCTGACCGTGAGTGGTCCCGCCTACACCCTGGAATCCGTGACGTTTTACAACGCCCTGAAAACCTTTACCTTTAGATGTACCGACAACGTCGATGTAGGGAGTGTCAGTGAAGACATTCACATCCAAAACGTCGCCTAACTTGAGCTCCTGAGCATAATCCGACTTGAATTCAGCCAGTTTGTACTTAGGTGTGGTTCCTGCCTTTTTGAAGTGGCCGAGTTCGGCCTTAGTGGCACGTGCTTCCTTTTTCTCGTCATAGGCAAGCTGTACAGCGGCATAACCATCTTTTTCTACTGTACGAATCTGCGTAACAACACACGGACCAGCCTCAATCACAGTGCACGGAATATTTTTTCCGTCGGCACTGAATACGGAAGTCATTCCGACTTTCTTTCCAATTAATCCAGGCATTGGTTTGTTAATTAATTGATAATAAATACTTTAGCCCCAAACTTTACATTTTTGGGGACCACAAAGATACGAATTTTTTTCGAGACCGCAATACTTATCAACAAGTTTTTCAACAGGTTACGCCTGCGCGGTGGCGAAACGTAACTAGCCACATAATAGGCAAAACCTCTGGCCACGGCGGGCTTAAGCCCTTCTGCTCGGGCCGAAAGCATCAAAATGCTTTCTGTAAACCCACTCGCGACCCCGGCCTGACGGAGGGGCCAGGAATATCTATTTGGGCGCTCGCTGAGCGCTGGCCCGCTGCGTAGCAGTGGGAGGGGCCGATTGCCTGCAATCGGGGTTTTGACATTATGTGGCTATGAAGTGTAACCACCTCTATTCGAACGTGACGATGGTGACGCCGGAGCCGCCGAACTGGACGTGTTCGTCGCTGACGGTGGCGACACCGGGGGTGGTGCGGAGGTATTTCTGGATCTCTTCGTGAAGAACGCCCGTGCCCTTGCCGTGAATTATGCGTACCTGCGGAACGCCGAGCATTATGGCATCATCCACATAATGCATCACCTTTTCTATGGCATCCTGGAGCCTCTCGCCGCGAAGGTCTATCTCCGGATGGAAATTGAGCTTTCGCTCCCTTATGGATGCATCGGTGACTATTGTGCTGAAAACCGGCTTGGAGACATCCTTGACGGCGCTCTTGTACTCATTGGAGGTAATGCGCTCGACGCGGCTGGCAGCAATCTTTGTACTCAGATTGCCTACAAGCACGATGATATTGTTGCCGCCCACCTTGGCGACTTCACCGACCATACCGTTCTCCTTGATACGCACCTTTTCGCCAACCGAAAGCGGCGCATTGCGGAATTCCTCTTCACGGGCTTTGCGGGCCGCCTCTTCGGCGGATGCGGCGGACTCGGCCTGGGCAGCCCTCTGGCGACGGCGCTGCTCGTTGCGCTCCTTGCGGGCTTCCAACTGCGCCAGCTTACGCTCAACATACTCGTCGTGCCGGGCCTTGGCCTGCGTCAGATCTCCCAGAAACCCTTGCAGTTCCTTGCGGGCCTCTATGGTTTTCTGCTTGTCGGCCTGTGATTCCTTTATGGTGCGTATGGTGGCTTCGACCTGCTTGTTGGCCCCTTCTACAATGGAACGGGCCTCCTGCTGGGCATCTTCTATTATCTGCTTTTTAAGTTGCTTTATATCAGAGAGTTCTTTCTGGTAGCGGTCTGTAATGTCGGTCAGCGTCCTGTCCGCCTTGCTCACCCTTTCCAACTTCTCGTCGAGGGCCTTGCGGCTGCGGGCTATCTTGCGAAGATTGCGCTCCATCCCCACGAAACCGTCTCCGGCGCGAAGTTCCGCATCCTTCACGATTTCTTCCGGCAAGCCCATCTTCCGGGCCATCTCGAAGGCGAACGAATTGCCGGGAAGACCCATTTCCAACTTGAAGAGCGGCTGGAGTTTCTGCCCGTCAAATGCCATTGCGCCATTTACAACGGCCGATTCGCCACGTGAGGCGTACATTTTCAAATTGGTGTAGTGCGTCGTTATGACTCCGTAAATCCCCGCACTTTCAAGCCTGGCGAGCAGGGCTTCCGCAATGGCTCCTCCCGCCGCCGGCTCGGTACCGGAGCCGAACTCGTCGATCAGGACCAGCGATTTCTCCGAAGCCGTTTCCAGCACGGTCTTCATATTGGCGAGAAACGAGCTGTAGGTGCTGAGGTCGTTGTCTATGTTCTGGTCGTCGCCGATGACTGCGTCTATCCTGTCGAACACAAGCATCTCGGAAGTTTCGGACGTAGGGATAAGCATACCCCATTGGAACATATACTGCAGCAGGCCCATAGTCTTGAGGCACACCGACTTGCCGCCGGCGTTGGGGCCGGAAATCAAAAGAATGCGCTTTTGCGGGGAGAGCGTGAGCGTCAGCGGGACCATCATCCTGTTTTCACGCTTGAGCGCCTTCTCCAGCAGCGGATGGCGCGCCTTGCGCAGGCGGACGCAACCGTCCGATGAAAATACGGGCATTCCGGCAGCCATATCCAGTGCAACCGTAGCCTTGGCTATAAGGAAATCCATCGTGCCCATAAAGCGCGATGCCTTCAGCAACTCATCTATGTAGGGGCGGACGAATTCGCTGAAATTGAACAGTATCCTGACTATCTCCCTCTGCTCAGCGAATTCCAGTTCCCTGATTTCGTTGGTAAGTACAACCACCTCGGCGGGTTCTATGAATGCCGTTTTGCCAGATGCCGATTCGTCATAGATAAAGCCCTTCAACTGGTGCTTGGCTGTGGCTGGGACAGGTATCAACATCCTTCCGTCACGCACCGATACGGCGGCCGAATCATCGACTAGACCGTCCTGCTGCGCCCGGTGAAGCACTGCCGCCGCCCTTTTGCTGACGGCTCCCTCCTTGGCGGCCTTGTCCTTGCGTATGGCAAGGAGTTCTTCCGAAGCATTGTCCCTGATATTGCCGTAACGGTCGAGCAGGGTGTCTATCTTGTGCGCTATGATGGAAAAATCGGCGATGCCGCCGGACATTTTCTTCAGATTGGGGTACATACCCTTCTGGGCCCTCTCGAAGAACGAAGAAACCTTCGACAGGGTCTCCAGCATCGTCTTGAACTTACGCAGGGCGAGGATGTCGATGCTTGTATTCTCCTGCTGCAGAGGAAGAAGAAAATCAATGGAATCGATGTATCCGGACGTCGGGAAATTGTCCTCGAACATCAGGATAAGTCTCATTTCCTCCGTAAGAAGCAGACGGTGGCGGATTTCATATTCGTCAGAGCTGAATTCCTCCTCACCGGTCAGAGCCGACGCGAATTCGCTCTGACAGTGGGAGCAAATCATCTCCCTTATCCTGTCAAAGCCCAGCTTGCCCTCCAATATCCTTTCGCTCTCAAGCATTCTGCAACAGACGTTTCAAATCATTGATATTCTCCACGTGGACAGTCTTGCCGAAACGCATTACCGATATGCGTCCCGTTTCTTCGCTGACCACAACCACCTGGGCATCGCTGCTCTCGGATATGCCTATGGCAGCTTTGTGCCTCATTCCGAACGATGCCGGCGTTTCTGATTCTGTGATAGGCAGAGTACAGCGGACCGAAGCCACACGGTCTCCCCTGATTATGACGGCTCCGTCGTGCAGGGGGGAATTCTTGAAAAACAAGTTCATCAGCAAGCGCTTGTTGACCTTTGCATCGATTTCATCGCCCGTTTCGCATATATACTTGAGCGACTGGGATTTTTCAATTACGATCAATGCCCCGCATTTGTCTCCGCCCATTTCTTCACAGGCCTTGCATATTTCATTGATGGTTTCAGTACTCTCACCCGGCTGACCGATGCCAAGAAGACGCTTCAACCACCCCATACCGGATCCGTTACGGGTATAACCGCTACCGAGGCGCGACAGGAAACGGCGTATTTCCGGCTGGAAAATGACAATCAGCGCTATCATTCCCACATCCAGCACGGCACCGAGCAAACCTGACATAAGTTCCATATTGAATGCCGAAGCAACAAGCCTCAACGCATACAGGGCCACGATGGCAATGAATATGCTGATCGCCTGCGAACCGCGAAGAAGACGGAACACGTAAAAAATAATGGTGGCTACCAGAATTATATCCAGTACATCCACAAGGGTTATATTCAAGAAGCTGAACATACTATCTGTATTTCTCGTATTCCTTTTTGAGCAGGCCGGAAGTGAAATCGCGGAGACGCTTGTCGTTGCGCGGGCCTACCATCAATACGCTTCCGGTGTCCACAACCACATAGCCGTCCAAATCGCAGAGAGCCACAAGTTTGGATTTGTCCGCACTTATGACAATATTGTCGTGACTGTTCTGCGCCATTACGGCACCGGCGCTGACGGCGTTTCCGTCGGCATCTTTCTTTGTGTCAGGGAATACCGAGTACAGGGATTCCCAGGTCCCGACATCGTACCAACCCATAGTGCAGGGGCAGGTCCAAGCCATATCGGTATGCTCCATAACGCCGTAATCAATCGATATTTTCTCGATGCCGGCATACGCTTTTTCGATGAATTCTTCCTCCGCAGGTGTCCCTATCGCCTTTTCCCACCCGGTAAACTGGCTGACAAGCTGTGGAAGATACTTCTCCATCTCGGAACGTATTGTGGCGGCACGCCATATGAAAATACCGCTGTTCCACAGGAATTCACCGCTGGAAACAAAGACCTTGGCCAATTCCGCATCGGGTTTTTCAGTGAATGTCTTGACCTTGATCGGCGTTCCTTCCTCCGGGAGACCGTCAACCTGGATATAACCGTAATTCGTGTCGGGTCTTGTGGGGGAAATACCCATCGTCACGAGGACGTCATACTCGTGCAGGCCTTCCGACAGGAAACTTATCGTTTTATGGAATTTTTCCAATCCGAGGATAAGGTGGTCCGAAGGCGTGACTATCATTATTGCCGACGGATCACGTTTCAGAATGGTGTACATCGCATATGCAATGCAAGGTGCGGTGTCTCTGCTGTAAGGTTCCGCGAGTATGTTCTCCTGAGGAATGTCGGGAAGGTTTTCCCTTACCTGCGGGACATATTTGCGGTTTGTCACAACTATTGTCCTCTCGGGTGGAACAAGACCGTCGAACCGCGATTTTGTCGTTTGAATGAAGGTCTTGTCCGTACCTTCGACAATCTGGAACTGTTTCGGAACTTTCGAGGTGCTGATGGGCCAGAAACGGGTTCCGCTGCCGCCTGCCATTATTACGCACCAGATATTGTTGCTAAGCATAAATTAAAATATACGCGTCAGGAATGTACTTGGCTGAATATTCATCGCCATTTTCATTCCAGACGACAGTGACTATGTCAAAATGGTATTCACCCGGATAAAAACCGAGGGTCTTCATCCTGCCGCCGTTGATATAGGCCTTTGCCGCCTCGCCGAGGGTGTGCTGCTTCGTTTTATCCACAGCCTCCCACGCCTGGCCCTGCAACGGCTCCTTTCTGGACTTGACCTCAACGAAACGCAAATCGGCACCATCCCTGCAGATGATGTCGATTTCCTTATGTCCAGCGCGCCAGTTTCGCTCAAGGATGGTCATACCACGTCCCTCAAGCATTTCACAGGCGATATTCTCACCGAGAATGCCGGTATTTTTGCGTTTTATGTCCTTATCCGTCACTTCGCTTTGCTTTCCAAAAAGAGTTCTTCCATCTGTTCCTTGTCAATCAGACTGGGGGAGTCGATCATCACGTCGCGGCCCATATTGTTCTTGGGGAATGCAATATAGTCACGAATTGTCTCCTGTCCACCGAAAAGGGCGCACACACGGTCGAAACCGAAGGCGAGACCTCCGTGGGGCGGCGCTCCGAACTTGAAGGCGTTGATGATGAATCCGAACTTGTATTCGGCATCCTCCTTGCTGATGCCGAGAACCTCGAACATCCTCTGCTGCATTTCCGCATTGTGGATACGGATGGATCCGCCGCCGAGTTCCGTACCGTTCAGGACGAAGTCATAAGCATTGGCGCAAACCCTTTCGAGATCTTCCTTCTTATCGCTGTAGAACCATTTTTCGTGTTCTGGCTTGGGGGCGGTGAAGGGATGGTGCATTGCGTAGAAACGCTGTGTCTCGTCGTCCCATTCGAGCAGGGGGAAGTCCACGATCCATAGAGGGGCGAACACCTTGGGGTCTCTCAGACCGAGACGGTTGCCCATCTCTATACGGAGCACGCCGAGCTGTGTCTGCGTTTTGCGTTTCGCGCCGCAGAGGACGAAAATGAGGTCGCCCTGTTTCGCGCCGCACCTGTCAGCAACGGCCTGCAACTGCTCCGGAGTGAAGAATTTATCGACGCTGGACTTGATGCCTTCAGCACCCAATTTAATGTAAATGAGACCTTTGGCACCTACCTGCGGGCGTTTTACCCATTCGGTAAGTTCGTCCAGCTGCTTGCGCGTATATTCGGCACAACCCTCAACAACGATGGCTCCGACATATTCGGAACCGTCGAACACGCTGAAGCCCTTGCCTTTGACGAGATCCGTAATCTCGTTGATTTTCATTCCGTAACGGATATCAGGCTTGTCGGAGCCGTAATTGTCCATCGCGTCGTACCAGCTCATTCGGGGCAGGGGATCGGGGATATCTACGCCAAGGGCGTTTTTGAACATAGCCCTCATCATTCCTTCGAAAGTATCGAGAACGTCCTCCTGCTCCACGAACGACATTTCGCAGTCGATCTGGGTGAATTCGGGCTGGCGGTCCGCACGGAGATCCTCGTCACGGAAACAGCGCACAATCTGGAAATAGCGGTCATAACCCGCTACCATCAGCAACTGCTTGAATGTCTGGGGACTCTGGGGCAGGGCGTAGAACTGACCGGGATTCATCCTTGAAGGAACCACAAAGTCACGGGCTCCTTCAGGAGTGGGTTTGATGAGGTAAGGTGTCTCGATTTCCATAAAACCCTGACCGTCGAGATATGTGCGTATTTCCTGTGCGAGACGGTGACGCAGCGCAAGAGCCCTCTGCAGGGGTGCGCGGCGCAGGTCGATGTAACGGTATTTGGCCCTGAGGTCTTCTCCGCCGTCGGAATTTTCTTCGATGGTGAAGGGAGGAGTCTGGGCCTTGTTGAGAATGTTTATCTTTTCAACGGCAATCTCGATGTCGCCTGTGGGCATATTGGGGTTTTTGCTCTGGCGCTCGAGGACTTTGCCCGTCACCTGAATTACGTATTCACGACCGAGCGACGTTGCCGTTTCTATCAAATCTGCCGGCGCCGATGCATCAACGACAAGCTGGGTGATGCCGTAGCGGTCCCTGAGGTCGATGAATGTCATTCCGCCGAGCTTGCGGGCTTTCTGGACCCAGCCGGCGAGTGTGACCGTCTGTCCGACGTTGTTTTTGCGGAGTTCACCGCAGGTGTTTGTTCTGTACATATCCTTTTAGTTTCTTTTCATACAATCACGCAAATTTAACAATAAAATAAAATTGTTGTACCTTTGAAGTCGTTATTTATGGAAGTTAGGGCAAAAAAATCTCTTGGCCAGCATTTTCTGACCGACCTGTCCATCGCCCGGCGCATAGTCGATGCGCTGGAGCCGACACTGTGTGACGGGCTTGACTCCGAGGCCAGACAGCCGGCACCGACGCTGGAAATCGGGCCGGGGATGGGAGTGATATCGCAGTACCTGCTGGAGAGGGAGGACCTGGATTTCAGGATGATAGAGATAGACCACGAGTCGGTGGAGTATCTGCTGGGGCATTTCCCGAAGGCTTACGGAAGGGTGCTGGAGGGGGATTTCCTGAAAATAAATCTCAAGGCGCTGTACGGGGACAACCCCTTCCTTGTAATAGGCAACTTCCCGTACAACATCTCATCACAGATTTTCTTCAAGATTCTGGAGCACAAGGACCGGATACCCCAGGTGGTGTGTATGATACAGAAGGAGGTTGCGGAACGCATCGCGGAGAAACCTGGATCGAAGACCTACGGCATACTCAGCGTACTGCTGCAGGCCTGGTATGACATAGAATACCTGTTTACCGTAGGCTCGGGGGCCTTCGCGCCTCCTCCAAAGGTGCAGAGCG
The DNA here is from genome assembly GCA_024402005.1 of Bacteroidales bacterium. Lineage (GTDB taxonomy): Bacteria > Bacteroidota > Bacteroidia > Bacteroidales > UBA932 > Cryptobacteroides. Next base: position 10,033 of record JAKSJV010000029.1, read on the forward strand.
CCGTAATACGCCTGCGCCGCAACAGTCGCACGGACCTCGGATGCGACGAGGCGCTTTTCAAGACAGTCGTCAAGACGGCATTCGGCCAGAGACGCAAAACCCTGCGTAATAGCCTCAAACCCCTGATTCAGGCCAAGGCGCAAAAAGAGAATTGGGACGCGGAAACCACATCCCGATTCTCATCAAATCCTGTTTTCGACCTCCGTCCCGAAACCCTCGGAGTTGAAGATTTCATCTCCCTGACCGAATTGTTCGGCTGATTCAGCGGTTTGCAACGAGTTCTTGCGCCTTCTTTGCCGAACGTCTTGAAAAAGAGAGTTTGACGAAAAATCACTCAAATAATTGCGTATCCATTATAAATGTGTAATATTACCCGATTATTCGTGTTGAAAATGTGGGATATTACACTTTTTAGATAGATACGCTTGTGAGATTCATTTGTTTTTTGTAGATTTGAAATCGCATTCTGCTTAATGCGTATTTAAAACATACGGCTATGGAAGAAATAACTGAACTTAAGCGTGAACTGCTTAATGAAATGGTAAGGTGGAAGACGAAGCGCAAGCGTAAACCCCTTATGCTGCAGGGAGCTCGTCAGGTAGGTAAAACGTGGCTTCTGAAAAAATTTGGCGCAACGTGTTTCGACAACTATGTCGTTGTCAACATAGACAAGGACGTTACCATTCGTGAACTGTTTGAGAAAACAAAAGAGCCTCAAAGATTGGTAGAACAGATAAGCCTTATCAAAGGACAACCTATTCTGCCGGAAAGAACCCTCTTGATAATTGATGAGATACAGGACTCTGATGAAGCTTTGAACAGTCTCAAGTATTTCAAGGAAGATGCTCCGGAATATGCTGTGGCTTGTGCCGGGTCACTCTTAGGGGTGGCGATGAAGAAGAAAGGAAGGTCTTTCCCTGTCGGCATGGTCGATTTCATGACGCTCTACCCCCTTGGCTTCAGCGAATTTCTTGATTCCTACGACCAACGTCTTTCACACATTGTAAGGGATTGGAAGGTGGAAGATTCTCTACCGGAAATACTGCGTCAGGAATTGAACGAGAAGCTGAAACTGTATATGGTGGTTGGTGGTATGCCCGAAGCAGTGGTTGATTGGATAGAGACACGAGACTTGCGCGAAGTTGATGAGACCTTGAGCAACATACTGCGTGCTTATCCCCTCGATTTCTCAAAGTATGCAACCCCTGCTGAAATGATTCGCATTCAGCAGGTATGGGACAGCATGCAACGACAATTGGCCAAGGATAATAAGAAGTTCAAGTATTCAGAAGTTCAGAAAGGTGCAAGAGCCCGTGAATATGAGGTGGCTGTTGACTGGTTGTGCAGGGCGGGATTGGTACATAAGGTGAACAATACAGAGACGGCTCGCCTTCCTCTGGATGCTTATAAGGACGATTCGATATTCAAACTCTACCTTAATGATGTAGGGCTGTTAAGGCGCATGTTTCATCTTGACCCCGCAACAATCTCTCGAGAAAATAGCCTGTTCACTGAATTCAAAGGTGTTATATCTGAAAACTATGCGCTTCTGAGTTTGCTTCGCCAAGGTCACACCCCTTTGTATTGGTCATCTGGCAATCAGGCTGAAATAGAATTCCTGCTTGAACACAAGGATAATATCGTGCCTGTAGAAATCAAGTCAAAAGAAAGCATACAGGCAAAGAGTTTAAGCGAGTACAGAAAAAAGAATAATCCTGCCATTGCTGTTCGTATGTCACTACGCAACATTCAAAAGCGAGATGGGTTGCTTGATTTACCCTTAACGTTGGCCGACAGAATGACGGATTTCCTCTGATTGCATTGTTGAAGATTGCTCTTCACTCGCACTTTGCATAAAGCATTTTTTTTGCTAACTTTGGCCTCCGATTTGCCCTTTTGGGGCGCAAAAAGCTTCTTTATACAATGGAAAATCTGGCTTTGGGCTTGGAATTGATGGTCGTCGGTATGGCGAGCGTCTTCGTAATTCTGATAATAGTGATTCTTCTGGGGCGTCTGATGGTCACGCTCACCAACCGTATTCCTGCAGAACGGCAGAGCGCAAAACCTGCGGCTGGCGACGTGGACGGCGGAACCCGGAGCATCATAGAGGCGGCGGTGAAGGAACTTACCGGCGGCAAAGGTACAGTAAAGGAAATAGTTAAATTGTAATTATATGAAAGAGATAAAGTTCAGTCTTGTGTTCCGCGATATGTGGCAATCCGCGGGAAAGTATGTACCGAGGGTTGACCAGCTCACGGCAATCGCTCCGGCAATCATTGATATGGGCTGTTTCGCCCGCGTCGAGACAAACGGCGGCGGATTCGAGCAGGTGAACCTGCTTTTCGGAGAGAACCCGAACAAGGCCGTCCGCGAATGGACAAAGCCCTTCCACGAGGCGGGAATACAGACGCATATGCTGGACCGCGGCCTCAACGGAATCCGTATGAGCCCCGTACCGGCCGATGTCAGGAAACTTTTCTATAAGGTGAAGAAGGCTCAGGGCACGGATATCACCCGCACCTTCTGCGGCCTGAATGACATCCGCAACATTGCCCCTTCCATAAAATACGCGCACGAGGCCGGGATGATTTCCCAGTGCTCGCTCTGCATAACGGAATCTCCTGTCCACACGGTGGAATACTATGTGAATATGGCAAAGGAGCTTATTGAGCTCGGTGCGGACGAGATATGCCTCAAGGATATGGCCGGCATAGGCCGCCCGGTTTCCCTCGGCAAGATAGTGGAGGGTATCAAGAAGATCAAGGATATTCCCATCCAGTACCACAGTCACTCAGGCCCGGGTTTCGCAGTTGCATCGATACTCGAAGTATGCAAGGCCGGCTGCGACTATGTGGATGTAGGTATGGAACCTCTTTCCTGGGGAACGGGCCATCCTGACGTCCTCTGCGTGCAGGCTATGCTCAAGGATGCCGGCTTCAAGGTACCGGAAATCAATATGGCGGCCTATATGAAGGTACGCACTATGATACAGTCGTTTATGGACGATTTCCTCGGATACTATATCCCGCAGCGCAACCGTCTTATGAACTCCCTGCTCATCGCTCCCGGTCTTCCCGGAGGTATGATGGGCTCGCTTATGACAGACCTCGAGACCAACCTGGAGGGTCTCAACCGCTACAAGGCGAAGCACAACCAGCCGCTGATGACCCAGGACGAGCTCCTCATCAAACTGTTCGACGAGGTGACATACGTATGGCCCAAGGTCGGTTATCCCTGCCTCGTCACTCCTTTCAGCCAGTATGTCAAGAACCTGGCGCTGATGAACGTGATTCAGATGGAGAAGGGCGGCCAGAGGTGGAGTATGATTGCGGACGACATCTGGGATATGATACTCGGCAAGTCAGGACGTCTGCCCGGCCCCGTGGATCAGGAACTCAAGGACCTCGCCGCAGCACAGGGACGCAAGTTCGTAACCGAAGATCCCCAGCTCAACTATCCTGACGCCCTCGACCTCTTCCGCGAGAAGATGGCCCGGAACGGATGGGAGACTGGTCAGGATGACGAAGAGCTCTTCGAGTATGCAATGCATCCCGCTCAGTATGAGGCATATAAGAGCGGCAAGGCAAAAGCCGATTTCCTCGCTGACCTTGAAAAGAGAAAGGAAGCCGCACAACCAAAAGCCGCGCAGCCTGACAACATCACCGTCACCGTGAACGGGCAGTCCTACAAGGTTGCCATTTCATACGACGGCGAGCCTGCTCCCGCGGCGCAGCAGGAGGCATCGGCGCCTGCAGACGGAACCGCCGCCGGAGGCAATGATATACTCTCTCCCCTTGAAGGGAAGTTTATGCTCAGCAAGGCGGCCGGAGAGAAAGAGCTGAAGGTAGGCGATATCGTGAACAAGGGTGACACCGTCTGCTACATAGAGGCGATGAAAACCTACAACGCGATAATCTCCGAATTCTCCGGCAAGGTACTGGAAATCTGCGCCAAACCGGGCGACAACGTGTTTGAAGATGATGTTTTGATTAAAATCGCTTGATGATGGGTAACGGTTTTTCTGATATTTTACACAATATATACGATATGACCGCCCTGAGCAGCATTGCTGCAGAGCCGGGATTCATATTGATGTATCTGATTGCCTTCGTTCTGCTGTATCTGGGCATAAAGAAACATTATGAGCCGCTGTTGCTGGTTCCCATTGCATTCGGTGTGCTCATAGCGAACTTCCCGGGAGGCGAGATGGGTGTCATCCAGGCGGATGAAAACGGTATGGTGATGGTGAACGGCGCTCTCAAGAATATCTATGATATGCCGCTGCACCAGATTGCCCACGACCTCGGTTTGATGAATTTCCTGTACTACGGTCTCATCAAGACAGGTTTTCTCCCGCCCATCATCTTTATGGGAGTGGGTGCCTTGACCGATTTCGGCCCTATGCTGCGCAACCTTAAACTTTCCATTTTCGGAGCAGCCGCCCAGTTCGGTATCTTCGCGGTGCTTCTGGCTGCCCTTGCAATAGGATTCACACCTCAGGAAGCTGCATCACTGGGAATCATCGGCGGTGCTGACGGTCCCACGTCCATATTCACCACCATCAAACTGGCGCCGCACCTTCTGGGTCCCATCGCCATTGCGGCATACTCGTATATGGCCCTCGTACCGGTGATCATACCTCTGGTTGTGAAGATCTGCTGCAGCAAGAAGGAGTTGAGCATCAATATGAAGGAACAGGAGGCTCTTGGAGGCAAAAAGGTGGAAATCAAGAATATGCGGGTTCTTAAAATAATATTCCCCATAGCCGTGACCACCATAGTCGCAATCCTTGTACCTACCGCCGTACCTCTCGTGGGTATGCTGATGTTCGGTAACCTCATCAAGGAGATAGGAAGCGACACAGCACGTATCTTCGATGCGGCGGCAAACGGCATAATGAACGCCGCTACAGTCTTCCTGGGTCTCTGCGTAGGTGCGACTATGACCTCGCAGGCTTTCCTGAACTGGATGACACTCGGCATACTCGCCGGAGGCTTCCTCGCCTTCTGCCTGTCCATCGCGGGAGGTATCTTCCTCGTGAAGATATTCAACCTGTTCGGCAAGAAGAAAATCAATCCGCTTGTCGGCGCAACCGGCCTGAGCGCAGTGCCTATGGCTTCACGCGTTGCCAACGAGATAGCCCTCAAGTACGATTCGAAAAACTTTATCCTGAACTACTGTATGGCCAGCAACATCTCCGGAGTCATCGGCTCCGCAGTTGCCGCCGGCATCCTGATATCGTTCCTGGGCTAGCCGCCCGCTTCGGGGCACAAGCAAGTGAATTCCTGAGACGGAGGACAGGGGGAAGTTCTTCCTGCGGAGGAATGTCGAGACCGGCGGCGCAGGCCTGGGCCTCGATTATGCGGCAGTAGCGCACGAAACAACTGTGGTGCAAATCAACAAACTGACGATAGAGTTCACCGTAGGGGTGATTGTCGCGCATCCCCAGGACATTCACGGCCCTGAGGGCCTCGAAATCCACCTGCGAGGAAAAGAGTTTGAAGAACTCCGCGAGTTCTTCCCGGAAGTCTGAGCACATACATTCGCTGCGCCACGCATCGTCATCCATCCCTGACAAGGACAAAAGATGAAGGAGGACACGGTTCATGTCCTCCTTCGATGGTAGTCTGTCCTGAAGTATGACGGCACTTGCAACCAGTATTTCCCTTGCAAGCATTGCCATCATCCGGATTATTTCTTCTTGGTTTTCTTCCCGGCTGCCATCGTCGCATCATACATCACGGTGGTACCGATGAAGATGGATGCGTATGTACCGATGACGATACCTAGAATCAATGCAACTGCAAGACCGCGGATGACCTCACCGCCCCAGATTGCAATGGCAAGCATTGTAACAAGGGTTGTCAGAGATGTGTTGATGGTACGTGACAGGGTTGCGTTGAGCGCGAGGTTCACGTTCTGGGCGAAATCTGCGTTCGGGTGATCCTTCTTGTATTCACGGATACGGTCGAAGATAACCACGTTATCATTGATTGCGTAACCGATGATGGTAAGGATGGCCGCGATGAAGGTCATATCGACATCGAGAGAGAACGGCAGGATTCCGCTGAAGATTGAGAAGAAGCCGATGACGATGACGGCAGTATGTGCCAATGATACGACACCGCCCAGACCCCAGGTCCATTTCTTGAACCTGATTGCGATATAGGCGAATATCACGAACAAGGCTATGATAACGGCTATGACCGCATTACGCTTGATGTCGTTTGCAATCGTAGGACCTACAGAGTCTGATGAAATGATACCGTTGGGGTTGTTTGCAGTATCCTTGAATTCGTCGAAAGTAAGGTCCGCCGCATAGAACTGCTTCAATGAATCGTAGAGAAGGTGCTCGATTTCAGAGTTCGCCTCGTTTGACGTATCGTCATTCTTATAAGCGGAAGTAATCTTCACCTGGCTCTCGCCGCCGAACTGTTTGACCTCTGCAGCACCGGCAGTCTTCACGTTCTCGTCAGCCTCTGCTGCTGCGGTGAAGGCATCCGTAACCGCCGCACGGACAGCCTCGGTGGATACAGGCTGGTCGAAGCGCACCACATAGGTACGGCCTCCCGTAAAGTCAACACCATAGGTGAAGCCCTTTGTGAACATCGATACGAGGCAGACGACAATCACAAGGCCGGAGCAGATATAGGCAATCTTTCTCTTGCCGAGGAAGTCGATATGCGTATTCTTGAGGAAACCTTTCGTAATCTTGTTTTCGAAGGTAACGTTCTTGCCCCTTGCAACCCTGTCGGAGAAGATGAGACGAGGGATGAAGATTGAGGTGAGAACCGAAGTGATGATACCTATGATAAGAGTGGTTGCGAATCCCTGTACTGGGCCGCTGCCGAAGAGGAACAGAACGATACCTGTAAGAAGGGTTGTGATCTGGCCGTCGATGATGGCGCTGTATGCATTGCTGAAACCATCCTCTATTGCCTTGCCGA
>JAKSJV010000003.1 GCA_024402005.1 Bacteroidales bacterium
TCCATTGTCAGCCCCACCGGCTTTACGGCGGAGTCTGACCAGAATTTTCGAGGCGGGCGGTTCCAAACGAAGCGAAGCGGAGTGCCAGGAACCGGGGTCCTGGGAGAAAATTCTTCGGTCAGCGTAGCTAAGCCGGTGGGGCTGACCTCTTCGTGGCCGAAGGCGCGGAGGAAGAAGTTGATGACGGAGAGGTTGAGGTCCCATAGACGCTCGGGGCGCTCATCCAACACGGCATACAGCGCGTCCCTGTAATGCTCGAAATACGCCGAAGACATATAGGCAGAATCCAGGGCCCTTTTCTGACGCTCGAGCCACGGACGGCTCCAAACCACGCGTATCTCCGAAATGGGATGCCTGAACGTCCCGCCATCGTGGACGACAGGGACCTGCAGCGCCTCTATGCCATTGGCCGTCAGGATATTGCAGCGGTTGCGCCAGCTCTGCTTCTGGTAGTTCTCGTGGGCCTCCAACAAAATTTCTCCCCGCAAAAGCAGGGAGAAATATGAAATCGGCGGAAAATATGCTGTCGACAGAACTTCCACCGCCGGACCGTTATTCCTGATCACCTTTGATGCTCTGGCCGAGTACAGGACCGCGGACTATGCCTCTCTTGGAATTGCGTATGAAATTGAGGATGGTATCACGCTCATCGCTCTGAGGAAAACCGGCTTCGATTTTCTCGCAGGCATCGGAAACGTTCATCCCGGAATTGTAGATCATATCATACATATCCTTGATGTTGCGTATCTGATCGGAAGAGAATCCGCGACGGCGAAGACCTACCAGATTTATGCCCGCAAAGGTAATCGGAGCCCTGCCGCAAAGAACGTAGGGAGGGATATCCTTGTTGACCGTAGAACCGCCGCCGACCATCGCGTGCGTACCGATATGGGAGAACTGGTGCACTACGGTGCTGCCGCCGAGTATGGCCCAGTCATCGACATCCGTCTCCCCCGCTATTCCGACATAGCTCACCAGGATGCAATGATTGCCGACACGGCAGTCGTGAGCCACGTGGCAGTAAGACATTATCAAGGTGTCGTTGCCTATCCTGGTGATACCCTTGCCGCTGGCCTTTGTACCACGGTTCACGGTAGCGCACTCGCGGATATTCACACGGTCGCCTATTTCCACATAGGTAATCTCACCGTCAAACTTGAGATCCTGAGGGACTGCTCCGACAACCGCGCCGGGAAAAATATTGCAGTCCTTGCCGATTTTAACGTAATTGAAGATGGTGGCGTGAGGCATAACCGTCGTACCGTCGCCGATCTCCACAAATTCATCTATATAGGCATAAGGGCCTACAGTGACGTTATCGCCAAGCTTTGCTTTGGGATTAACGCAGGCAAGTGGATGTATAGTCGTCATAATCAATTATTTTGTCAATTCACGAATAGCCTTTGCGGCTTCTGTATTTATGGTGTGTCCGCTGCGCACTGCCGTAACCTTGGCGTGAAGGAAACCTCCGCAGAGGCGCAAGTCCCCTATCAGGTCGAGCATCTTGTGCCTTGCACATTCATCGGGATAGAACAGGCGTATATTGTTCAGATAACCCTTCTCGTCTATGCGGAGTTTCGGTTTATTGAAAAGGATGGACATCCTGTCCAACTGCTCCTGCTCCACCGGATGTTCCACGATCACGATTGCATTGTCGACGTCACCGCCTTTGATCAGGTTGTGGCCGAGAAGGTATTCCAACTCGTGGAAGAACACGAAAGTGCGGCACGGAGCTATCTCCTTGGCATAATCCTGCTGGGGACACCAGTGCGCGTTCTGCACCCCGACGACCTTGGAATCGAAATCTATCTGTATATCGTAGGATAACTTGTGGGCCGGAGTCACACGGACGACCGAACCTGTCTTTTCATTGATGATTTCCACCTCTTCCTTCAGGTCCACGAAATGCCGCGGAGCATCCTGAACCTTCAAGCCGTCCTTATGAATGGCTTCCACATACATACGTGCGCTGCCGTCCAGAATGGGTATTTCCTCATTGTCAAGCTCCACAAGCACATTGTCTATACCCATACCTGTCATAGCCGAAAGTATATGCTCCACCGTTATCACCGTACAAACACCGTCGGAAAGGGTTGTACTGCGGGAAGTATTGGAAACATATTCGGCAAGCGCAGGTATTTCGGGAGCATCCGGCAAATCAACCCTTCTGAAAACGATGCCCGTATTCACGTTTGCGGGATTCAGGGTCATCTTCACGATCTTTCCCGTATGAAGGCCCTTGCCCTCGAATTTATAGCTTTTGCGAAGTGTCTGTTGTAATTCCATCTCTCATCAGTCCTTTTTGTTCGGTGCAGCCTTGAACAGCGCATAACTGCGCATATAATTGCGGTACGGAATGGCCGGAGAGCCCATCAATGTCTGTCCGGGCTCCTTTACGTTGCCCTGCACGCCTGTCTTTGCCGTACAAATGGTATTGTCCGCAATCTCGAGATGCCCGGCGACACCCACCTGACCGGCAAGAACGCAATGCCTGCCTATCTTTGTACTTCCGGCAACGCCCGACTGGGCGCATATAACCGTATTCTCGCCTATTTCCACGTTATGGGCAATCTGACAGAGGTTGTCTATCTTGACGCCCTTACGGATGATGGTACTGCCCATCTGGGATTTGTCCACCGTTGTATTGGCACCTATCTCGACATTATCCTCAATGATCACGTTGCCCGTATGCTCTATCTTTCTGTACGAACCGTCTTCCAGAGGAGCGAAGCCGAAACCGTCCGCACCGATCACTACACCGGCGTGAAGAATGACATTGTCGCCTATGACCATTCCCGGGTAGATTTTCACACCGGGATATATGATGCAGTTCTCTCCTATCGTCGCACCGTCGCCCACATACGCCTGTTCACCGATATGGGTACATCTGCCGATACGGGCCTTCCTGCTTATGACGGCAAAATCGCCGACATACACTTTGCGTCCAAGACGTGCGGAGCAACTGATACGGCAAAGCCCGCGATGTCTGCGGACGGATTTCTTCATTGCCGTAACGTATTCCAGAAGAGCGGCGACCGCCGCATAGGAATCCTTGACGCGGACCATAGTCGGATGGACCGCCTCCTTCGGCTGGAAATCCTCATTCACGATAAGTATGTCACACTGCGTGGTATAGACATACTGTTCGTATTTGGGATTCGCGAAGAAACAGATGGTACCCGGTTTTCCGCTTTCGATTCTGGCAAAACCAGTGATTTCCGCGCCGGCATCGCCATCGACCCTCCCACCGAGTATTTCCGCTATTTGAGCAGCAGTAAATTTCATATCCTATTTATAAATAGCCTGCAAATTTAGTAAAAAATTTCGGTGTATGGGGATTTTTTCTTATCTTTGCATCAGTGTTGAAGAGAAGGAGGACGGAAGTCCTCTTTTTCTTTTGCCGGAAAACTATTGGAATATGGATGCTGATATCATTAAGGAAGCACTTGAGCCGATAATCACGGAACGTGGTCTGGAGATACTCAAAGTGAAGATTACAAAAGACAACGACATTACTGTCACGATAGCCTCGAAGGCCGGAGCGGTCTCTATGGACGACTGTGTGGAGGTGAATCGCAAGTTCACTTCGATTTTCGACCAGGACAAGGAGGATTATTCGGTCACGATAACTTCCCCGGGGCCCAACAGGCAGAAGAATGAAGATGATGAATAAAAAATAAATCAATATTGCAGAAATGGAAAAAACAGCACTTAAAGACGCGTTTTCAGAATTCAAGAATCTGAAGAACATTGACCGCGCCACTATGTCAGGTGTATTGCAGGACGTTTTCAAATCACAGCTTGCAAAAACCTATGGAACTTCCGACAACTTCGATGTGACCATCAACATCGACAAGGGGGACTGCCAGATCATACGCAACCTCGAAGTGGTTGAAACCGTGGAGGATCCCGCCACCCAGATCAGCGTGGCCGATGCGAACAAGGATGGGGATGATTTCGAAGTCGGAGATGACTATGCCGAGGTCATAAGCCTCGAAAGCTTCGGCCGCAGGGGTATCCTCAACCTGAAGCAGAATCTGCAGGGACGTATCCTTGACATAGAAAAGGCCAATCTGTTCAACAAATACCAGGATAAGGTGGGACAGCTCTTTACCGGAGAGGTTTACCAGACCTGGGCAAAAGAGGCCCTGCTTATGGACGATGAGGAGAATGAACTCCACCTGCCCAAATCAGAGCAGATTCCTGGCGAGCACTTCAAGAAGAAAGACAGTGTAAAAGCCATCATCAAGAGCGTCGAACTCAGGAACAATACTCCTTACATCACCCTTTCCCGTATTTCAGACGACTTCCTCGAGAAACTCTTCGAGCAGGAGGTACCTGAAATATACGATGGTCTGATTACCATCAAGAAAGTTGTACGCATCCCCGGCGAAAGAGCCAAAGTGGCCGTAGAGAGCTACGACGAGAGGGTCGATCCGATAGGAGCCTGCATAGGTGTGAAAGGTACGCGCATCATCGGCATCGTGAGGGAACTCCGCAACGAGAACATCGACGTCATCCAATGGACAGCCAACAAACAGCTGCTCATTCAGCGCGCGCTCGCTCCCGCAAAGATTTCCTCAATGGTGATCAGCCCCAACGAGGAGGAAGCCATCAGGGTATATATGCTTCCTGAAGAGGTAAAGAAAGGTATAGGCCGCGGCGGCTGCAACATCAAGCTTGCAGGTATGCTTGTTGGCCGTGAAATCGAAGTATGGCGCGACCAGCAGAAGGAGGCCGAACAGGAGGAAGAGGATGTGTTGCTCAGCGAATTCGACAACGAGATCGACACCTGGGTTATCGAGCGTCTTCAGGCCATCGGCTGCGATACGGCAAAGAGCGTCCTGGCACTTGATCCCAACGACGTTGCACGCAGGGCGGATCTGGAGGATGAAACCGTTACCGAGGTATTCAGAATCCTGCAGAGCGAATTCGAAGACTAACATTTAACATTAAGGGGAAATTTATGGCAGATATCAGAATAAGCAAATTATGCAAACAGTTCGGAATCGGACTGGGGACATTGATCGAATTCTTGCAGAGCAAAGGCATTGAGGTGGAAGACAACAATCCCAATGCAAAGGTCTCCGACGAGATTATTCCTGAACTCGAGGCCAGCTTCAAAGCGGACCTGAAGGCAAAGCAGGAAGCGGACAAAGTGTCAACAAAGCTCAAGGAGATGATTGACGGCCCGGCCGCAAAGAAGGAGGACGAGGATTTCATCCAGAAGGATGTCCTGATCAAGAGCAACCTGTCTTCCGCGAAACCTGAAGTGAAGGCGAATGCGGCAAAGGCTCCGGTCAAGGAAAAGGAGACAAAGGCCGAACAGGTTGCAAAACCGAAAGAGGTTCAGATTCACGCCGAGAAGCTCAGCGGTCCCAAGATTCTGGACAAGATAGATCTCGATGCCATAGGCAAGAAAAAGGTGGAAGAAAAGGTTCAAGAGGATATCCCCGAAGTTACTGCCCCTGTTGAACCCGCTCCCCAGCCGGTACCGGAACCGGCTCCAGTTGAAAAGGTCATCGTTGACAAGAGCCCCACGGCACAGAAACTTTCAGGCCCGAAGATCGTAGACAAGATCGACCTGTCACAGTTTGAGGCACCTGCCAAAAACAAGAAACGCGAAAGGATACAGGTAGGCGGCTCCCAGAAGATCGACGTCACCAAAATCGACGTCGGCAACAACTCCGGCAAAAAAGACCGTCGCAACAATGATCGCCAGCAGAATCAAGGCAGGAAGGGCAAAGGCTCCAACAATAACGAGCATTTCCGCCCCGCTCTGACCGAGGCTGAACTTGAAGAGCAGCAGAAGGAGATTCAGAAGCAGATAAAGGAGACCTACGCCCGAATGAACGAGGGCAAGGGCAAGAACAACTTCGGCGCGAAATACCGCAAGGAGAAGCGTGATGCCGTTGCAGAAAAGATGCAGGAGGAGATAGAGCAGGTAGCCGCAGAAAGCAAGACACTGAAAGTCACCGAGTTCGTAACAGTCAACGAGCTTGCCACACTGATGAACGTACCTGTCACCAAGGTAATAGGTGCCTGTATGAATCTGGGACTGATGGTGTCCATCAACCAGAGGCTGGATGCCGAATACCTGGTTATGGTGGCCGAAGAGTTCGGTTATAAGGTGGAATTCGTGACGGTTTCCATCAACGAGACTATCGAAGAGCAGGAGGACAAGCCTGAAGATATGGTTTCACGCCCTCCGGTAATCACAGTAATGGGACACGTTGACCACGGTAAAACCTCACTGCTGGACTGGATACGCAAGTCCAACGTCATTGCCGGCGAGGCGGGTGGCATCACCCAGCACATAGGTGCATATCACGTGGAACTGCCTGACGGACAAAAAATCACTTTCCTGGATACCCCTGGTCACGAAGCCTTTACCGCTATGCGTGCCCGCGGAGCCAAACTCACCGACCTTGCGATAATCATCATTGCGGCCGATGACACGGTGATGCCGCAGACCATCGAGGCCATAAATCACGCCCAGGCCGCAGGAGTCCCTATGATATTCGCCATCAACAAGATAGACAAGCCGGGAGCACAGCCTGACAAGATACGCGAGCAGCTCAGCGGGATGAACATCCTCGTCGAGGACTGGGGCGGCAAATACCAGTGCCAGGAAATATCGGCGAAAACCGGGTTGAATGTGGACAAACTTCTGGACAAGGTTCTGCTGGAAGCTGAAATGCTGGAGCTCAAGGCCAACCCCAACAAGAGGGCTGTCGGAGCGATTATCGAATCTTCCCTGGACAAGGGCCGCGGCTACCTGGCCACAGTGCTGGTCCAGAGCGGAACGATGCGGGTCGGCGACGTTATGCTTTCCGGGCCCTACTCCGGCAGAATCAAGGCAATGTACAATGAGCGCGGTCAGAAAGTTGAAGAAGCCGGCCCTTCTGTACCAGTTTCGGTACTGGGCTTGAACGGTGCCCCTACCGCCGGCGAGTCTTTCAACATTATGGCCGACGAGCGCGAGGCGAAGGACATCGCGTCCAAACGTGAGCAGTTGCTCCGCATACAGGGCATCAAAACCCAGAAGCATACGACTCTGGACGATATCGCGCGCCGTATCGCCATCGGCAACTTCAAGGAACTCAACGTCATTGTCAAAGGTGACGTGGACGGATCCATCGAGGCATTGTCAGACTCTTTGATAAAGCTCTCCACGGAAGAAGTCGTAGTGAACGTCATTCACAAGGCGGTCGGTGCGATATCAGAGAGCGACGTTCTGCTGGCCGCGGCTTCGGATGCCGTGATTATCGGCTTCCAGGTACGCCCGAGCGCTGATGCGCGCCGGCTTGCAGAGAAGGAGCAGATCGAGATTCGTCTGTACAGCGTCATCTACGATGCAATCAATGAGATAAAGAGCGGTATCGAAGGTATGCTCGCTCCCGAACAGAAGGAGGAGATTCTCGGTACGGCCGAAGTCAAGGAAACGTTCAAGATATCCAAGGTGGGCACAATCGCGGGATGTATCGTCAAGGAAGGCAAGATTTCCCGCACCAACAAGGTACGCGTCATCCGAGACGGCATTGTGGTTTACACCGGCGAACTCGGTTCACTGAAGCGTTTCAAGGACGATGCGAAAGAGGTGCTGACCGGGCAGGATTGCGGTCTGAACATCGAGAACTTCAATGACATAAAAGTCGGAGACCAGATCGAGGCATTCCAGATCGTAGAGGTGAAGAGAACTCTGTAGCCGACTCCGTTCCGGCCTATACCAGAATCAGGATTGCAAGAAATATCAGGATGAAACCCTGCAATGTCAGGGTATGCCTTGTGGCGGACTCGATATAGGACTCTACTGCATCCGTCGATGCAAGTTCCTGCAACTGTTCATAGGAAAAATAGTGGTTGGAGTTGCGTTTGCGTACGATGTAGCCGTCGTAAAGCAGCGTGGCTCCCCCATTGTTCCTGTTCAGTGTAATGAGTTTCTTGTAATCAGCCTGGTAGCACTCGACGCCTGGGACATCAATCTCGCCACAGGACAGCACGATTGCATTGTAACCTGCATTCAACGCATCCTGGGCAAAAGATGCAGTGCGGATTCTATCATCCTTGTCCGCTTTTTCCGGATGATAGAATGAAATCACGGCAACATTGCCATCGAGAATCACGTCGGAAAAGTCTTCGCAGTTTTCATTCCATATAGGTAGCGTGGGATATTCCCAGGTATCCTCTGCCGAATTGTCCGTCACAATGGTGTGGGAAGGGGCGAATTCGGAAAATTCGACTATGGGCTGCTGGAGCAGGGACACCACTGCAAAGAAGACCATTACCCCCATACCTATCCAGAACGCCACGTAACCGTGGACTCTCGGCTTGCCGAGCCTGTTGTACGGAACGAAGGCAGGGACGCAGCATACGCACAGAAATACGTTCTTTATCAAAGTCTGCATATGCGTAAGAGGTATGGCCTCGCCGAAACAGCCGCAATTCATATCGGGATTCGCTATGACCAGCCATATGCTTATCCCTGTAAAAAAGACCGTCATAGCGGTGGCGAACCAGGCGAAAAACCTGCGGAAAGCACCTGTAAGGAGTCCTATGCTGACTGCAGCCTCCGCCAGGGCAAGGAGTTCGCCCAGCCACTTTGAAAGCGGCCGCAGAAAATCCAATGACATATTATCGAGATAACTGTCAACGATCAGACCGGTCCCCACCGGATCCATAAGCTTGGTTATGGCCGAAAAGAAGAATACCAGGCCGATGATGTCAGCGAAAAGTCTGCGTATGAAGGATATCATTTCAGTTCAGGAGCGACTGCATCCCGTATTTTTGCGAAGATTTCCCCGGCATCCAGTATATTTCCCTCGCCGTCCGAGCAATCTATGCGGATAAACGACGGATCCTTCTCGCATTGTTGCAGATAGATGTTCCTCACCGTTTTCTGGAATTCGATATCCGCCTCGTGGATGTCCTTGTTGCCTTGCAGATAATCCCTGTCCCGGCCCTGCCTCTGGGCCTTGAGATTGCTCTCGACAAAAGACGTGGGTACGTCCAGAAAAAGATTCAGATCCGGTCTGGGAATATTGAATTCATTGTACTCCGTATTGAAAATCCAATCGCGCAGAGCGGAACGTTCTTCATCGCCATGGAGTTTGGCGCATTGATATGCGATGTTGGAATAGACGTATCTGTCCAGAAGAACCGTAGCCCCCTCGTCCAAGGCCTGCCGTATTACGGGAGCGGCCCCGTGCCTGTCTTCGGCGAAGAGCAATGCCACAAGATTGGGATGCACGGCATTGTTGGCACCGAAATCCCCGCGGAGGAAACGGCTGATCAGCCCTCCGTAAACGGGGGCGTCGTAACGGGGGAAATGGATGTATTCCAAACGCTCCACGTTATTCTGCAAATATGTCTTCAGCATTTGAACCTGGGTGGACTTCCCCGCCCCGTCCAGACCTTCCAAAACTATCAGCATAGTCCGTTTTTTACTCCCGCAAATTTAGGGATAAATGCTGAAAAATTAAAAAAAATGCATAAACGATTAAAAAAAACGAAAAATCTGCTCTGAAAAGAGTGAATCGCTTGCAGGAACCGATAATCGGAAATACTTTCGCAGAACCAAAACGGCACTATGAAAACCTCGCAAATTTCCATTGAAGTTCTTTTCCTTACGGCAATTCTGCCTTTTGCGACGGCGTGCCGCCCTCAGGCAACGTCCTTGCAGTCTTCTACTCTTGCTTGCACAACATCGATTTCTCTGTACTGCAAGGGCGTCGCCTCCGTGGCGGAATATGACAGCGTGGATGTATTCGTATATGAGAACGACGGAACAGGAAGATTGGACACTTACCAGAAACTGCCGCTGAACGGTCCCGTTCTGCAGATACAGTCGAGAGCCGGAAACAAGACTGCCGTACTGGTTGCCGGAGCGGACAACGGCTTCTTCGACTACAATGACATACTCTATCTGGAAGGGCTCGGGACCGTCACCCGCAATCTGGCGGATGAAGACCCGGAACGTCCTTTGCGAAGCGCCGTCATCAATGTGACCGCCGGACCTTCAGGGGAGCATTCCGCATCGCTGACTCCTTTGCTGGCTGAAGTAACAGTGCGCAGTCTGCGTACGGATTTCAGCGCCAGGCCGTATAAGGATGCCGTTCTGGAGAATGCCAGGGCTTATCTTATCAATGTCAGCGGGATATGCCCCATATTGTGGCAGGGGGACTTCAATCCTCGTGAGATATACAATTATGGGAAGGAAGATTCCGAAGGCTGCCGCAATCTGCCTCATCCGGAAATCCTACGGGATGACGGTGTATCCGGGATTCCGATGTACTGCTATCCCTGCCGGGGCGGCAACGGCGGATTGGGTACCTGCACCACACGTCTTGTCATAGAGGGTACGATAGAGGGTGTCACCTACTATTATCCTATAAACGTGGGAAACGGGACGGTTGAACCGGGTCACAGATATATTTATGACCTCACCATCACGAGAACCGGTACTCTGGATCCTGACGTACCGGCGGAAAGTTCAATGATCGACGTAATGATGGAGGCCGTTCCCTGGGAGGAGTATGAAAATGAAGAGATACTTTACTGAAGCAGTGCTATGCTGCGCCCTTGCAGCCATTCCGTGTTCGTGCCGCGGACCGCTCGCCGACAGCGACGGCGGAGTAAGGCAGGCCATAGTCCTGGACTGCGGCAGGATTGCAGCCAAAGCCGCAACTGCGGATGAGGATGCCATCTGGGACATAAACCTTTATATATTCGGAGAGGGCGGATTGATTGAAGATCACAAATTCATTCAATATTCATCCCCTATGTACGGGGAAATACACCTCCTCTCAGACCTGATACTTCATAGGGAATACACCATAGCCGCGGTTGCCAATGCCGGATATGATATGGGAGTGATGGACTGGGACGATTTCAAAAACGTCTCCTACCATCTGCCGAGGCCGGACGGATTCTCCCACGGGATGCCTATGATTGGCAAGGCGATGAAATACAGAGCGTCTCCGGAACCGGAGCCTCTGGACATCGGTATGGAAAGGTTGCTGAGCAAGGTAACGGTCAAGCTGGACAGGAGCCGGCTGGACAGGGACGTGGAGTTCAACGTCGCCCTCGTGCGGGTGGGGAACTGCCCGAAGGTTGCGTGGATACTGCCTCCGTCAAGGATAGAAAGCCCTTCTGAGGTGTTCCAGAGCGGATACTATACTGAAGGCGGGGACATAAACGAGGTTTACCTGCTGGAAAATATGCAGGGAGCGCTGGACAAAGACCTTTGTTCCTATATAGAACTTGAAATCGATTACGACTCTCCCGTATATTACACTTCAGGCGGACGTTGCCTGAAATACCGTTTCTACTTGCGCGAAGGTAATTCATATATGGTACAGCGCAACTGCCATTATACGGTGACGGTGTGCCCGCAACGGGACGGTCTCCTGTGCGATGACTCGTGGCGCGTGGACAAGAGCGCATTGATGGAAAGGGATGCCGAGCCGTACTTGAAAATCCAACCGCGAGGTACTGTGGTGGACGGCGTCTTTTATGAAAACTATTATGAACTTCCGCTTGGAGGAGAAATGCATTTTACAGTGGTACACTCCCCTTCCAATATGAAAATATGGCTGCGGGACGACCTGGTTGAGGACGAGATGAACGACGGTCGGGCCCTGTACACTATGGATGCGGACGGGAACGGCTTTACCGTCAAGTCGTTGGGCAGAGTATGCACCACGATTATGGAAATAATGGCAGGCCCGCCGCTGAACGGCAGCACGACCATCGCTATCGGGATTTCCTGATTTTATGATGAAGTATGGGCCTTGAGGTCGTGGGTGCGAAGGATGGATGCACCGCGACTGATGGCGATGCGCTCTGCGGCGACGGATTGCTCCGCACAGGTATCGGGAGTCAGGCCGAGCGGCTGGTAAATCATTCTCTTGCGCGACAGTGCAACAAGGACAGGGCGGCCGAACTCAGTGAGCCTGTCCAGATGATCGAGTACATCCCAATTCTGCTCCAGAGTCTTGCCGAAACCGAAACCGGGATCCAGAATCCAGTCGGACAGCCCGCAGGTCCCGGCGCGGAGAGAAAATTCCCGGAAGAAGGAGTACGGGTCGGCCGTACCTGCCATTGCAATATACTGCAGCCCCTTTTCAGCGGCAAATTCAGGCATCCCGGACGAGATGTCGTTGATGATGAACTGTTCGTGGACATCGTGGAGCAGGCTGTCTGCAATTTTCAATGCATCAGACACTACTGCCGGCCGGAAACTGTCAAGGGAATATACGGCATCCGGAAAAGCTTCGAAAATCACCGGAAGTGCACGTTCCAGACGCCTCCACTCCTGCTCATCCGAAATAACGTCATTGCCCGGGGCCGTACTGCAGGCTCCTATGTCTATCATATCCGCACCGGCGGAAAGGAAGCCGCCTATGGCCTGAGTCAAGGCATCAAAAGACAATTCCCCCATACGGTCGGCCCGTACGAAGGAATTGTCCGTCAGATTGGCTATCGCCATCAATTTCATAGGTGAGTCCTAGAAATTGTCAGTGTGCAGTTCGAAATAGCTCTGAGGATGTGCGCATACCGGGCAGGCAACAGGAGCGGCCTCACCGACCACGATGTGTCCGCAGTTGCGGCACTCCCATACCTTCACGCTGGATTTCTTGAATACTTCGCTTGTCTCGACGTTCTTCAGAAGTGCGCGGTAACGCTCTTCGTGACGCTTCTCGATGGCGGCCACGCCACGGAATTTCGCTGCCAGTTCGGCAAAGCCCTCTTTCTCGGCAGTCTTTGCGAAACCTTCATACATATCGGTCCATTCGAAATTCTCCCCTGCGGCTGCAGCTGCAAGGTTCTCTGCCGTCGTTCCAATGCCGCCGAGTTCCTTGAACCACAGTTTTGCGTGTTCCTTCTCATTGTCCGCCGTCTTGAGGAAGAGTTCGGCAATCTGCTCGAAGCCTTCTTTCTTCGCCTTTGAAGCGAAATAGGTGTACTTGTTGCGCGCCTGTGACTCACCCGCGAAAGCGGCTTCCAGATTTTTTTCGGTCTGGGTACCTGAATATTTGGTATTTGCCATAATGATATAATTTTTAATTTTTCAAAATTACTAATTATTTTCTAATTAATCAAATTCGAATAGGAATCTGAAGGCCAGTCCGGACGGGTATTGTACTTCAAGACGATTCTTTCCTTTCTGCCCGTCTTCATACTGTTCCATATCAGGGTAACATCAACAGTCTTTCCCTGTGTATCAGGCAGTTTCACAAGAGGGAAACTTGCAAGCCCGTTGGCAATGAAACCGTTGGATTGAACATTCTCATCGCTTACGAGGTGATGCACTTCCATCTTGTAAGGATCGTCATCAACGTTGTAAACGAGATTTATATGGTGGGAATACGGGCCATAAGGGCCGAAAGCGAAACTCAGATTCAGATATCCGTCCTCGATCAGAGTACAGGGGAAAGTTGGATAGAGATACAGCCCTATAGGTTCTGTGCCGTACATTTCATCATCCTTGGTCTGGCCCTGACTCTCGACGGGCATCTTCATAAGCATCGGCCTATAATAATTCACGGTTACGTTCCTGGCATACTTGAACCCGTGTTCCGGAGTGGCGGGACCGTTGTCAAAATAGCCCGCCATAGCCCTCGTTTCGTTGAATGGATAAAAGGGATAATGTGAAACGTTCGACGGGTGCAGTTCGGTCGAATCGTTGACGACGATGAAGCATCCGCCGTCCTTTGTCTGGCGGAACGTCACTGTGGCATCGTAATATGCCGGGGTGTCTTTCTTGCAAGAAACTGCGGAAAGCAGTGTCATAACTGCCAATGCAGTAATGAAAAATCTTTTGTTCATACCTTAAAATAGTATAATGACAACAGACAAAGTTAAGCATTTTTTCGTAACTTTGGAGTTTGTATACGTATATTCTGACAATAATGTTATTAACGTCTTTCTGGAAAAGCATAGCCGACTCCTTCTACAACAATTTCATCGTAGAGGACAGGTATATGCATATCATAAACGGTCTTGAGACCACCCTTGTCATTACTTTCTTCGCAATAATATTCGGCACACTGCTGGGCGGGGGGATATGCTGGATGAGAATGAACCGTAGGAAATGGCTGCAGAAAATCGCAAAAGGATATATAGACATAATGCGAGGCACTCCCGTACTGGTAATGCTGATGATAATGTATTACGTAGTGCTCGCTCCGGTCAATGCATCAGGAATCATCGTTGCAATCATCACCTTCGGGATGAACTCGGCCGCGTACGTCAGCGAGATGCTGAGAACCAGCATAGAAGGCATAGACAAGGGCCAGACCGAAGCCGGGCTATCCCTGGGGCTCACGAAGACCCAGACCTTCATCAGCATTGTTCTGCCACAAGCCATACGCAACGTCATCCCTGTCTATCAGGGAGAGGTCATCAGCCTGCTCAAAAGCACGTCCATAGTCGGATACATCGCCGTTATGGACCTAACGAAAGCATCCGACATAATAAGAGCCTGCACCTTCGAGGCATTCTTCCCTCTCATTCTGGTGGCCGTGATTTATTTCATCATCGCCTGGCTTATGGGATTGCTGCTGCAGGCACTGACCAAGCCCCGCAAAAAGAAAAAAGCGGCTTTGATTCTTCTGCCCATCCTGATGCTTGCCACACAAAGCTGCACACAGCACAATACGGTCTACGAAGAATACAAGACGGATGATGACTTCCAGGGCAAGAAGGTCGGAGTGCTGTTGGGATCGCTCGCCGAGCAATATTGCCACAAAAAATTCGGTATAGAGAATGTAATGTCCTTCAACAGTGAAATCGATGCCATCGAATCCCTGCGCAGAGGGAAAATGGATGCTTTTTACATAGATGACATCGTTGCGATGCATCCCCTGCACGAGCATCCCGAGCTCACATATATCGACACAAGTATGCCTGCAATGCCTCTTGCCGCCGGTTTCGGCAAGGACAAGGTGGAATTGTCCGAGCAGTTCAGGGCATTCATCGACGAACTCAAGAGTTCCGGTGAACACGAAGAAATGCTGGGAAGATGGCTCTCTTCATACGGACCGGACAGCCATAGGGAGATAGAGCTCCCGAAAGAGGGCGAACCTGTAAAAATTGCCATCCTGGCAGTAATACCACCCTTCAGCTTTATGTTGAACGGGCAGTTCGACGGCTACGAAGTGGAACTGGCCCGCAAATTCGCAAGGTATATAGGGCGCCCGGTCGAGTTCAGCAATATGGATTTCGGAGGCATAATCCCCAGCATCTCAACGGGTAAGGTCGATATGGCCATCTCCGCCATAAGCCAGACTCCGGAAAGGGAGAAACAGATAATAATGGTTCCCTACTATGAAAGTAAGGTAATCGCAATGGTGCACAGACCCTCCGAAAAGGGCAGTGCCGCAGATAACGGGAATCAAAGCCAACGCAACGTCCTATATTCGATTATCCTGCTTGCCTGCGTTGCGGGAGTCGCCTGTATTATCGTCAACACAAGAAAAAAGGCGAAAAGACGTCCGCGGAAAAAGCATATGGAAGATGACGTCATCATCAAGGTGGAGCATCTGAGCAAGAGATTCAGTGACAACGTCACCGTACTCAAAGACGTGAACGCCGAAGTACACAAGGGCGAAGTAATCAGCATAATAGGGCCATCCGGAACGGGTAAAAGCACCTTTCTGCGCTGTCTGAACAGGCTTGAAACGCCGACAGGAGGAAGCATCATAGTGGACGGGCTCGATATACTGTCATCCGATGCTGATGTGCCCTTCCTGCGCAGGAAGATGGGTATGGTGTTCCAATCATTCAACCTTTTCAACGGGATGAACATATTGGAAAACGTAACGTTCGCTCCCATCAAGATCCTTAAGAAACCGCGCAAGGAGGCCGAGGAAAGGGCTATGGAACTTCTGAAGATGGTAGGTATGGCGCAGAAGGCCTATGCAGACCCCTCTGAACTTTCCGGCGGACAGAAACAGCGCGTGGCCATTGCCCGCGCCCTGGCGATGGATCCCGAGATAATCCTTTTCGACGAGCCTACATCCGCACTGGACCCTACGATGGTCAGCGAGGTTCTCGGCGTAATGAGGTCTCTGGCAAAGCAGGGACTCACGATGATGGTAGTAACCCACGAAATGCGTTTCGCACGCGAGGTCAGCAGCCGCATTTTCTATATGGACGAGGGCGTCATTTACGAATCAGGGACCCCGGATCAGATATTCGACAACCCGACAAAGGAAAAGACGCGCAAGTTCATCAACCAGATACGCGAATACCATTTCGACATAGAATCCGACATCTATGACTTCTATGCGATGATGGCCGGTGCGGAGAATTTCTGCATAAAATACAATATGTCCATTATCGACATCAATCACATAAGGCACTGCATCGAGGAGGGCCTGTCCATTGTCGGCGCGACTTCCGGTGTCAGAATCAAGGTCTCCTATTCCGAAAAGACATCCGAGAAGGAAGTATGCGTGTTTACGCCCATAGAACTGGCAGATGACATTCTGGAAACTGACAAACATTCTGTGGAAGCATCCATACTGAGGGGTATATGCAAGAGTGTCAACATTTACAAGACTCCGGCCGGTACTACACTGCAATGCATTTTATGATGACATATATGAAAAAAACGCTGTTAACATCTCTTATCATCCTATTCGGAATTTCACTTGCCGGACAGAATTTCAATGTCAAAGAAGAAATAGCCGGTGATTTTATGAAGGCCGGTGGTCTGGACAATCTCATAGATTTCAACGTGCCTGCACTCACGAAGGCTCCAAAAGGCTATGAACCGTTCTATATCAGCCACTACGGACGTCACGGTTCACGCTATGCCTATACACCCAAAACCTATACCACACTGTTCAAAATGTTGAATCAGGCTGATTCGGCTGACAATCTTACAGAATATGGCAGGAAACTGCTGGACAGTGTAACGGTTTTCTATAACAAGGTGAAATATCACACCGGAGATCTGACTGAAGCAGGTTGGAACCAGCATAGGGTAATAGCAGGGACTATGGTGAAAAATTTTCCTTCCGTATTCGGAAAGAATGCACGTGTCGATGCTGTCGTATCGAAATCCACACGCTCCATAGTAAGTATGACTTCCTTCTGTACGGAACTTGCCAGGCTGCGCCCTTCAGTGCAGTTATATGCACATCAGGGGTTTCTGGAGCAACAAGCTACAGCTCCGAATCTCGGGGAAAACGAACTGCGCTACAAAGGTCCGGCGCTTGTGAATCCATACAGCGAGGATTTTGAAAGTTTCTTCAACCGCAAGATGCCACGATGGATGGACATATATGCACGTATCTTCAAGGATACGGAAAAAGCCCTCGCCGGCAAATCTCCGGTGATGACTACCTTCTATGTATATATGCTTGTAGCCGGAATGCCCAGCCTCCCGAAAGAGAACAGGGTGAATCTTGATGACATATTCACAGAAAAGGAATTCGCCGATTTCTGGGAAGTGGACAACTATATGCGTTTCAAGGAATACTACAAGTACCAGACCTCCTGCTGCGCTATCCTTGATGACATCGTTGCAAAGGCGGACAAGCACATCGCTGACAACGAGAAGGGTGCAGATCTGCGTTTCGGGCATGACCACGTAATGATGACGCTTTACCTGCTGCTGAATATGGACAATTTCGCCCACTATCCGGCCACCGACGATGAGTTGCTGTACTGGTTCCAGTCCTACCGCTCCCCTATGGGAACGAATATGCAGATGGTGTTCTACCGTCCCAAAAACAAAAGGAATGGCGATGTCCTTGTAAAACTCCTTGTCAATGGCGTAGAGAGCCATTTTACGGAGACGGAGCCGGCGTCATTCCCTTATTACAGATGGGAGGATGTGAAATCCTATATGCTCGGACGCGTCGATGAGTTCGTCACCGAACGCACTTTTATTCCAGGCCGTTGACGATATTCATCGTATCCCTTGCAATCACGAGTTCCTCGTTCGTAGGGATAACCGCAACTTTTACCTTGGAGTCTGAAGTTGAAATCACTCTCTCCTCGCCACGGCATTTGTTTGCCTGAGAGTCGAACTTGACACCGAGGAATTCAAGATTCCTGCAGACCTGCTCACGCATAACGGCATTGTTCTCGCCTATGCCGCCAGTAAAGATGATAAGGTCCACACCGTTCATCTGTGCTGCGTACGCACCTATATACTTGATGATGTCGTGAGTAAGCTTGTCCATTGCTATCCTCGCACGCTCGTTGCCGGCCTCTACTGCGGCGTCGCAGTCACGGCAGTCGGAACTTACGCCCGAGAGGCCGAGAAGACCTGACTTCTTGTTCATAAGGGTGCTCATCTGGGAAGGAGTGAGGCCTTCCTTGTTCATAATGTAGCACACAACCTCAGGGTCGATGCTGCCGCAACGGGTACCCATCAAAAGGCCGTCAAGCGGAGTCAGACCCATACTTGTGTCATAGCATTTGCCGTTGAGAACTGCTGAAATCGAACTTCCGTTACCGAGGTGACAGGTGATGATTTTGCTGTTGCTCAAATCCAGTCCGGCAAACTGTGCGCCACGCTTGCTGACATAGCGGTGTGACGTACCGTGGAAACCGTATTTGCGGATACGGTATTTCTCATAATACTCATACGGAACGCCATAGATATAGTTGTAGTCGGGCATTGTCTGATGGAACGCCGTATCGAACACCACTACCTGGGGCACCTTGGGAAGATTTGCCGTAACGGCGTTGATACCCATAAGGTTCGCAGGGTTGTGCAGAGGACCGAGGTCGCAGCATTTTTCTATCTGTTTTACGACTTCGGGAGTCACAAGGCAGCTCTTGAAGAGAACATCGCCTCCGTGGAGTACCCTGTGTCCGACGGCATCGATGTCCGTAAGACTCTTGAGTACGCCGTGCCTTGCATCGGTAAGGGCTTCCAGAACCAGTTGGATCCCTTTCGTATGGTCGGGAATGTCCGTTGTGAGCTCGAATGAATCGCCACCGGTCGGCGTGTGTTTCAAATGACCGCTATCCATACCGATACGTTCCACCAAACCCTTGGCTACCAATGAGTAAGTTTCCTCATCTTTCATATCCAGCAGCTGGTACTTCAAAGAGGAGCTGCCACAATTAAGAACTAGAATTATCATAAAAAAAATTATTTATTTTCTAAAAAGCATACAAAGATAACTAATTCCAAGTAGATTTGAAACATATGTCGCGGACATCAAACATATATGCAGTCTGCATCCCCGTTACGATGGGTGCAGGGACGGCTGCCCTCATATGCGGAGCCTCGCTTCTGCCGCTTGCAGCCCGTTATGCATCAGGCGCAATGCTTATGACGGCCGCACTTGCCGCAACGGTGTACTGCATATACCGGAAACAGGCATCGCGCAATCCGCTAGCGTGGACGATGATATTTTTCCTTACCGGAGCATTCTGCTACTGCAATGCGTACATAACGGGAATTTCAGGCAGGACAACGGCTGTTTTTCCGCAGGCCGGCCTTCACGTCAGGTCGATCATTCTCGGAATCCCCTTTACGGAAGAACGCGACAATGCAATGCTGCTGGCCCTGATATGCGGTGACAGAAGCCTTCTGGACGCGGATACGGTGAATGCCTTCCGTAAAGCGGGAGCGGCTCATCTTCTGGCATTAAGCGGTATGCACCTGGGCATAATATACCTGATTGTACGAAGAATATTGGGCGTTTTCGGCAATTCAGTGGCAGCCCGTAACGTCCGCAGCGCGGCGACAATCATTATTACAGGCCTTTACACCCTGTTCTGCGGAGCCGGGGCGTCACTCGTCAGGGCCTGGCTGTTCATTATACTGGCCGAAACCGCGCTGATGCTGCACCGCAGACAGCCTCCCCAGCAGATATTCTGCACGGCATTGACTCTGCACCTGATTATGAATCCGCTGCGAATCAGCGAATTGGGGTTCCAGCTCAGCTATCTGGCAATGATAGGGATCGTATTTCTCTGGCCACACATACGGGGATGGATGGACTCGAAGATATGGGAAGGGGCCTCACTCTGCATATCCTGCCAGATTTTTACGGGTCCTCTAAGCTATCTTTATTCCGGCACCTTCCCTGCGTTTTTTCTGGTCACCAACCTGCTTGCGGCCCCGCTGATGACCGTTGTAATGCTGTGCGGCATTATCGCGACGGCCGCCTGTACCGTCGGAGTGGATACCATCTGGTTTTATAGAATCTGTGAAATGCCCGTAATGGGGCTGAGGATGCTGATGGAAACGATATCAGCTATTCAGTAGGTTCGGGATCATATATACAGCGAACGGGCATTGCCATCGTATTCTTGTCTGTAGTACCCAGTTTGAAGTCATTCTCACGATAATGGCAATATCTGTACAACGCCTTGCCTGAATCATATGGATTGGTGTCCGCACACCAGAAGAATGCATATTCGCCCAGACCTTTGAAATCATTGCCTGAAACGTTGGCGCAGTATCCCGTGGGAATCACGTGCAGCATCGAATTCGACCACACGGGGGCTTCGGGCCAGAACTCCCACATTTTGACACCGTTGAACTTTGCGTCTATCTTGAGATAGCCGGCAAAACCCGCGAACTCTTCATATTCTTTGTAGTTGCCGTCGGGATTTACAATATTGGCAAGATTAACCCAGTCCTGTTCGGTCGGCAGACGCCAATTCTTGGGGCAGGCACTCTGGGCTTCCTCCCAGGTATAATAGCGTCCGAACAGATAATTCACGTCCTCAAGATCACCGTAAGGACGTCCCAACTCCCCTGCCTCGCCGGCATAAGCAAGGTTCTGCTGCATCCACGGATAAGGATACGGACGGCCCAGGGTATCTGAAACGACATAGTTGTATTGATTTTCGTCCCTCTCGTCTGTAAAGAACGGCCTTGAAATATCCAATGTATCCAATGCGATTTGCGGAATGCTCTTGTCTGGATCCACGGTGGTTACGGTCGAAGTCAACGAACTTGAATAATAGATGTCCGCATCCTCCGGGAATACCACACCTGACAAGGAGAAGGTACCGAGCGTATCGGGATATTCCAATTCAAATACGTCCACGGTGACGGGATCGTGCATATCTATCATTGACAGATGATTGACGGCATTGGCCTGATAAACGGTATCTGCCTTGGAACTCAATCCCGAAATCGTATAATAATATCCAAGATGATGACCTTCCTCGGTAAATCTCACCAGAGGATGCCACACACCGGCAACTTTATATGAGAACGAATGCCCGACGAGCACATATGCAGGAAAATTCTCATGCTTCAGACTGCCGTTGAGAAACTTCTTCGTCGCCTCGCTCTCGTCCTTTTTGCAAGAGCACACACACGTTGCGCAGAAGAGCAGGGTGAGCATAAACAGATATGTGAAAAAACGAGACTTCACTGTGAAAACGTTAAACATACAAAGATGGTAATTTTTCTGCTAAAAACCACTATATTTGCGCAAATCCAACATTATTATATGCGCAGAATACTCATATCGGCAATTGCAGCGCTCTTTTTGACCGGTTGTGCGGGAGAACAATACATTATGTTACAGGGGTTCGCTCAAGGCGGGACTTATGAAGTGAAATGCAAGGTCGGCGATGCCTCGGCACGTCAGGCCGCATACCTGAAAGAAGGCATCGACAGCGTCCTGGACATCATAGACCGCAGCGTTTCCGGATACAATCCCGCATCGTTGCTCAGCAGATACAATGACGGGCAGGATATACCTGAGGATGGAAGTGCCGAATCAGGCGTCTTCACCTCACTTACAGCATACGGAGACTCCCTGTTTCTCGCAACCGACGGTGCTCTGGACACGAGAGCGGCTGAACTTTTCGACATCTGGGGTTTCGGCTTCAAAAACGGGCGGATGCCTGACCAGATGGCAATCGAGGCCGCGAGACACGACAGGAACAAGCTCAATTTCAATGCAATCGCCCAGGGATACAGCGCCGATATGGTTGCCTCATACCTGCGGAAGCAGGGCATCACGGATATGATGGTGAATATCGGCGGAGAAATCTTCTGCAGCGGGCTCAATCCGAAGGGAGAAAGATGGACTTTGGGCATAGACAAGCCTTTCGACGATAATATGGCCCCCGGAAAAGACCTCAGCTGTAAGTTCGAAGTACCGTCAGAACGTCTCCACGGGGTCGTGACTTCAGGAAATTACCGCAAGTTCTATATCGTGGACGGAGTAAAATACTCTCATACCATCGACCCGCGTACCGGCTACCCCGTGAAGCACAACCTGCTCAGCGCCACTGTAATGGCGCCGGATGCAACCCTTGCGGACGCAATGGCGACATACTGTATGGTGATAGGCCCTGAACAGGCCAGGGACTTCATCGAAAGCAGGGACGACCTCGAAGCCTGCCTCATCAGCAGTGACGGAATGTGGTGTTCTGAGGGATTTATCTTAAATCAGTGACAACCCAGGCGGAGCCGAGTTTCGACGTATCGAATCTGAATGCTTTCTGATCGAATTTGTCGGAAAGGGAAACTGAAACGGTCTTTATGACTATGCTGCTCCCGTCGTTCAATTTGGCGGCAGCCTCCCGCACAAGCCCCTTTTCATCGTATTTTACGCTGATATCCGCTTTCCTTGCACTTAGTCCGCAGGCTTCCAGCAGATTTTCCGGTTTGGACATATCCAGATTCGGTGCATTGTCTATGACCGCCTCCTTGCTGGCTTTCATCAACGTCCACTGCGTCTTGCCGTCACATCTGAGATCCACGCCGTCACCGCTGACGGAATACATACCGTCACGGTATTTCAGCGTGCTGTAACCGCTTACGCTCTGGCCGGTCTGCGGGTCGCGGGCCGTAACCTTCATCCGCATCTCGACGGTTTTGCCGGCAACCGTCTTCAAGAATGCCGAGAAGTCTTTGGTCTGAGCCCAACACGTACTGCCTGCCGAAAGGCAGAGAGCCAAAAGACAGAGAATCGGAAGACGATTTTTCATAAAGACTATTCGGATATGGCGGATTATTGAATATAGGCGTCAAGTATGGATTGCAGCGATGCGAGATCGGGAACGAGAGCTTCGCGCGGTTTGGATCCCTGCTGCTGTCCTACTACACCGGCACTTTCCAGCTGATCCATAATGCGTCCGGCACGCGCGAAACCGAGCTGCATCTTGCGCTGTATCATCGAAGTGCTTATGCTCCTGTTCATCACGGCCAGACGGGCGGCCTCCTCGAACAGGGGGTCGAGATTCTTCATATCCACCAGACCGCCTTCAGAGCCCTCGCCTCCTTCTGCGCCATCACCGGGATCAGGCAGATAATATGGCGTTGTGCAGGACTGGCGGAAACCCGTCTGCTCGGCAATGGAACCTGTCAGGGCATCTATCTCGGACGAGCCTACGAGAGCGCACTGAACACGTTCCGCGTCAGCTCCGGTAAAGAAGAGCATATCGCCCTTGCCTATCAGTTTTTCCGCCCCGTTGACCCCGAGTATTGTCATCGAATCCTGACGGGACGCCGTACGGAAGGCCAGACGCGTCGGGAAGTTGCTCTTGATAGTGCCTGTAATGACATCTACCGAAGGCCTCTGGGTGGCTATTATGACGTGAAGTCCGGCCGCGCGTCCCTTTGCCGCCAGACGTATGATGCTGTTCTCTATGCTCCGGCTGAGGTTCCTGTCGCCTCCGAAAGTCGATTTGGTGAGGTCTGCATACTCATCTATGACCACAACCAGATACGGGAGGAAATGGTGTCCTTTGTCCGGGCGAAGATGACGGTTGCTGAATTTCTCGTTGTAGTCGGTTATCTTGTTCACCCCGGCCTCGGAAAGGAGTTTGTATCTCTCATCCATCTCCACGCAAAGCGAACGGAGAATGACCTCTGCGCTCTTGGGATCCTTTACAATGGCTTTCTGCTGCTCGTCTTCGTCACCGTCGGGAGAAGGAAGTACGGCGAGATAGTGTTTGTAGAGCTTGCTGTATTGCTGAAACTCGACCATTTTCGGATCTATGAACACGAACTTCAGCTCAGTAGGGTGCTTGGCATAAAGCAACGATGATATTATAGCATTGAGTCCCACCGACTTACCCTGTTTCGTAGCACCGGCGACAAGGAGATGCGGCGCATCGGCCAGATCGAAGACCTTGGCCTTGGTGGTTATGGTATAGCCGAGCGCTACGGGAAGTTCCGCCCGAATGTTACGGAAGGCGTCACTGTTGAGTATGGCTTTCAAAGGAACCACGGAAGGAACATCATTGGGCACCTCGATACCGACGGCGTCGGCGAGCGTGACGATACGGACTCCCTTTATGCCTATCTTGATGGCGATATCCTCTTCAAGATTCTTTATCTGGTTCACCCTGGCGCCCTCCCCCAACGTTATCTTGTAGAGCGTCACGGTATAGCCTACCGATGCTGATATGGAATCGATGGGTATCTTGAATGACGCAAGAGTCGTCTTTATCTTTGTGATGTTGCGGTCCACCTCTTCCTTGGGCAGGGTGAAGCGTTTGTCGGCATAATCCTGAAGCAGGTCCAGAGACGGAAACTTGTAACGGTTCACGTCCGTGCGTATGTCGAGTTGAGGGAGTTCCTCTTCGACGTCCGTGGAAAGTTCCTCTTCCGGTCCGGTAACGTTGACCGCCATTTCTTCCTGTTCGGATCCCTCATCAGACATATCCGATTCCGGTTCTTCAGGGACAGGCTCATCTTCAGGTACG
Organism: Bacteroidales bacterium; assembly: GCA_024402005.1. GTDB lineage: Bacteria > Bacteroidota > Bacteroidia > Bacteroidales > UBA932 > Cryptobacteroides. The sequence goes on from JAKSJV010000003.1 coordinate 24,661, forward strand.
GCTGCTACGAAATCATCGTTTTTTGTAGCAAACCCGTCATTTTCCGGCCCGATTGCTACAAAATCGCCATCATTCGTAGCAAAATCCTCCTCCGAAGGATCATCGTCAGGTTTCTCCGCCTGTTTTTCCGGAAGGTAGAGTATGACCATCCCGGCCATCAGCGCCAGAATGATTATGGGAGTGACCACATCCCCGACCAGATGTACCATCGAGGCCACGATGAAAGCGGATGCCTTGCCACCTATGCCTCCACCGAGGAAAGTAGTCAGTGAACCGCCGAAAATCGCCGCGACATCCGCCAGCAGCAATCCAGTGAGCACCGTTCCCCCTATGCCGCAGACCGCGGCTTTGACCCAATCCACCTTTTTCGATACGACCAGTTTGAAGGAAACGACCAGCAAAACGGCGCACAACACAAACACGGCAAATCCGAAGCACGAGCTCATCATAGCCTCGGCGAACAGGTATCCGAGTCCCCCGCCGTCATTCGCAATCCGCATCGATGCAGGGAAGATGGACGGCGCGGCGAGCAGGCTCTGATCCCGCTTCCAGGTGATTACGAATGAAATGCACGAAATCAGGGTGAACACGGAAAAAACTCCGAGAAAGAGCCCTCCAAGTACCGCGAGCCTCTTACGGTCTATTATTTCTTTCATACCTGCCATAAGTACTATCTGCGACCGTGACGCTGGCCACGGCCCTTGTTGTTCCGTCTGCGCGGCTGATCGCCGGTACTCAGACCCGGACGATTGAACGTAGCCTGCTTGTTGATTTGAGTAAGTTCCAATCCCTCAGGAACTTTTATCCTGCCGTCAGACAGTTTTTCTATATCGTTGAAAATGGTTTGATCTTCGACACTGTCCTTGTTCCATATAAGATACTGGGTACGCATATAAATTGCCAGATCCTGTATCATCGCCGTTTTTTCCTCCCCGTCTTCCCTGGCGGCAATAAGTTCGATGATGCTCTCGATATTACGTCCGTAATGGGTGGCCTTGACGGGCTTTTTCTGCACGGGGACCACTCTCGGGACAGCCTCGACTTCCTTTTTTTGCGGAACGGGGAAAGGTGAGTCTATATCCAGATCATAATCGGAGATTATGTACAGGTTATCCCACAAAGTGTGTTCCCAGTTCTCCTGCTGGTGTATGGAAGGATTGAGCAGTTCCATAATGCGGACGACGGCCTTTGCCTGCTGCGAACGCTTTTCCTTGTCAGGAATCTGCTTGATCTGTTCCACCAGTTTCTGGACCAGACGGCCGTATTCGGGCAACGTCATTTTCTCTCTATGCGTATTGTATTCAAGGACGTTAACTATGTTTTCCATATCGGGAGACTTTGATTTCCTGCAAAATTAAACATTTTTATTGACAAACCACAGACCGGCTTTCACCGATTTGAAGCCCATTTCCATAAACAGGGACCTGTAGCGTTCCAGCTGTCTTTCATATTCGTCATAGTATGCGCCGAACTTATAGTCGATGATTTCGACATTACCGTCAGGATATATCAGAACCCTGTCAGGACGGCTTTCCCTACCATCCTTACCTATGATAGGGCATTCGGTAAGAATGCGTACCCCGCTGTCTGCCGGAGGGAAATACCCGGGATGCTTTTCAATGGCGTCAGTCAGCAAAGAAAGTATGTAATCCCTGTCGTTGCTTTTTATGGATCCGTCCGCAACGGCCGTATCGACGCTCGAAGGCAAATCCTCCTTGTAAATCACCCTGCCCAGTATATCGTGCAGGACTATGCCCCTGCGGCGGAAAGACATCGAGCCGAATCCGTCGGAACCGGTGGTGAAGAATTCTTCCGCATAGGGGCGGACGCCCAGTCTCGCTCCCGTTGGGATGACATCGTAGCCGAGAGTGTAGCCACCGGCGCGGGCAGTTTCCTTTTCCGCCGGACAGCTGAATCCGAAACCTTTTCCAAGGGTAAGTTCCTTGCCTTCGCACCAATCGTAAAGTATATCGGCGAAATTCGCGTATGCGCCTTGTTTTGGCTTGCCTATCAGCAACATACCCTTTGCCGCCCTGGTCGTGGCAACATACATAAGATTGATTGCGTCCACACATTGGTTGTACTTCTCCGCGCGATAGGCTTCGTCGAAAGCCGTATCCTCGGACTTGCTGCTGAGCGGCACAAGGAAAAGTTTGTTCTCCAGTTCTGCCGGAAGACCGTCCACCGCCCTTGGAGAGCACCAGTCGCGAGTCCTGCCATTTTCGTACAATGTGATGCCCTCCAGGAAAGGCACTATCACGAATGGGAAATCCAGTCCCTTGCTCTTGTGTATGGTCAGAATCTGCACCGAATCGGTTCCCAGCGGAGAAGATATCGACGGATTGTCATCCGCCCATGTCTGCAGGAAATCCTTCAGGTTATTGCCGTTGGATGCGGTATAATCCATAAGATAATCCATAAAGGCATTTATATACACGACATCGTTATGCAAATCGTCACGGTAACTGTCATTCTGCGCCAGTATGAGATACAACTCCTCACAAAGCCCGGCCAGACTGTGGAACGAGTCGGGAAGATGGGAAACGGCAAGCCCTTCGGCTATCTTCGCATTGAGCCTGTCGTCCGGATTTCCGACATACGACATAAGGGAGACCATCCTCCTGACGGAAATCGAGTTCTTTATGCACAGGGATGACTCCGTTACAAGAGGTATATTTTCAGTGATTAACCTGTTCGCGACATCGGTGCCATTGGTATTTTTCCTGACCAGGACCGCTATGTCGCCGTACCGGACTCCGTTTTCGTGAGCAATATGGATGGCCTTCGCGATGGCTTCGAGTTCGGCATCGGCATCCTCGCAGAATACGGTCTGCACTCCACCGTCACCCATATGTTCCTTCTTGCCCACAGTCTGGCAGACATCCGAGTAAATGTCCGAAATCCTGCGCCCTTCTCCTTCCGGGACGGTCCGGTCCAATTTCAAAGCCACATCACGGTAAAAACCGTTGTTGAATTTGACAATTTCTTCGGCGCTGCGCCAGTTCTTCTGCAACGGTATGGGCTTCGACTCGGGAAATTCCTTTTCTACGCCGCTGTCAAGCAGGCTCCAGTCAGACTCCCTCCAACGGTAAATGCTTTGCTTGACATCTCCTACGATAAGGTTGTTGCCACCGGAAGCATTGCTTTCCTTGAGCAACGGCAGGAAATTGTCCCACTGCGTGACAGACGTATCCTGGAACTCGTCCAGAAGGAAATGCTTGAAATAAACCCCTATTTTTTCATATACGAAAGGCGCATCGGACCCGTCGATGATGTCCTTCAATATCGCATTGGACTCCGACAGGCAGACAACGTTCTTTTCATTCTGCAACTTGTGGAATGCCGAGGACAGGGATGCGGCTATCCCGAGGCCGTAAAGCCTGGACATAATCACGCAGGCCGTATTGTAGGCCTTGAAACGACCTGTCCACCAATTCACGAAGTCTCCGAGTTCCGCACCCACGGCCTCGATCGCTTTGGGCAGCAATGCGACATTGGATTTCGAAAACCAGCTTTCTGTCTCCGTCGCCTTCTTGACAAAGGCGGGGGTGAGGGCTTCGAACCGCTTGCCGCGCTCGTGATTCGCGAATTTATCGAACCATAGGAACCAGGATTTGGAGCCGCCATTGAAATCAGTCGGGGCTATGCCGGCGGCGGACGCGCTGCGCAGAATCTCCCTGCTGCGGCCTACAGCTTCCTGCTCGAACGAGGTTATGACGTCGCGGCACAGTTTCTTCAGGGTTTTGAGTTTGTCCGGCGTATAATCCTGCTCGACCTTCAGACCGAGCGCTGCGGCCTTCACGGAAAAATTCTCGCTCTCGATCTGCGTGGCGATATCCTTCAAATCGGACTCGATATCCGGCTTTTTGCCTTCTGCGGCCTTCTCCTCCATACTTTCCAGTATGAATTCCATCAATTGCCGGCATTCGGGCTTGTCAGGGTCCAGCGAATCCAATATGAAATCCACCGTCTCCTCTATGAGGTCCTTGCTCTCCAACTCCACCTGATACGAGGCGAAACGTCCGAGTTCACGGGCGAACGCTCGCAGTGTCTGTTGGAAGAAACTGTCGATGGTGCTTATGGCAAAAGCGCTGTAATCGTGCAGTATATGGCTGAGGATACGGCCAGCCTTGGCCGCAGTGGCGGCATTCTCCGGTCTCCCGTCCCGTGACAGGGCATAGAGTTCCTGCAATATCCTGCCCTTCATCTCCGCGGTGGCCTTGTGGGTGAAAGTCACCGCCAGTATATGACGGTATTCGTACTCATCCGGAGCATTCATCAGGATGTCGATGTACCTGTGGGCCAACGTATATGTCTTTCCGCTGCCTGCGGATGCTTTCATTATCGTTATCATCGTCCGCAAATGGTTCTGAACTTGCAATGTTCACAGGTCCTGGCATCGTCGGTGCGCCGGAAATCCAGATCGGGATTTTCCAGCTCCTCCAGCATCCGCCCCAACTGAGAGCACATCGTATCGTAAAACTTCTGATTCTTATAGACGTTCAACGGGGGTTCCTTCAGGATGCTGCGCGTCGAATAAACGCTGTTGACCACAATCCTGCCCTTGTCCAGACCTTTCCGGGCCAGGAGATAGTCATACACGAACATCTGGAGGGCTATCTCCGGACGTTTCTGATTTGAAGTGCCGAAAATCTTTGCCGCCGTATCCTCCGCATTGCCGTCACCGATATTGACATCCTCCTTCTTCACCTCACCTGTCTTGTAATCGACAATCCTGATCTGTCCGTCGCACAACGAGTCCAGGCGGTCGATATATCCCTTGAAGCGGAAGTTGCCCATACGTCCTTCGACCTTCTCCTCCAGACCGTATATCTCAAAGTACTCCCGGCCGGATTGGCGGATGAAATTCAAATCACATTCCAGGGTGGCAGATACGTATTTCCGTATAAGCTCGCTTACAACCAGATCCCGCCCGTGTATAGAATCGTCATTCAGTTCCTTCCTGATAAAGTCCTCCACCGTCCTGCGTATATACGCTTTGTCCTCCATCACTGCAGCGAGGGCATCCGCAGTAACTTTCCCGCCCAGATTGGTGTAGATATGCTGCATAGTCTTATGAAAGACATTGCCTGTCATCCCGGCATCCAGGGACTCTGCCACCTCTTCCTCTTCATCCAGGCCTTCGACAAATGAATAGTAGAATCTTACCGGGCAGGCAAGATATTGTTTTATAGCCGATGCCGACAACGGTTTTTCGCGCATCAGGCGTATATGATCTTCGGTTTTGGCTATGGACGGCTCATCGGCGGCAGGACGCGGAACGCTGTCGGCCGATTTGCGTACGAGCGGTACGCCGAAGTGATATTCCAGCTGTTTTATGTAACGGCTTTCCTCCCCTGATTTCAGTCCTTCCGTCCTTGAATCGAGTACCATCCAGACTTTGGACGGGCGCTGTATCATCCTGTAGAAATAATAGGCCCACACCGCATCCTGGTATTCGTATGTCGGCAGGGAAAATCCGCGGCGCAGAAGCGGAGGGATGAACGAGGGCGACGTACTTTTATGCGGGAACACTGCTTCGTTGCTGCTGAGGATGAACAGTTTGTCGAAATCCAGAGCCCTGATTTCCAGCGGTCCCATAATCTGAAGTCCGTGCAGGGGTTCACCCTTGAAAGGTATGCTCTTGCTCTGCAAAAGGGAGCGCAGCATCCGAAGCCAGGTGGGCACGGTGACGGAGACCTGTCTCGAAGAGAGCAGGTTGACGGTCTTGACATACTCCATCGCAAAATCCAGCTCCAGGGAGAATTTACGCTTCAGTTCCTCATCTCCAGCTATCCTGCCGCCTATGTAGTTCAATATACCTATAAGATAGTCGGCAACAGGAGCATTGTCGGTGCTGTGTTCCGGGTCAGGGACGGGACTGGTGAACACAAGGTCCAGCAGCGGCGTTCCGTTTATGTCGGCGGCCGGCACATAATAGCGCCTCGCGCTTTTCATCGCCACGACCTTTTCTTTCGTTCCGGAGTCACACAAGGCCTCGAAAATATTGTTGCTCACTATGCTCCAGACGTTCTTGTGGTAGAAAGAGACGACTCCATCCTTTCTGCGCACGTGCAGCTGCAGTTGGGAAATGTCATCCATAAGGCTGAAGAACGAGCTGGAACTCATCGCAAAGCCCATAGTCACGTTGATGCCTTCCACCCTTTCCGGAACGGAATTCAGCATAGGCAGGAGCAAGGACTCGTCCGGAAGCACTATCGCCGTATTCTCGTCGGCAGGAATGCTCTTATCCGAGAGAAGTTGCGTCAAAAGCTTTGTCTGCCCGACAGCCGACGGTACCCGGACCACCTCTATTTCAGGTTTCGCATCGCAGCGCTCCAGCTCAAAGGCCTGAGGGAAAGCGGCTATGTTTTCTTTCAGGAAAAATGAGGACTTGTTCTGAGGGTCCTGAATCCACTCGCTGACATAGTCCCAGCAGAATTCCGCCTTGCCTGCGGATTGCAGACGCCTGAGTATTTTCTTTTCACACTCGTTCAGGGCATTCAGGCCGCAGAAGACGACCTTGCCGCATTTCGGGTATGCGCCGGAAAGCACAGTCTCGACGCCACGCCGTTCGACATCCTCGGCAAGACTTCTGTACAAACTCCCCTCATAAGCTGTCCCTTCCTCCTTGAGAAGGGCATTGAAACGCTCATACAGCGGATACAGGATATTCCAGGTCGCGGCAAAGAGGCGCTTGTACTTGCCGTCCTTCTCGAACTGGCCGAGGAAAGCCTCCAGAGCCGCTTTCTGCGTCGGAGACAGACCTTCATAATCGTCCTGCAGATCCTTGTACTGTGAAACGTTCCGGAAAAGGTCCTCGGCATCAACAAGATACTTGTCCACATCACCGAAATCCGAGAGGATGATATTTCCCCAGAAAACGAACTTGTCAAGCTCTTCCGCAACAATGCCCTTTTCGGAACAAACCTCCTTATAGCAATCGTACAGCTTCAGCAGCAGAAGTATCTGATCCACCCTTTTCAAGGGGGAAAGACTTGCGAAGAAATCATCGATGGACAGAATCTCCGGAGCGAAAACAGGGGCAAGTCCGCTTTCCTTCACCGCCTCGGCGGCATACTTGCGGAAAAACACCACAGCCCTCTGGCTGGGGACGACGAACACAAGACCGCCATCCCCGCCGAATTCCGCGCAATAGTGTCGGGCTACCTGCTTCAGAAAAGGAGTCATCTGTCCCGATAAGCTTTACAGACGTTTCCTCAAAGCCTCGCCGGCTTCTTCATAACCGGGCTTTGCCAGAAGCGCGAACATATTCTTCTTGTAGGCCTCTACGCCGGGCTGGTTGAAAGGATTGACTCCCAGCATATAAGCGCTTATGCCACAAGCATATTCGAAGAAATAGAACAGTTGTCCGAGAGCGTCTTCGTCAAGTTTTGCGACATTGACCTCAAGCTGAGGAACACCGCCGTCTATATGCGCCAGCTGGGTTCCGAGCTGAGCCATATGGTTGCAATAGTCCACGCTCTTGCCTGCCAGGTAGTTGAGTCCGTCGAGATTCTGCTCGTCCGCCTCGATCTTCAGGCTGTGTGCAGGGTTGTCCACGCTGACAAGAGTCTCGAACAATATGCGGTTGCCGTCCTGGATATACTGACCCATAGAGTGCAGGTCCGTGGTGAAGCAGCAGGAAGCGGGGAAAATACCCTTGCCGCCCTTGCCTTCGCTCTCGCCGTAGAGCTGTTTCCACCACTCTGCGAAATACTGGAGCTTCGGGATGAAATTGATCAGCACCTCCACTGTCTTACCGTTCTCCATATGAAGAAGATTGCGCATTGCAGCATATTGTATTGCTGGGTTTTCTTCACAGCACACGCCGCATACGTCCTCCATCTTCTTAGCGCCCTGCAGCATTTTCTCCACATCGAAACCTGCCGCCATTATGGGCAGAAGTCCTACAGGGGTCAGGACGCTGAAACGTCCGCCCACGTTGTCGGGAATAACGAAAGTCTTGTACCCCTCACCCGTCGCAAGACTCTTGAGGGCTCCGCGTGACTTGTCCGTAATTGCGACGATACGCTCGGAAGCCTCCTTCTTGCCGTATTTTTCTTCTATGAACTGTTTCACGATGCGGAAGGCGACGGCAGGCTCGGTAGTCGTACCTGATTTCGAGATCACGATGCAGGCCACATTCTTCGTCTTCATAAGGTCGATGAGTTCACAGAGATAGTCCTCGCCGAGATTGTTGCCGGCAAAAACCACCTGGGCGCCCTTGCCGGTATGAAGTGTTGCATCGAATGTATGGCTGAGAGCCTCGATGGCGCATTTTGCTCCGAGATAGGAGCCGCCTATACCGATGGCGACCACAAGGTCCACTTTCTTGGCCTGCCACCTGTCGCAGACCTCCCTGCACTCCTTGACGATAGTGCCTTTCAACGTCTCTGAAGGAAGATGTTTCCACCCGAGGAAATCATTGCCTTCACCGTTTTCCTTGTCCAGCGTATCGAAGGCCTTGTATGCCTTTTCAACGTATTTCCTGTAATCTGCGTTTTTTACGAAGGTGTCGCAACCTTTCAAATTGAGCTTAAGCATAGTGGTATCTATATTATCATTTATTTCATTTCCGTCGTAATCATCTGTGTGTGAGCAAGAAACAGCAAGCAGGCACAGCCCCGTGAAGATTAACTTTCTCATTTAGCAAATATAGCGGATTTTTCCGTAACTTTGAAAAGATTTTCCATCAATATTTACCATGAGTTTCCCTGAACATTTCATTTCCGTTTTCGCAAGGAACTGCAATGTCCGGAGAATGGACGGTCCAGAGGCGAGGACATTCATCGAAAGACACCATCGCTACGGCTGGAGCAAGTGCCGCTACTGCTACGGACTGTTCGTGGAAAAGGAAGGACACGACGGACTGTTCCACAAGGGTGACCTGGTGGCCGTTTCCTGTTTCTCGAATGCCAGGAAATGGGAAAAGGACGGGATCAGCATCAAATCATACGAATGGGTCAGATACGCCTCGGTTGAGGGCGTGCGCGTATCCGGAGGTATGGGGAAGATGCTGAATGCCTTCATCGAAGAAGTGCGACCCGATGACGTAATGAGCTACGCCCCGCTTTCCGAAGGAGACGAAGGGGAGGTATATCTCAAACTGGGGTTCACGCTGGAGGAGATAAAGGAGTTCGAGAGTGGGAAATCCGCAAAATTCAGGCTCAAATTGACGGATTATCGCTAAATTTGTGTGGACTTGCATAAAAATATGAAAATATAAGAATATGGAAAAGAAATTATATCCCTTCAAATTCATTCCCATCGCCTCACGCAGGCCCTGGGGCGGCACCGCACTGGTGAAAGTGCTCGGCAAGAGTTTCATTGAAATCGACGAGGACGGCAACGAGAAACCGGTTCCCGAAGACGAACTGATAGGCGAAAGCTGGGAGTTGGCCGATATGGGAGAGCAGGATTCGGTCATCGATAACGGCTGGCTCAAGGGCAATACCATAGGAGATATGATGCAGACATATATGGAGCGCGTCGTTGGCGAGAAGGTGTTCGCCTGGTACGGCACCCAGTTTCCCCTGCTGATAAAATTCCTGAGCATCGAAGGCAAACTCTCCGTGCAGGTGCATCCTGACGACAAGGTGGCCGAGGAGCGTTACGATTCTCTCGGCAAGGCGGAGGTATGGTACATTCTCGATGCCAAGCCCGATGCTAAAATATATATGGGTTTCAAGGAGGAGGTCAGCGCGCAGCAGTTCTACGATGCCTGCAAGAGCGGTACGGCCGACAGACTTCTCAACGTGATACATCCGCACAAGGGAGACGTGATTTTCATCAAACCGGGCACTGTACACGCAGCGGAAGGCGGCATAATGGTCTGCGAAATCCAGGAATCGTCGGATATGACCTTCCGCCTCTATGACTGGGGACGCGAACTCAACCCCAAGACCGCGCGCAAGATGCATCTGGACGAGGCCATCGACATCATCAATTACGACAAATATGATGCAGGCGCATACACTCCGGCACCGGCGCCCGTGAAGAAGACAACCACTGTCTGTCTGGTCGACTGCCCGCAGTTCACGGTCAACCACATCACTCTTTTCGAGGGAATGCAAGTCGAAGCTGCTGATTCCGACGCATTCCTCGTTTACAACTGCATCAAGGGCGAAGTTTCATTGCAGATGGCCGACGAGCAGGGCACTGTACGCGACTACAGGCTGCACCAGGGCGACACCATACTCGTCCCCGCAGAATGTCCGTCATTCACCCTCAGTCCTCTCTCTCCCGGCAGCGAACTGCTCGAGAGCACAACCCGTCCCGCCGAAGAAAAGGACAGCTACACCGGCGAATGAATCAGGAATTTTTCTCCCCCGAAATACACCTGATGAAATAATATATGCCAGGAATGCCTGCGGCATCTGCGGTGAAGACTAAAATATATGTATCGGCAATAACGTGCTTCTCGCGTCCATCTGATATTCGCAGAACGGCTCGCCCTGGGAAAAGAAAAATATTACGCCACAAAGAAAGACAGGAAACTGAGAAATTGTCCGGCAAAAACAGATACAGAATTTGAGTTTGTAACTGCCGCCTATAACCTTACCAGTTTCCTCACATCGGCCGAACGATTGCTGCAGCATCCGCGCGCTTTCCCGTGTTCCAGGATGTCGTGAATCAAGGACAGCCATTTCTGCTCGTATACGGATTCCGAGAACTGTTCCATATAAAGGCCGGCCTTTTTACCCATTTCCGCCCTCAATTCCTGTGACAGCATAAGTTTCTCCATCCCCCGGGCGAAACTTTGAGGATCGTCATCGCACAAAATGCCATTGACACCATCCAGAACCAGCTCGTTTACACCGGTACAAGATTTCAGACCTACACACGGCAGCCCAAGTGACATAGCTTCGGCCAATCCCAGACTGAAGCCCTCAAACCTTGATGGAAAGGCACAGAAATCATAATCAAGCATTGCCTTCAAAGACTCCCGCGTAACACCCCTGAAGAAGAAAGATCCTTCAAGGCCTTTAGATTCCACTCTGGATTTCATTTTCTCCAGATATTCTTCAGTTTCTGATTCTCCCCAGACATCGACGGACCAATCAGGGTACATCGGATGCAACAGGGCGAATGCATCTATAAGAAGATCAATCCCTTTTCTTGGATCAATCCTGGAAAGATAGACGATGCGTTTCCTTGTTGCGGAATAATCGCACAAGACATCCGGTCCTGCAACATAGTTGGGAATGACAGTCACCGGGCCTTTCCTTATGAAACGAGGAAGAAGATCCTTGAAACTGCCCAGTAAAATCTGGGATACCGTATTACGATAACACAGACTCAGAGATAACCGGGGATTATGTTTTTGGGCGAAATAGAAATCGGGACGCGAATGGAACATCAGAATCCTTGGAATCGAATCATACCTTCCCGGCAAGTGAGCATATGTATAAAGGAAAGGAAAGAAAAAGACAAGCAAATCCGGTTTGTCAGTATCAATGAGAAAGCGGAGAGAACGTGAAAACCTCGATTGACCTCCGTTTACATATCTCAAATTCACGAAATGTATCCGCTCATTAAGATATGACGGAACAGCCGTACTTTCTGACCAGCACATTGCATATACCTCATAACCGGCCTTGTCCAACATATTGCAGAAATGGCCGAAGACGGAAATTGCTCCTCCGGTATGACCGATGACTTCAGACTGAGAAATGACAAAAATCCTCATATTATCTTCGGGACGTTTTTTCAGTGGCATAACGGTCAATCTTCGCTACAAGCGGACGCGGGAGGGCGAGGCAGAACCATTTGCCTATGTGGTTGACCACGCCTGGCATCCTGCCGCTGCGGCCGGAAAAAAGCATATCCAGGGCCGTACGGGCTGCCTTCTGCGGAGTAATCATCACGTGAAGATTACGCGCCAACTTTCTCAAACTCGGTTTCAGATTGAAAAGAGGCGTATCGACGGCGCCGAAATACACAGTAGCCACCTTCACGCCAGTCCCGTAATATTCCGTGCGCAGGGCGCGAGTGAATATCCTGTTGTATGCCTTGGTGGCTGCATAAGTGCTGATGAAAGGCTCCGGAAGCCACGCCGCAAGCGAGGAAACGTTGAGTACGTAACCCTTGCCGCGCTTCTCCATCTCAGGAAGAAACAGATGGCACAGCATTGTGGTGGTGTAATTGTGCAGAAGCAGTTCCCTGTTCAACTGGGCCGCTGTCATCTCGCGGAAGTGGCGGATGTTGATGATGCCGGCATTGTTTATCAAGACCTCTACGACGGCATCCGGACGCACCGCGAAAACCCTGTCATACAAGTCCTGCGCAGCCTCCGTTCTCGCCAGGTCGATACCAGCGGGAATGAAATCCAGCCCCGGATATTCAGCCGTCATCAAATCGCATATGACTTCAGGAGACGGCGGTCCCACAGGATTTCCGTTCTCATCCGTCCTGCCAGGCAAGGCGGCAACTATCACATTGTAGCCGCGGCGTGCCAGTTCACGCACATATTCCAGCCCCATTCCGGATGTTCCTCCGGTGACAAGGGCATAAACCTTTTCCGTCATATCCTGTAGTATTCTTTATACCATTGTGCAAACTTCCGCAGGCCCTCACGCAAGGGAGTATGAGGCTTGAAACCGAAATCCCTCTCCAGGGCGGACGTATCGGCATAAGTCACCGGAACATCACCGGGCTGCATAGGGACGAGCCTCTTGTGCGAGTCGAAATCATAGTCCTGCGGCAACACCCCGGCGGCAACCAGCTCCTCCTGCAGTATCTTCACGAATTCCAGCAGATTTTCGGGATTGCTGTTACCTATGTTATAAACCGCATACGGAGGGACAGGAAGTCCGTCCTCCCCCGTCTTCTTTTGTGGAGCCTTGAACATCACGCGCTGAACACCCTCAACGATATCATCCACATATGTGAAATCCCTGCGGCAATTGCCATAGTTGAAGATTTCAATGGTCTTCCCGCCAAGAAGCTTGTCCGTAAAGCCGAAATATGCCATATCAGGACGCCCGGCAGGCCCATAGACCGTAAAGAAACGCAGCCCGGTGCTGGGTATGTCGTAAAGTTTGCTGTAGGCGTGGGCGAGAAGTTCATTGGATTTTTTGGTTGCCGCATACAGGCTGACCGGATTGTCCACCTTGTCCTCCGTTGAATACGGCACCTTTTTATTGCTACCGTAAACACTTGAAGATGAAGCATATACAAGATGCTGCACAGGATGGTTGCGGCAGGCCTCGAGAATGTTGTAGAACCCTATGAGATTGCTCTGGATATAGGCGTCCGGATTGGTGATGCTGTACCTGACTCCCGCCTGGGCGGCAAGATTGACGACTATGTCGGGTTGCAGTTCAGAGAATATCGCCTCGACCGCAGCCTTGTCGGCAATGTCGCCCTTGACGAATTTCCAGGTCCCTTCCTTCACAACATTATTCCTTATCTGTTCCAGACGGTATTCCTTAAGGCTGACGTCATAATAGTCATTCATATTGTCCAGACCGACAATCTGAACGTCCTGCCCGTTGGAAAGGAGTTTCAGAACAAGATTCGAGCCGATGAAACCAGCGGCTCCGGTAACGAGTATCTTCATATCTACAAATTAACAAGCGGGCTTTCCTTGCCCCGCTCAAGTGTTCTCAAATGTACGGTTCCCTGCCCCACACCCAATTCCTCCAATGCGGAAAGCGCTGATTCATAAGCCTTTGCCGGAGTATTGTTGTTCCCGGAAAGATGGCACAGGAATATATTTTTCAGTCCGTCGTGCCAGAAACACTTTATCGCCTCCGCGCACGCGGCATTGCCGAGATGGCCTTCATCGAGGATACGCTGTTTCAATTCAGGGGGATACGGGCCGTCCAAAAGCATATCGTAATCATAATTGCTCTCTATCACAACAGTGTCAGCCTGTTTCGCAAGTTCCATCGCTTCTGCCGGGACATTCCTCAAATCCGTCATAAGCACAAAAAGCCTGTCATCCGCCTTTATGGCATATCCAACGGTCTGCGAGGCATCGTGAGGCACGTTGAACCATCTGATGCTGAAACTTCCGACCTCGTTCCAGACATTCTCCTCGAGTACGCAGCGGCACGCCGCTATATGATCCTTCGTGAAAGAATGCCCGGCAAGCACCGAATGCAGTTTCCGCGGCGCACACACCCGTGCATTGCCATATTTGCAGAAAGTACCAAGGAAACGTATATGATCGAGATGTTCGTGCGTTACGAGTATCAACTCCACCGCATCCAAGGACAAGCCTTTGTCCGCCAACGATTTGCGAACCCTTCGCATAGAGGCGCCGGCATCGATCAACAGAGCCTGACCGTTGTCGTTGCACAGGTAATAGCAATTACCGCAACTTCCGCTTGTGAAACTAATGAACTTCATCCTTCTCGCAATATTTCTTGATTACGGCATAGGCATCCCTGACCCCCAGCTGACCGGCTACGGAGAGATCGTTGCATCCCTTCTCCTTTTCCTTGAGATAAATCTGCACCAGAGCCCTGTTGAAATAAGCATCGCCGAAATAAGGATAGAGTTCAATGGCCCTTGTATAGGCTTTTATCGATGAGATGTGGTCTGACGACAGGCAATACAGATTGGCTAGGTCATACATTATGTAGGCCACGTCCGGTGCCAATGCGGCGGCGGCCTTCAAGTCGGACAGCGCGTCCGAATAATCGTAGTTCTGATTCACACGGTCCTTCACCCTTGCACGGGTGGTTCCGCTTTCATCCATACTGAGCGCCTGTACACTGTTCTCTATGGATGCGATGAAATCTATCATCTCCGCCTTCAGTACTCCACGGTTCATATGGTAAAAAGCCTTCCTGTCCTGTGATTTTCCGGACCTCTCAGCCTCTTGAACCGCCATATCATAATGCACCAGAGCCGAATTGAACTGTTTGTCCTCACAATCGTGAAGAGCCTGAAGAAAGGCATCACGTGCAGCGCTTACGGCAGAGGCCGCGGCTTTTGCCGTTGCAATGGGTTTGCCGTTCGTAACCTCCACCGGTTCCGCTGACGTTCCTATGAATCTGTCCACATTCTTGTTTTCATATCTTTTGGCCAGCGCGACGTTCTCCGACGCCTTCTCCGCCAGAACGAACTTGTACAACGGCCTCAACT
>JAKSJV010000030.1 GCA_024402005.1 Bacteroidales bacterium
GGAAATAATCGTCCACCTCTTCGAGTGTGCCGTAGAATACGTCATCGCGCAGATCGCCGGTCCTGTCACGGGCCGCGGAGAGTTCTTCGGGCGAGATGGGCGTTGTGAGTGCCTTCACTATCTGCGGCCAAAGCACTTCACGGGTGTTGCGAAGGAGCGTCTCCTGAGAGTCCGCGGCGAATGCTCCCGGATATTCGGCTACGCGCATCACGGGCACACCGTTGTTGCGCGATGTATAACGGGCCTGGTCGCTGAATCCGGGCCCCGCAATCATAACGGAAGGAATGCCCAGGTATTCGGCGGTGATGCAGGATCCGACTTCCTTAGGGGTGCAGAGTCCGCATCCCCCGTTTCCTGAGATAAGAGCATCGACGCCCATCTCCTGAAGTTTGCACTTGAATTCCTCGTTCTGCTTGCGGGTGACGCCGGGCGCCGGGTAAGGCCCTGAAATGCCGATTTCGTCCAGAAGGATAACCTTCGCGCTCGGGTAATTTTCCTTTATAAGCCGCTTGATCTCCGGGTGGGTTATGCCGGTCATAAAGCTTACGCCCACAACGGCGATGGTCTTTCCGTCAAGAGTTTCAAGACGCGGAGCCTGCCGTATCATCTCTACGCTTGAATGCCCTACTGGAGACACGACCGAATAAAGGGGCGCTGTTGCGGCTTTGGAATCAGCCCCCGACTGTGCCTTTGTTTTTACATTCAGGGTTGGAACCGAGGCTTTCGTAATCTCGGTCCTCTGATATTCTTCGCGGCAGGTTTCGTCGCAGACAATGCGTTCCCCCGCCGTAATGTTCTGGGCCTCTGCTGAAATGACAGAGGCGAGAATGGCCGGCAATGCAATGATTCTTTTCATATTTTCGAGTTTTGATATCTATAAGACATTCCACGCGGCCGAATCTTAATGGTATTAAGAAAAAGGTTAGTAACTTATGTCTCCGCACTCATAAAATTCATCGGCACAAATGAGTGAATTTTAAAAAAATCTTATCTTTGCAGATATGAGACATATTACATTGAAATCAATCATCGCCGGAGCCCTGCTGCTCTGCACGGGCTGGAATGCCTGGGGCGAGGAATTCGACAAGATGCAGTTGAGCGTCAGAGTGGGACTTGGAGGAAGTCCCGTCGCCGCACAAAACTATTACAAGGCAAAGAACTCGTACAACGAATATCCACTCTCGACCTATTATGGGGATTATTACGGTCCCGCCTACACCAGCGGAGTTGTGAACGTCGGGGTGGATTTGAGGATACTCAAATGGCTCGGCCTTGGAATCGACATAAACGTCACGCCGATATGGCACGACAAATACCACAAGGATGACAGCCGAATCGGCCGTGAAACGGGTGTGGCCCTCACCATACTGCCTATGGCCAAATTCTATTATTTCCGCAGGCCGATAATAATGCTTTACGGAAGAGCGGGTATGGGTTTCGGCAAATATTTCAATTATCCCTCCCTCACATACAGTTACCGCGACAATAGCGGCGCCCGTCATTTTGTTGATGAAAGCTACAAGTTCGAAGTACAGTGCGTCCCGTTCGGATTCGAACTCGGCAAAAAAGTGTTCTGGTTTGCAGAATTGGGCGTAGGGACAGTATATATAGGCGGGCAGACCGGTATCGGATACAGATTCTAGACTATGAAAAAGATTTTGCTTACACTTGCAGCCACGGCCGTCCTGTCGGCCTGCAACCTCGGCTCGCTCAATTACTCACAGAGTCAGGGAACCTATGTCCTGGAAGAATTGGCCGGAAGAATGGCCTACGACGGTCTTTCCATACCGATTCAAATCCTCAACTCCATAGACTGGACGAAAACTGACATCTTCGACCCATCGTTCAGTGGAACTTATGCTCTCAAATCACAGGAAATAAAGGTCGAGCGCGTTCCCGTGCTGGACAACACGTGGATATTCACCACAACAAAATCCAACGACGGCATCAAATTAAACAGCATTTATCTCAGTATGCTCCCTGACGACGGCTCCGGATTCTACCTGTGGGAAGCTCACGGGGACATCTATTATTCAGAAGGTGACAGCGCCAATTATGAGGCACTGCTGAGTATCACATATCCGGTGCTGTATACTTGGAAGGAGGATATCAGGACAGCCGGCAGCCGCTATGAAAAGTACCTGGTGGTGAACGGCTCCTGCTCATTCGTAACACAACGCTCCGGCGGCGTAATTCTGGACAAGGGCGCCTATTCCCTTACCGACAACGAAGTCACACCGTACAACGGCTACCGTCTCGAAGGCAAACTGACATTGCAATAGCGGCAATGGCACAGCCCCTGACGCAAAGAAAGTGGCTAAAGAGCCACTTTCTTTGCGTGGTGTCACCGGGAATCGAACCAGGGACACAAGGATTTTCAGTCCTTTGCTCTACCAACTGAGCTATGACACCATTGTTTGGGAGTGCAAATATATGCTAATTTTCCCGTTCTGCAAAATTTTTTAGCAAAATGGGGGCCTATATTACACAGGATCAACGTCAAAGAATATATGTCCAGCATATTTCTCACGCTTCTCGAACTCATCAACAAAACGGCGGACAGCCTGCTTGGATGCTGTCAGGCGACGGTCTCTGCGAAGAGTAATCCTGATACCGTCCGGAAACGGGACGACGGCATTTCCGCATAAAGAGCCGGAAGTCACTTCCGCCAGCAGCGGACCGAGAGAAGAAAGCATCTTGTCCTGCATACGGAATACCCTGTCAGGGAATGAGTCATTGAAACAGATATCCATAAGACGGGTGAAGGGAGGCAGACCGAAATCGCGGCGCTCCCGGAGCAGCGGAGCGATATCCCCGGAAGCCAATGCACGGAACACGGGGTGGGAGGACTCACGGGTCTGGATGACGACACGCAGCGGGCGCAGAACATCGTGGTCCTGACTCGAAGAATAACGATCCTGACACAAAGGCGATACCGGCCGGCAGGAGTTCACTGCCTGAAGCACAGTCTGCAGGGCACGCTCATCCGCACGGAAATCCTGTTTGCCGAGCAGGGCATCCGCTCCGAATATGACGAGAAGACGCACTCCGTCCGGAATCGTAGTTCCGACGAGATCATCCGTCAACAGCCACTTTCTCAAACCATTCTTCGCACCCGCACTGCCTTGGAATTCCGCTCCCGGCGCCCCCGGGCCGAACTGCTGCTCCAACTGGCCCTGCAGTTCATCAAGAGAAGGGAAACCGGCGCGGCGGGGCTTGTAGAAAATGACTGCCGGAGCATCAGGACCGTCCGAACAATCCGGGACTCCTGAGACGGCGGAAGATTCCAACGCAGAAAATCCGGCGGAAGATTCCAGCGCCGCAGAGACGGCGGCAATCAGTTTGCGCGACAGATCCTCCGCCATACCGTTCTTTCTGGCTTCGGCACGAGTGTCTATTATTTCATATTCAGGGCACATCCTTGCCGGGCTTTCCACCAGAGCATACTTGCCGGCAATGCTGTTCTGCATACTCTCAAGCGAAGGCGTCATACTCTCCAGAACGCAGCCCGCACCGAAAATGGATGCCAGTATCACAGCCGCATCCCTGCCGTTATAGCGCGGAGCGGGAGAGGTCTGTTTGTAAGAACTGTCCTGTTCATCGGAAACAATAGTCAGAGAAACGTCCCTGTGCGGCAGAAAAAGAGCCGACCGCGTGCCAAGAAGCACATATTTCCCGCCCTCCCTGATACGGCGGGTCACGCGACGTTTCGCCGCCGGGGTGAGATTTGACCCCCAGATGACAAGGGTGTCTCCCAGCACTTCACGGAGGCGGTCTTCCATAGCTTTCTCCAATTCCAGTTCAGGGACAAGCCATATCACGTTGCCCTTCTGCCGGAGACAAAGGTCAAGAAGTATCTGCTCGGAAGCCGTATTCTTCAAAAGGACTGTCCGGCCTTCCGCAATGGCATCAGACACTGCATCGGCGGCGGGGGCAAGGTTTTCCGCAAGTGAGAATGAAGAACATTCAACCGCCTGACGCTCAATCTGTTTACGCGGTGTGACATCCGCATCCTTGACGGTGGGATATGCGGCCTTGAAAACCTCCCCGACACTGCACATATAATATTCCGCCATTTTCCTCCAGAATGTGATTTCAGTGGGCAGAATCGTCTGTTTCTCCTTAACGATTTCCCGTATCTCACGTACCCTGGACAGAGCAGCATCATCAGGAGTGACATCCACTCCCGAGACAACTCCAAGATACAGCCTTCCGGCAAAAACGACCCTCACCCTGTCGCCTGCGCAGGCATCGACCCCGTCCGGCAAAGCATAGAACGGTTCCCATTCGAGCTTCAACGGTAGAATGACGGATATGTACCTTGTCGTTTTCAAAAAAGTTTGTTTTTCCTGCCCAAATGTACGGAAATTTTTTCTTAAATTTGTCAAGCTTTTTTCAGATATGCACATAGGAATAGCGGGAAATATAGGCGCCGGCAAAACCACGCTGACACGTATGCTCTCCGAGCATTACGGATGGATTCCAAAGTACGAATCCGTCACCTACAACCCGTATCTGGAAGACTACTACAAGGACATCAAGCGCTGGTCCTACAATCTGGAGACCTATTTTCTGGCGCAAAGGTTCCGCGACCTCGTGGAAATCTCCAAGTCCGACGATATAATAATCCAGGACAGGACGCTGATGGAAGGCGTCAACATCTTCGTGGCGAACAACGTCGCTATGGACAACCTGTCGCAGAGGGATTACGAGACCTACCTGCAGCTCTACAACCTGATGATGAGTATGGTCAGGGAGCCGGATCTGCTGATATATCTGCGCAGTTCAATAGAGGGTATAGTACGCAAGATACAGAAACGCGGCCGCGACTACGAGCAGGGGCTGAGCGTGGAATATCTCGGCAATCTGAACAGGCTCTACGAGCAATGGATAAGCAATTACAAGGGCCGTATAATAATCTTCGACGTTGACAATCTGGACTACGAAAACAACCCGCAGGATTTCGCATTGATTACCGACAGGCTGGATTCCGAACTTTTCGGACTTTTCCGTCAATAATTCCCGCCACTTAGAACAAGTTCTTCTTGCAATTTCGTAGAAATTGACTAACTTTGTAGTCCGATGACACAGCAAAGTTCATACGGATTTACAACTGACGAAAGGGCTGGTAAAAACTCGTTTTTTATCAGCCCTTCGTTTGTTGACGTGCACGTTCATTTCAGAGAGCCGGGGTTCGGTTATAAAGAGACCATACGCACCGGCTCGATGGCCGCGGCGGCCGGCGGTTATACCTGCGTCGGCGCCATGCCCAACCTCGACCCGGTCCCGGACAGCCCTGAACATCTGCAGGAGGAACTGGACATCATAAGCCGCGATGCCATAATCGACGTCAGACCATACGCCAGCATAACCGTCGGACGCAAGGGGCTTGAAGTGGTGGACATAGCGGCGCTTAAGGACAAGGTCATAGGATTTTCCGATGACGGAAGCGGCGTGCAGGATGACAGGGTGATGCGCAAGGCGATGGAAACCATAGCGGAGGAAGGAGCCGTTCTGGCCGCACATTGCGAGGACAATACGTTGCTTTGCGGAGGGTACATACACGACGGACGCTATGCCGCAGCGCATTCGCACCGCGGTATTTGCTCCGAGAGCGAATGGCGGCAGATTGCCAGAGACCTGGAACTGGCAGGAGAAACGGGCTGCAAATACCACGTATGCCACATTTCCACTAAAGAAAGCGTGGATATTATCCGCAGGGCCAAGGACAGGGGTGTGGACGTAAGTTGCGAGACCGGGCCTCATTATCTCCTTCTTTGCGAGGATGATCTGCAGGAAGACGGGCGCTTCAAAATGAATCCTCCGCTCAGAAGCAGTGAAGACAGAGCCGCCCTGATAGAAGGCATCAAGGACGGGACGATAGATATGATTGCCACCGACCACGCGCCGCACTCGACCCTGGAGAAATCAAAGGGGCTGGAAGGCAGCGCGATGGGGATAGTAGGGCTGGAAACGGCATTCCCAGTACTTTATACGGGGCTGGTGCGTCGGGGGATAATAACGCTGGACAGGCTGATTGAACTTATGGCATTGAATCCCCGCTACCGTTTCGGGATTCCTATGGATGAAGGCGACAAGGTCATAATCGACCTGGAAACGCCCTTCACAATAGACAGTTCCGGATTCAAGAGTATGGGCAGAAGCACACCGTTTGACGGTATGCAGGTGTGGGGCCGCTGCGAAGAAACAATTTACAAAGGAAAAACAGTTTACAGAAGATAAAGATGACACAGAAAAAGAAAAAACTCGTCCTTGAAAACGGAATGTCCTTTTCCGGCATAGGATACGGTTACCGTGGGCAGACCGTGGGCGAGATTGTGTTCAACACCTCGATGGTCGGATATCAGGAAATCATTTCCGATCCGTCCTGCGCCGGCGAAATAATAGTGATGACCTATCCCCTGATAGGGCAATACGGAATAATCGAGGAAGATTCGGAGGCAAAGAACTCATATATCAAGGGACTCGTGGTACGCGAGTGCTGCGAAAGCCCGAGCAATTTCCGCTACACCAAAACCCTGTCTGAAGAGCTGGAAGACAGAGGCATACCCTGCATTGCCGGCGTGGATACAAGAATGCTTACCGGAATAATCCGTGAGCAAGGCAGGATGAAAGCCGCCATCGTAGATGAGGAAACCACCGACAAAGAAGCCCTTGCCCTGATAAAGACCGAAAAGACCGATACGAACTGGACGGAACTGACCTGCTGCAGCAAACGCAGCTTCGCCCGCACACCGCATCACAAATATGACGTGGTGGTCGTGGACTGCGGTATGAAGCACGGCATCGTAAGCGCTCTCACCCAGCGTAACTGCAACGTGACCATAGTGCCATACACCACCACGGCCGAAGAGATCGAAGCCTTCAACCCTGACGGCATACTGATTTCCAGCGGCCCCGGAGATCCGAAACAACTGACGGGAGTCATCTCGGCGATAAATGCGCTCAAAGGCAAATTACCCATATTCGGAATATGCCTCGGGCACGAGCTGATAGCGCTTTCCTACGGAGCTGACATTGTGAGTATGCACTGCGGGCATCACGGAGGACAGCCTGTAAGGGATTGTGCCAGCGGCAGGATAATAACGGTGGAACACAATCACAATTTCGCCGTGGACGAGACCAGCGCCGTCAAAAAAGGTCTTACGGTGACTTTCAAGGACGTGACAGACGACACGGTGGAAGGACTGGAATGTGAAAAAGACAGGATTTTCTCCGTTCAATTTCACCCTGAAGGAGCCCCCGGCCCCCAGGAAAGCGGCCTTTTTGATAAATTCGTAAAAATGATGGAGGGTTAAGCCATGCCGAAAAGAAAAGACATAAAGAAAGTTATGGTCATAGGCTCAGGGCCTATTGTCATCGGACAAGCGGCAGAATTCGATTATGCAGGCACACAGGCCTGTCTCGCATTCAAGGAAGAAGGCTATGAAGTGATACTCGTGAACTCCAATCCGGCAACCATTATGACCGACAGCCATATGGCCGACAAGGTCTATATGGAGCCCCTCACATTGGAATACCTGGCGAAGATCATACGCTACGAACGCCCTGACGCCATCGTTCCCGGACTTGGAGGCCAGACAGGCCTCAACCTGGCGGTACAGTTGGCCAGGAAGGGAGTCCTCGACGAGTGCGGAGTCGAAATCCTCGGAACGTCGTTCCACAGCATCGAACAGGCGGAAGACCGCGAACTTTTCAAGGAACTGTGCGTCAATCTCGGGGAGCCTGTGATTCCCTCCGAGATATGCTATTCCATAGAGGACGGTATACGTGTGGCCTCGCAGATAGGCTACCCGGTGGTCCTGCGTCCGGCCTTCACTCTCGGAGGAACAGGAGGAGGCTTTGCCGACAACGAAGAGGAACTAGTGGAACTTATGCGCGGGGCGCTGGCCCTTTCACCCGTACACCAGGTACTCGTAGAAAAGAGCATCAAAGGATACAAGGAGATAGAATTCGAAGTGATGCGCGATGCCAACGACACCGCCATCACGATATGCTCTATGGAGAATGTCGATCCCGTAGGCATCCACACCGGCGATTCCATTGTCATCGCTCCTGTCCAGACGCTCTCCGACAGGGAATACGAAATGCTGCGCACCAGCGCGCTGAAACTCATCCGGGCCCTGAAGATAGAAGGAGGGTGCAACGTCCAGTTCGCCCTTGACCCCCTGTCGTTCCAATACTACATCATAGAGGTCAACCCGCGCGTATCACGCTCATCGGCCCTCGCATCCAAGGCCAGCGGTTTCCCGATTGCCCGCGTGACGGCAAAGATAGCTATGGGCTACACCCTTGACGAGATTACTGTCGCGGACGCACCGGCCTGCTGCGAGCCTTCGATAGACTATATCGTATGCAAGGTTCCCCGCTTCCCCTTCGACAAGTTCAGCGAAGCGACCAACGAGCTGGGGACGCAGATGAAAGCCACCGGTGAAGTGATGAGCATAGGCCGCACTTTCGAAGAAAGCCTGCTCAAGGCCATACGCTCACTGGAAATAGGTTGCAGCCACATCTACAAGAAGAAATTCGAGACGATGAGCGATGCGGACCTGTTGCAGTACATTGTGAAGTCCCCCGATGACCATATTCTGGCCATCGCACAGCTCATCCGCAACGGAGTGGATATCCGCCACATCTATGACAGGACCAAAATCGATATGCTTTTCCTGGACAAGATTGTCGGCATCGTCAAAATGGAGAAGACCATCGCCGATGCTCCAGAAGACAAGAACGTTCTGCGTGAAGCCAAGCGTATGGGATTCAGCGACAAATACATAGGACTGTTGTGGGGGAAGACGGAGGCTGAAATCTTCAAATTCAGGACAAAGGCAGGCATAGTCCCGGGATACAAATTCATCGATTCCTGTGCAGGCTCACGCAAGGCTGACGTTCCATACTATTATTCTACCTACGAGCAGGAGAACGAGTCTGTCGTCAGCGACAGGAAAAAGATATTGGTTCTCGGCTCCGGCCCCATCAGGATAGGACAAGGAGTGGAATTCGACTACTCCACCGTACACGCCATCTGGGCAATACGCGAAGCCGGATACGAAGCCATAATAATAAACAACAACCCTGAAACGGTATCGACCGACTATACGATTTCTGACAAACTTTATTTCGAACCTCTTACCACAGAGGACGTTATGAATGTCATAAATCTGGAGAAGCCGCAGGGAGTAATAGTGACTTTGGGAGGCCAGACGGCCATAAACCTTGCCGGTTCGCTGTCGGAATTCGGCATTCCCATAATAGGAACACAGATAGATGCCATAGACAATGCGGAAGACAGGAAACTGTTCGAAGCCATTATGCGCCGCACCGGCATACCACAGCCGAAGGCAAAGGCCGTAACGAACGTGGAAGAAGGCGTCAAGGCTGCCGCGGAGATAGGCTATCCCGTACTTGTACGCCCGTCCTTCGTGCTCGGCGGGAGGGCTATGATGATAGTCGGCAACGAAGACACACTGCGCCACTACCTGCACAATGCGGTGGAAGTCAGCGAGAACTCACCCGTGCTTGTGGACAAGTACATAGAGGGCCGCGAAACGGAGGTCGATGCGATATGCGACGGCAAGGACGTGTTCATCCCCGGCATTATGGAGCACGTGGAGAAAACGGGCGTCCATTCGGGAGACTCCATCAGCGTTTACCCGTCTTTCTCGCTCAACCAGGAAGTCAAGGACAAGATCATAGAATACACCGTAAAACTCGGCAGGGAGATAGGCATAGTCGGACTGTTCAACATACAGTACATAGTGGACGGCAACAATGACGTTTATGTCATAGAGGTCAACCCCCGCTCTTCCCGCACTGTTCCCTTCCTTTCCAAGTCCACCGGCATCCCTATGGCGAAAATAGCCACCCTGGTAATGCTGGGCCACAGTCTGAAGGAGCAGGGCATAAACGAAGTCTATCACAAGGAAAGCGCACGTCATTACGTGAAATCACCCGCATTCTCCTTCGGGAAAATAAAGGGCATAGACACCTACCTGTCACCTGAAATGAAGTCGACGGGAGAGGCCATAGGATATGACAAATCCCTGAACAGGGCCGTGTACAAGTCGCTCCAGGCATCAGGCATATCAGTGGTTAACTACGGAACCGTCTTCGCCACCATTGCGGACAAGGACAAGGAGGAGGCCCTGCCCCTGCTGCGTCGTTTCTACAACCTGGGATTCAACCTGCAGGCGACCAAGGGAACGGCAAAATTCCTGAAGGAGCACGGCATCAGGACCAAGAGCCTGGGCAAGATAAGCGAGGGCAGCGACGACATTGTCGCCTCGCTGCGCAAGGGGCACGTGACGTACGTCATAAACACCATCGACGTAAACCAGCACGAGACACGTCTGGACGGCTACGAAATACGCCGCGCCGCAGTAGAGAACAACGTGACCATATTCACGGCCCTCGACACAGTGCGCGTATTGCTGAACGTGCTCGAGGAAATAACCTTCAGCATATCAACAATCGACGCGGAATACAAATGAAGCAAGGCAAGTTCATAATAAGGAGCAACCGCGAAATAGCGGACCGCACCTTCATACTGGAGGTGGAAGGAGACTGCAGCGCAACGGAGCGTGCCGGACAGTTTGCCGACATCGCCTTAGACGGATTCTTCCTGCGCAGACCTCTGGCAGTGATGCAATGGGACGCAACGAAGATGAGTCTTATATATAAGGTGGTGGGCGAAGGTACGAAAAAAATCGCCGCAATGACTCCGGGTGAACAGTTGGACATACTGACAGGGCTAGGCAACGGTTTCGACGCATCCCTGAGCAGCGGAAAGGCGCTGATAGTCTGCGGCGGCATAGGAGCCTCCCCCACTTTCTCACTGGCGAAGCAACTGCGTGAACGGGGCATTGAAGTGAACGTCATACTCGGCTTCAACAACGCATCGGAAATAATACTCGAAGATGAATACAAGGCACTGGGGTGCAAGGTGGCGGTCACCACGGTGGACGGCAGCGCCGGCGTCAGGGGCTTTGTCACCGATGCCCTGGATACAATGGCCACGGACTGTGACTGTTTCTACACCTGCGGGCCCAAGATTATGATGAAGGCCGTATGCGGCGCATTGGAAATCCCCGGCGAGGCATCACTCGAGGAGAGGATGGGATGCGGTTGCGGAATATGCTATGGCTGCACCTGCCACACGTCAAAAGGTCCGAAACGGGTATGCGCGGACGGACCGGTATTCAAGAAGGAGGACATAGTATGGTAACGACTAAAGTAAATTTCTGCGGAGTTCATTTCAAGAACCCTGTCGTTCCAGCCAGCGGAACCTTCGGCTTCGGTCTGGAAATGGCCGGCAGCTTCGATCTGAATATACTGGGCGGCATTTCGCTCAAGGGAACGACTCTTGAACCGCGCTACGGCAACGAATGCCCGAGAATCGCCGAGTGTCCTGGCGGACTGATAAACTCCGTGGGGCTGCAGAATCCCGGCATAGATGCACTCGTAAAGGAAAAATTGCCCGCCCTGCGCAAGATATACAAAGGTGCGGTAATCGCGAACATCAGCGGTTTCAGCATCGATGAATATGTAAAGTGCTGTGTAAAAGCCGCAGATGCACCTGAAATCGACATAATCGAAGTGAATGTCTCCTGCCCCAACGTGCACGGCGGCGGAATGGCATTCGGGACATCTGCAGAAGCCGCGGCACAGGTAACAAAGGCTGTCAAGGCCGTATGCGGGGCAAAACCGGTGTGCATAAAGCTCAGCCCCAACGTTACCGATATCATTGAAATCGCGCAGGCCTGCGAGGAGGCAGGAGCGGACGGGCTGACGTTGATAAACACCGTCCTCGGTATGCGTATCGACATTGCCCGCCGCAAACCCATTGTAGCGGCAGGCTACGGCGGATACAGCGGTCCCGGAATATTTCCCCTGGCCCTCCGTATGGTGCATCAGGTGAGCGGTGCCTGCCACATCCCCGTTATGGGTTGCGGCGGAGTCGCTTCCGAGCGGGACGTGGTAGAAATGATGATGGCCGGAGCCAGCCTAGTGCAGGTGGGAGCGGAGAATCTTCGCAACCCTATGGCCTGCAAGGATATAGTGGAACATCTTCCCGGTCTTATGCAAGAGCTGGGACTTGAAAACTTGAATGGAATAAGGATATGAAAGACGTTATAATAGCCTGCGATTTCAGCAGCGGGACCCAGGTGCTCGAATTCCTGGACAAATTCGCTTCCTGCGCAAGGAAGCCGTTCGTTAAGATAGGGATGGAACTTTATTATGCAGAGGGCCCGTCTATAGTGCGTGAAATAAAGAAACGTGGGCACAGGATATTCCTGGACCTGAAACTGCACGACATCCCGAATACTGTCCGCAAGACTATGAAAGTGCTGTCAAATCTGGACGTGGATATGACCAATGTCCACGCTGCCGGTACGATAGATATGATGAAAGCGGCCCTCGAGGGCCTTACACGGGAGGATGGAACAAGACCCCTGCTGATTGCCGTAACCCAGCTCACATCCACGAGCGAAGAGCGTATGCAGAAAGAACTGCTAATAGGGGCGGGCATTGCCGATACTATCGCCCACTATGCCTCCAATGCCGCTGAAGCTGGTCTGGACGGCGTTGTATGCTCCCCTCTCGAAGCTGCAATGGTCAAGGAAAAATGCGGTAGCGGCTTCATCGCAGTAACTCCGGGTATAAGGTTTGCCGATGCAGCTGCTGACGATCAGGTACGCATAACCACTCCTGCCCGCGCCAGGGAGATAGGCTCCGACTTTATCGTCGTGGGACGTCCCATCACTGCGGCGGAAGATCCTGTTGCGGCATACGAGCGTTGCGTAAAGGAATTTTTGCCAGAATAAACGGATAATGAAATAATAAAGATATGGAAAAGACCATTGCAAAAGAACTTCTCAAGATAGGAGCAGTATTTCTCAGGCCCGAAGACCCGTTCACCTGGGCCAGCGGCATAAAAAGCCCCATTTACTGTGACAACAGGCTGATACTTTCCTACCCCGAAAGCAGGAAGGTCGTGGAACAGGCCATTGCCGACAAGGTAAAGGAGAAATTCCCTCAGGCACAGGCTCTTATGGGAACCAGTACCGCAGGCATAGCACACGCTGCAATCGCCGCGACCTTACTCGGTCTGCCTATGGGTTATGTCCGTGGCGACGCCAAGACTCACGGGCGCAACAACAAAATCGAAGGCAAGGTGGCTCCTGGTACGAAAGTTGTTGTAATTGAGGACCTTATTTCCACTGGAGGAAGTTGTATCGAAGTGGTCGAGACCCTTCGCGAAGCGGGTGCGGAAGTCCTGGGAGTGGTAAGCATCTTCACATACGGAATAAAGAAAGGTCTGGAAAAACTTGCCGCGGCAAAAGTAATCAACCACTCTTTGTCCAACCTTGACGTGCTGACACAGGTGGCGGCTGAAGAAGGCTACATAGCCCCGGAATGGACGGAAAAAATTATAGAATTCAGGAACAGTCTGTAAATATGAAACATCTCATCGACCCCACAGACCTTACAAGGGAAGAAACTGACGAAATAATCTCGTTGGCCCAGGATATCATTTCCCACCGCGAGAAATACAGGGATGCACTGAAATACCATAAGTTGGCCACTCTCTTCTATGAGCCCAGCACCCGCACACGCTTGAGTTTCACTGCGGCAATGATGGAACTGGGAGGCAACGTTCTGGGATTTTCCGATGCCAGAAACTCCTCCGTCAGCAAAGGTGAAACAGTGGCAGATACCGTTCGCGTCGTCGGCAATTTTGCGGATGTAATTGCGATGAGGCATCATCTGGAAGGCGCTCCGTTTGTGGCCAGCCGCTTTTCCAAAGTGCCTGTCATCAATGCCGGTGACGGCTCTCACGCCCACCCCACACAGACGCTCACCGACCTGCTGACAATCACACGCGAGCTCGGAGGAATCGACGGCATCACCATAGGCTTCTGCGGAGACCTGAAATTCGGGCGCACCGTACATTCCCTGATAAAGGCCCTGGGACGATACAGGGACATAAAGGTGATTCTTATCGCTCCCGATGAACTCCGCCTGCCGGATTACATCAAACACGACGTATGTGACCGTCAGGGCATAAATTACCGTGAGGTCAAAACCATTGAAGAGGTCATAGGCGAACTGGACGTGCTCTATATGACGCGAGTGCAGAAAGAACGCTTCGCCAGCGAGGAAGAATACGACAAGGTGAAGGACAGCTTCGTCCTGGACCCCGAGAAGATGAAAGGAGCCAAAAAGAAAATGGCCGTACTGCACCCCCTGCCGCGAGTCAATGAGATAGCCCAGGAAGTGGACGAAGACCCGCGTGCCGCATACTTCCGCCAGACTGAAAACGGAAAATTCGTGCGTATGGCGCTGATTTACAGCTTATTGAAATGGAAAGACGATCCAACGCACACTATGCCGCAAACCACAGAATATTTCGAAGACAAAGCATTGCACTGCCACAATAATAAATGCATCAGCACCAATGAAGCCGTAAAACCCCTGTTCCACAGAACGGAAGAGGGCGTCGTGCGCTGCGCCTATTGCGATGCCATAGTAAAAGGAAAATAAAATGAAAATTACGACACGACTCTTGATTTCATTCACCTGCCTCGCACTTGTCTGCGCTTGCAGCGACGGCGACAGCTCAAAAAAAGTCCGCGAATACAATGCGATGATACTCCAGCCGACATCCAGGGAGCTGAGTTCCATATATTCAGCTACGATACGAGGCAAGCAGGATATCGACATCAGGCCGAAAGTATCCGGCTACATCACCGACATCTACGTCAAGGAAGGGGCCACAGTGGCAAAAGGACAAACCCTGTTCATCATAGACCAGGCTCCTTACGAGGCCGCGTTGCAGACAGCAATCGCCAATGTGGATGTCTGCAAGGCAGCCGTAGCCGCAGCAGAGTTGACGCTTGACTCCAAGGAACAGCTCTTCAAGGAGAAAATCATATCCGCCTATGACCTGCAGATGGCAAGGACTACCCTGGCAAGGGAGAAGGCATCGCTGACCCAGGCTCAGGCAAATGAAACCAATGCGCGGAACAACTTCAACTACACTATGGTGAAAAGTCCCGTGGACGGAGTGATGGGCAGCCTGCCTTTCCGCGTGGGAGCCCTGGTAAGCGCAACGGACGCCACCCCGCTGACGACGGTATCCGACAATTCGGAGATGTATGTATATTTCTCTATGAACGAGAGCCAGGTGCTGTCACTTTCACGCCAGTTCGGAAGTCTGGAAAAGGTACTCGAGAATATGCCTGACCTGCAACTGCAGCTTTCCGACGGCTCGATCTACAGCGAAAAGGGCCGCATAGAGTCAATCAGCGGTATAATAGACCAGAACACCGGAGCCGTGTCGGTCAGGGCCAAGTTCCCCAACCGCAAGAGACTTCTCCTTTCAGGTGGAGCCGGCAACGTCATTCTGCCGCACGAGAGGACGGGATGCATAGTTATTCCCCAGTCTGCAACATTCGAGGTTCAGGACAAAACATACGCATACAAGTATGAGGACGGCAAGGCCAAGTCGCACATCGTCAATGTGTTCGAAATATCCAACGGAAAGGAATACATAGTGAACGGCGGGCTTGAGCAGGGAGACACCATCATAGTGGAAGGTGTCGGCCTCCTCAAGGATGATTCGCAAGTCAAAATCAAGAATCTCATCGAACAATGAATATAAAGACTTTCATAGACAGACCTGTACTGTCCACGGTCATTTCAATCATAATCGTGATTGGAGGACTCATCGGACTCAGCGCCCTGCCAATCGAGAAATATCCGAATATAGCGCCTCCTACCATCAACGTATTCGCGAACTATGCAGGTGCAAGCAGCGAGACTGTGATGAAATCGGTGGTCGTACCTCTGGAAGAGGCCATCAACGGTGTGGAGAATATGACCTATATGGTGTCCACCGCAAACAGCACAGGCAACGCCAATATCACGGTATATTTCAAACAGGGTACCAACCCGGATATGGCTGCGGTCAACGTACAGAACTGCGTGAGCCGCGCCACCCGCTCCCTGCCCAGCGAAGTGAACGAAATGGGCGTGACGGTGCGCAAACGACAGACCAATATCCTGATGCAGGTGGGTATGTTCTCCCCCAATGGTTCATATTCCAGGGAGTTCATATCCAACTATATGAAAATCAATATGGTCCCTGCCGTCTCACGTATCCCCGGTGTGGGTGACGTGGATGTAAGGGGTGCCGACTATTCGATGCGTATATGGCTTAAGCCGGACATAATGGCCCAGTACAAGCTGATTCCTTCAGACATCACCGAAGCCCTGAACGAACAGAACATCGAACCAGCCACCGGCTCTCTCGGAGAAACTTCGGCCAATACCCTCGAATATATGCTCCGGTCCAAGCGCCGTCTGGAACAGCC
>JAKSJV010000031.1 GCA_024402005.1 Bacteroidales bacterium
GACCTTGAGAATCTGCCGCGCAACAAGAAAGGAGGCATCGACTACAAGGAGGATTTCTTCGGGAAACTCACCAGCCTTACCGTTTCAGGCCAGCTGGAGGCCGAAATCGGAGCTATGGCCCTTGGAGAGGTTTACACTTTCGGCCCCACGTTCCGCGCAGAGAACTCCAACACTCCGCGTCACCTCGCCGAATTCTGGATGGTGGAGCCGGAAATGGCATTCTACGACATCAAGGACAATATGGACCTTGCCGAGGAATTCATCAAGCATCTCGTGAAATATGCCCTTGACAACTGCTATGACGACATCAAGTTCCTCAATGACAAGTACGACGATACCCTCATAGCACGTCTTGAAGGCGTATTGAAAGAGCAATTCGTACGTCTCCCCTACACCGAAGGAATAAAGATACTCGAGGAAGCCGTTGCCGGCGGGCACAAGTTCGAATACCCTGTCAGCTGGGGTACGGACCTGCAGAGCGAGCACGAGCGCTATCTTGTGGAACAGCACTTCAAGAAGCCCGTCATCCTCACCGACTATCCGAAGGACATCAAGGCCTTCTATATGAAGCAGAACGAGGACGGAAAGACGGTCCGCGCGATGGACGTGCTCTTCCCCAAGATCGGCGAAATCATCGGAGGAAGCGAGCGTGAGGCTGACATAAACAAACTCGAAGCCCGCATCGACGAGCTCGGAATGAGCCGCAATACGCTGGAATGGTATCTGGATCTCCGCCGCTTCGGCAGCGCCCCCCACAGCGGTTTCGGCCTTGGCTTCGAGCGTCTGCTGCTCTTCGTCACGGGAATGAGCAACATACGTGACGTGATAGCATTCCCCCGTACACCGAAGAACGCTGAATACTAACAGGACAAACACACAGGACTTATGTTGATTATCGGCATCGCAGGAGGCTCAGGATCAGGCAAGACGACCGTCGTAAAGGCCATTACGGAAAGCCTCAACAAGAAAGTGGCTGTCATCTCACAGGATTCCTACTACAAGGACAGCAGTCACATCCCTGTCGAAGACAGGAAACAGATCAATTTCGACCATCCCGATGCCATAGATTGGGATCTGTTGTGCCAGCAGCTCTCCGAACTTAAGGCGGGGAAGACCATTCAACAGCCGGTATATTCATACATCACCTGCACACGCAGCAAGGAAGACACCGTGGAAATACAGCCGGCAGACGTGATAATCGTCGAGGGCATACTGATATTCTCGGTTGCAAAACTTCGCAAACTGCTGGACATCAAGATTTTCGTGGACGCCGAGCCTGATGACAGGCTTATGCGCATCATCTACCGCGACATTCTGGAGCGCGGCAGGAATATGGATACCGCCTTCGAGCACTACTGCGACACGGTCAAACCTATGCATCTGCAGTTCATCGAACCGAGCAAGCGCTACGCCGACATCATCATCCCGGAAGGCGGCCACAACAAGGTTGCCGTGGACATCATAGTCAATACGGTAGAAAAAGCCCTTAAATGAGACAGGAAGACAGAGCGGGACTTGAGCTCACCATCATAGTTCATCTGGTGGTGCTGATAGTCCTGCTGCTGTGGGGAATAGGCCGTGAGATAGCGGCCGAGAACAGTTTTGTCCTGGATTTCACGAAGCAGGAAGAAGTGGAGAAGGAGCAGAAGCAGGAGGAGTTGCAGGAAGAAATAAGCCGCAAGGTGGACGAAATGATTGCCAGGGCGACAAGCAGCAATTCCATACGCAACGTAGCCGTCAACGGCCAGCTTCGCGACGACAGACATTCCGCGGCCGAAGCCAGGGAACTTATGAATGATGCCGACCGTCTGGCAAAAGAGTTGAAAGCGGGCTACAAGTCTGACATAGAGGAAGATGCGCGGGAAACAGCGGTAGATTATCAGAAACCAGCAAAAGAAGAGAGCAAGGAATACAGCGGTCCTTCCGTGCTGTCGTGGACGCTGGACGGCCGCAAAGCCTCACACCTCCCCATTCCGGCATACCGATGCTACGGCGCAGGGGTCGTAAGCGTCGCAATAGCGGTGGACCAGCAGGGTAAAGTCATCAATGCAAAAGTGAATGACGCCGCATCGAGCGATGACAGCTGCCTGCGTAATTTCGCGATAAGGGCCGCCCGTATGAGCCGCTTCAACCGCGACCTGAGCGCACCCGTCCGCCAGGCCGGCGAAATAGTTTACAGTTTCATAGCGCAATAGATCACTTCAACCGGAATAACTTGTATTCACGGCTGATCAGCATCATCGCCACGAATAGGATGCAGACATAGGATACTTTCACCACGAAAGACCAGACAATACCTTGAACCGTAAACGGATACAGTACAACCGCCGCGCACATTACGAGCGTCATCACCAATTCCGGCACCAATTCCAAGATAAATGGTGACAACCTGTATCCAAAGCCTTTGCGCAACAGAAGCCAGAAGGCACACAGGAAATGAAAGACATAGGAAACAGCCACACACAATGACAGAACCGCTATGTTTCCACCTGCAAAGATTCCGACAAGTATAGCCAGGACGGTGACCACCGTATTTATACAAGTCGATACAAACAGCAGGCGCGTATTGCCCAAAGCCTGAAATACAGCTCCGGCACTGCAATTTATCATCTGAGGTATTATTGCTATGGCCAGCAATTTAAAGCAGGAGGCACAGGAGGCCCACTGACTACCATATAAGATTCCTATTATCTCATCCGCAGCGATATAGGCAACCGCAGCACATAATATTCCCAGGCAGAACAGGAATCGCACCAGTTTCATATAGCGTACATATATCTCACGCGGAGCATTCTGGTAATCAGACATTATCGGATGGAGCACCGGAGAAACGACACCGGAAAGATTGTTCACAGGGAACAGCATAAGATTATAGGCCTTGTTGTAATTGCCAAGGTTGACCTCTCCCATAAATTTGCCTGTCAGAAGATTATCAAGATTACGGGCAAAATAGTTCACGACATTGAAGGCCAGCTGGTAAAATGAGTAGCTCTTGACAATGGCCACCGCTTCTTTGTCGGGATGCCTTAACAGACGTGGCCTGGTAGACGCATAATTCCATACGAACTGCAACAGCGACGAAAGAATAGCCTGAACGACTAGAGCATAGAATCTCCATCCGCGCAGGGCCAGCATAATGGCAACTGCAGCAGAAAAAACATATACCACAACCGTCCTCAATGCTATGACCGTGAATTTTTTGTCACGGTTGAGCACTCCATTTGGCACCATGTTCAACGCATTGAAAAACAACGAAACGGCCAACAGCAATGCAGGTTTCAGATAAACGGCATCCCGATAGAATGCTGCAATAGGGAAAGCACACGCCATAAACAGCAAACTCAATCCTGTCGATATATACAACGAATAGGTAAAGAGGCTGTCGATATCATTGTCCGTCAACTGCTTCTTCTGGACGATGGCAGGGCCGAGGCCCATATCAGACAATGTAGTAAAAAAAGTGGTGAATACCGTAATGACGGCTACGATTCCGAAATCATAGGGAGTGAGGAGACGGGCAAGCACGGCATTGACAAGCACGGTCAAGATGACTTTCAAGTACTTGCCTGACGCGTTTATCAGCGTCGCGCGTCTGATTGAAATGCCTTCAGCCATTTTCCATCAATCTTATAAGTACATCCAGCGATTCTACGAGACGGTCATATTTCATCTTGCCGCGGGAATATGATGATTTGAAAGCTGCATTGGTGGATGCATCCTCAAGATGCAGAACACATATCTTTGGGCTGTACCGCATCTGCAAACCGGCCCTGACACATTCATAATGTAATATGTCTTCCTCCGTATATAGGAAAGTGGCTGGATTGAAAGCATATGCCCTGGCTTTTATAAAGTCCGTGGAGAACACATAACAGGCACCGTGCAATACACAATCCATATGAGGATTGCCGGAATCATTTCCGTGTGGAACAGGTTCTTTTGCCAGACCGAGACAGAGTTTTATATTCCAGCTCAGGTAATTATAGAGATAGAATCTGCTCTTGGCCGCCATCTTGAACCTGAGTGCCCTCACCTCACTCAAAGACATCGGATGCAGTCTGGTGGGACTCTGATGGATACCTGAGGCAGGCGAAAAGATGTCGGGCCCCAGCACGGCGAAAGCGGATGACGCGTATTCATCTTCTACACCTTTGACAAAGCGAGCAATATCTTCAATGATGACATCATTGTTCATAACCACGGCAAAATCAGGAGAAAGATTGTCCACGGCATAGCGGTAACCGGCATTATTGCCCCTTGCAAAGCCTTCATTCCTTTCCAGAAGCAGGCAATGTACACGTGAATCAGCGGCATACCGATCGGCAAGACGCTTTCCGCTGCCGTCAGGCGAGGCGTTATCCACCAGAACAACGGATATCTCATCACAGGTATCACCCGACAGCACGTGCTCCACGCAAGAGACCGTAACATCTTCTGCCAGGTAATGCAATATGATGAAACTGAAATGCATAACTTTTGCAAAATTACTAAAAATATGAGTATTTTTGCATTGATATGGACAACATCATAATTTATACAGCCATAACGGGAGGATACGACGCTCTACCACAGCCTTTTCTGCCTGCAGAAGGATTTGAATTCATCTGCTTCGTGGAGAAAGGAGCTAAAAAGGGGGAACGTGACGGAGTTTGGAAAATCGAGGAAATTCCATACGGATGGGAGGATATGACACTCCTTGCAAGAAGTCAGAAACTCAATCCCCATACGGTCCTGCCGGAGAATTCGGTTTGGAGTCTATGGATAGATGGCAATATACGCATCACCGATGGAAGTCTTTATGAAATCTGCAGGGATTTGCAAAAGCGGGACGTAAAATTGGCCGGCATAAAGCATCCCTTCAATGACTGTCCTTACAAAGAAGCCGAAAAATGTCTGAAGGATAGGAGGGAAAGTCTGCTTAAAACGCTGAAGACAGTCAAATTCCTGCGCGATGGGAATTTACCAGAGCACGCGGGTCTTATGGAAACCAATATCATATTCCGCAAGCACAATGATCCAGCCGTAGTGGAATTCGACAGATGGTGGTGGGAATGTCTTGTAAAATATTCCAACAGGGACCAGCTTACCCAGACTTATTGCCTGTTGGACACTCCGCAGTTGAAATATGAATACCTGTTTCCTGAAGGTGTCAGCACACGCAATTTCCCGGGTGTGGAATATGTCAGGCATCCGTCACGGAAGCTCAACTGGCTGCAACGCAAGTTGAAGTACGGGATGAACAAACCAGAGCTGTTCATACTCAGGAGTTACATAAAGCTCACCCGTCCGAAAAACAGATAGCATTATGGTAGGCATCGTCATCCTCAACTACAACAACTCGTCGCAGACACTCACCTGTCTGGATTCGCTGTACGCGCACTGCAAGGGAGGAAATTATAAAATCTGCGTAGTGGACAACCGTTCCCGCAAGGAAGAGTTGGAAAAGCTGAAGCTTTCCTGCCGGGAGCATATCATAGTTGCGAAATCCAACAACGGCTATGCACAGGGCAATAACCTGGGTTGCGAGTGGTTCGACAAAGATGCCGAAGTTGATAAAATCCTGATACTCAATGATGACACACGCTTCACGGAAGACGTCATAACTCCGCTGGAAGCATATCTGGACGGACATCCCGAGTGCGGCGTGGCATTTCCCCTCGTCGTTGCAGCCGACGGAAGCGTTGACAAGGCCTGCGCACGCCGGGCCAAATCGAAGTCGGATCTGTTCATCCAGGCCACGTCTCTAGGAAAGCTCGGATTCAAACGGAATGAATTCATCGACCCGACGCAAGTCACAGGCAAAGATGAAGTCCATACGGAAGTTCCCCCGGGATCCTGTATGATGCTGAATAAAGACGTGTTCAAGAAAATCGGTTGGCTGGATCCGCACACCTTCCTGTATTTCGAGGAACATATTCTGGGACACAAATTGAAGGCAAAAGGTCTGGAGGTTACGCTTCTCCCTAAAATCAGAATAACCCATCTCGGGGCGCAGACCACCACGAAACAGCCGTCCAAGGCCATTTACAGACACTGGAGAAACAGTTACATCTATTATCTGAAGAATTATTCCGGCCTATGCAAGCCTCTTGTACTCTGGCTGGAATTCAGGACCTGGCTCAAAACCCTCATTTAAGAGCCGCCTGGACTACGGTATCCCCCGGGAGAACATATCTGTAGTACGCTTCCTCCCCCACTTTGGAATATCTTCCGCAAAGCCCGTAAATCTGTGGCAGCATATACTCCCTACTCTGCTCCCATTCCTGTTCCGATGAAGGTTTGATGCCCAGCGACGCCGCGAAACCCAGGAATTCCTGTTCCACGCCGCAGGCTGCAAGATAACCGGACAAGGTCTTGAAATCCTTGATCGAGCCAAGCCGGTCACGATGCTTGTCAAAGAACCTGGTGGCAAAACGCACAACCACCGCCTTCTTGTTGCAGGCAATATAGAACTGAGTCGCCCTTGTGGTGTCCATTGGAACGAATACGTCAGGAATGATTCCCCCGCCACCATAGACGGTCCTGCCGCCCACTGTCTTGTAAACCTTGCTGCTGTCCACCTTGATGCTGTCGGCCGACATCAGTTCGCCGTGAGCATATCTTGTATAAAAATCATACTCATAATCTTCCGTAAAGGGCTTCTGGATGCAACGCCCGGAAGGGGTGTAAAACCTCGCCACTGTAAGCCTTACGCCAGAGCCGTCCGTCAGGTATATAGGCTCCTGGACAAGACCTTTGCCGAAACTGCGGCGTCCCACGACAGTACCCCTGTCATTGTCCTGAATAGCTCCAGCAAGTATCTCGGCAGCCGACGCACTGCCGTCATCTATGAGGATGTCAAGTTCCGTATCCTGAAAGATGCCGTTCCCGTTGGCATAGCTGTCCTGACGCTTGCGGTGCAAGCCTTCCATATATACTATCAGAGCCTTCTTCGGAAGAAAGAGATTGGCGATATTGCAGGCCTGGTCGAAATAACCTCCCGTATTCCCCCTGAGGTCGAAGATAAGTTTGGTCATACCCTGTTCCTTGAGTGAAGTTGCAGCATCATACACCTCCGAGTAGGTCGTCCTAGTGAACTTCGACAGACGCAGATATCCGGTAGTGTCATTGGCCATAAAGGCCGCATCGACGCTATTTTCGGGTATTTTGTCCCGCACGAGATCGAACGGAATGAGTTCGCCGCCACGTCCTACGGTCACCCTTACTTTCGTTCCCTTGGGTCCCTTCATAAGATGGACCATAGTATCCTGAGGAGTCTTCGTCCCGGCTATCGTTCTGTCATCCACCTTGATAATACGGTCTCCCGACAATACGCCGGCCTTCTCCGACGGGCCTCCCGGGATGACGTTCAGCACGACTGCCGTATCATTAGGGACATTGAATTGTATGCCTATGCCCTCGAAACCTCCGGCAAGGCTTTCATCAGCTTCTTTCAAAGGTTCCGGCTGCATATAGACGGAGTGCGGGTCGAGGCATCGGAGCGCAGCCTCGAGGGCGGCATCCGTGACAGCCTTCCTGTCTATGGTATCGACATAATTCTTCTCGACCTCGTCGAGGATAACGTTTATCTTTGCCCAATTGGAAAAGGACGTATAGAGGTTTTTCCTGTAATAGCCGCCTACAAGCAGCGTCGCCGCAATCACGCCGGCCACAAAGCCGAGCAGAATGAAAGGAAGGACATTCTTCTTCATCTCAATCGACTTTCTCCACCTCAATGCCCGCACGACGCAGTAGATTTATTCCATCGTCCAGACGGTATTCATCAGTATAGACCACACGCTTGATACCGCTCTGGATTATGAGCTTGGCACACTCGATGCAGGGGGCTGCCGTTACATAAAGAGTGGCTCCAGCACTGCTGTTGCCGGACTTGGCCACCTTTGTTATGGCATTGGCCTCCGCGTGAAGTACATAGGGCTTGGTCTTGTCGTTTTCATCCTCACAAACATTCTCGAACCCTGACGGAGTGCCGTTGTACCCGTCACTGATAATCATCTTGTCCTTGACGAGCAGGGCGCCCACCTGACGGCGTCTGCAATATGAGTTGGAAGCCCAGATACGGGCCATTTCCAGATAACTGCGGTCGAACTTGTTCATCATCTCTGATACAAATAACGTTTGATGCTCTTCTTCGGAGTCCTTTCGAAATCCTCCGCCAGAAGTTCCACGGATTTTATATGGGAATAAACAGGAAATTCTTTGTTGAGAACTGCAACATCCGCCTCGATGTGCTTCTGCAATCCATCACGGTCCAAACCGTCCCTTTCAGCTTTCTTGTAATCAGGATAGACAAGGGCCACGAGTGCGCCCTTATCTTCAATGACGAGGGATTCTACAACATATTTCTGATTATTGACAACCGATTCCAGCTCCTCAGGATAGATATTCTGTCCGCTGGGGCCGAGAAGCATACATTTGCAACGGCCTTTTATAAAGAGATAGCCATCCTTGTCGATGATGCCCATATCGCCGGTCTTGAACCATCCGTCATCCGTGAACACCTGTTTTGTCGCCTCCTCGTTCTTGAAATAGCCGAGGAAAACGTTTGCGCCCTTGCACTGTATTTCTCCCGGAATATGTTCAGGATCAGAACTGTCTATCCGCAATTCCATATTGGGAGCAACCTTGCCGGACGAGCCGACCTTCGCCATTTTCCAATCGGAGTATGTAATGATAGGCCCGCATTCGGTCATACCGTAACCGACGGTGAAAGGGAACTTCATTTTGTGGAAAAACGCCTCGACCTCCTTATTGAATGCGGCCCCGCCGATAATCACCTCCGTAAAATTGCCTCCGAAGGCATCGATCAGACTCTTGCGCATTCTGCCGAGCAGCAGCTTGTCAAAGAACGGTACCCATCTGCGGGCGAACCTGATGCCAGGCTTGTCCAGGACGGGCTGAAGAATGTTCTTGTATATTTTCTCTATCACAAGAGGAACGGCTATCACGAGTCTCGGTTTCACCTTTCCCATCGCTTCCGTAATGATCTTCGGGCTGGGTACGCGCGTGAGGAAATGCACGTGGGTTCCGCAAACCAGCTGATACATAATCTCGAACATCAGCCCGTACATATGGGCGGAGGGAAGTATCGACACCATATCCGTCGTATTGTCCAGGCCGGTATATATCCCGAAGCCGAAATCCATATTACTCCAGAAAGATCTGTGAGGCAACATCACACCCTTCGAGAAACCTGATGTACCTGAAGTGTAGTTTATAATCGCCAGCTCGTCCGGTTTGCCGCGATAGAAATCGAAATCATCAGGGGTGAAGCCCTCAGGATACTTCCGGGCGAACAGGTCGGCAACATTCTGTGACATCTCCTGAACTTTTTTGTCTTTGGAATAAATGACGCTCAGGGTTTCTATCTGTATGACAGCCTTCACATCCTGCATTTGGGC
The DNA here is from genome assembly GCA_024402005.1 of Bacteroidales bacterium. Classification (GTDB taxonomy): domain Bacteria; phylum Bacteroidota; class Bacteroidia; order Bacteroidales; family UBA932; genus Cryptobacteroides. The sequence continues at coordinate 9,402 of JAKSJV010000031.1, forward strand.
AATATCAAGGCTTTTCCATATCTGCTCATCGACAAACAGCAGCTTGCTCTCCGAATGATTTACAAGGTGATGGATATTCGCCGGAGTGAATTCGTGCAGTAGAGGCACGGGCACTGCCCCATATGCAAAGACAGCTAGAAAAGAGACTGCCCAATTCGCGTGGTTCTTGCCGCAGATAGCCACCGTATCTCCGGCCTTCAGTTTACAGCTCTCGAAAACCAGATGCAACTCCTTTGCTTTTCCGGCAACATCCTTGAATTTATACACCTCACCACCATAATTGGAAAGCGCATTGCATTCCCAATTGTCGTGAAAAGTCTTTGCCAGTATTTCTCCGGGCGCTCTGTATTGATGGAACATAACTATTGAGGTAATTGATTTAAAATCTGATTTTTCTTAAGATTCAGGTAAACCGTACCGCCTTCCGTGTCAACCCTCCAATAGTTGGTGCCTTTCACTTCAACTTTTTCAGGGCCCACGATTGCCTTGGCTGACAATTTTCTGGGGAATGACGACACCTCACGGCCAAGACGGTCAATCAAATGTATATTCTTGCCTTCAACTATCAGATACTGTATCTTGCCATTGTGGAAGTAGTCCACCTGTCCCACCATTCCGCCTATCCTTGATGACAACTGCTTCCTCCACAGCGATTTACCTTTCTCGTCAAGCAGTTCCAAGGAATTGTCCTTGTTCTGGCGTATCATATTCTCCTTCCCCGTTCCTGAGTTTTTGACCTTGAACGGTCCCCTTGAAACATCCGCGGCCTTGACTTCGGAATCGATCTCAGGCTCTTTCCCGACACTTGTGTCAGGCTGCCCGGAATCCCCCGGAGCAAGTGCGTCAGACTGCACGGGATTCTCCTGCGCAACCGTCACATTTTTCACGGTATCCTGCTCTACGACAACATCTTCCGCATATTCACCCGCGAGCGAACTGTCACGATCCACATCGTGGTACAGGTAAACCACTCCGGCCGCAATAATGCCCAGCATCACTACGATTATCGAGCAAAGAACGATAATGGCACGTCTATTCATATCCTGTAAGTTTAACTTGTTTTCAGAATTCGGTCCTCTTTACCGGATTTGCGATACCCTCTTTCAGACAATCATACAGCACTGAGAATTTCTCTCCGACATAATTCGTATCGCCCATATTGTATTCGGCATTTTCCACTTCGATACGAAGTTTGATGACACCCTTTTCGATGATTGACTCCAACTGCTCCTTGGAAATCAGGTACAAGGCATAAGAGTGCGTCGTTGTAGTCACATAGGTCTGCGGGACGAATGCGGCCACGTCGTAGGGTGTGACGAAAATTCCGGGGGCGAAAGGACGGTAAGCATACGAGAAGCCCACCGGTGCCACAACAGGGGTGGTCGTAGTCTCCGTTTTCGTCTCTTTGTCATATTCCTTGTCATAGACGTTCGTCAACTCTATCTTCGTGGAGTCGGTCAAACGGATCAGCAGTCTGTCATTCAGGTCGAACAATCCGTGGTCGCTGTCAATGTCACAAGTTATCAGCACACCGAGAACGGTTTCCCCTTTCGGCATAATCTTGGCTCCAAGCGCAAAATCGAAATTTCCGAACAGATTCTTGTCGGAAGTCAGCATTACACGGCTGCCATCCTTATGTTTGGAGTTCATTACAAGTTTCGGAGCGCTGCAACCCGCAAAGAGAACGGCCGCCAGCAGGCCAAGAATGAATATCTTCTTCATAATCAATAAATTTTATGCTGTATCGACATATAGTGCTCAAATAGTTTCAGACAGTCCTCGCGTTGGAATTCCACCATATAGTCACGCAATTTGTCGCGTCCGCCGAACAGGCTGTCGAACTTGTCGTCCCTGAAGCCTATTTTCCCGTTATCCTCGATGCTGCAGCCATAGTATATCCTGTCGATATTGGCCCACATACAGGCGCAAAGACACATATGGCAGGGCTCCCCCGTAGTATATATCACACATCCCGACAAATCATAGGTACCCAACGCACGGCAGGCATCACGAATGGCGGCAATTTCTCCGTGGCAGGTGGGGTCGTTGTCCGAAAGCACCCTGTTGTGCCCCCTGCCCACTATTCTGCCATCCTTGACTATCACCGAACCGAAAGGGCCGCCGTGGCCTTTCTCTATGCCCTCCATCGCCTCCGCGATGGCGCTGTCCATAAATCCGCTTATGCCATTATTTGTCATCCTTTGACATCAAATCATTATAATCCTGCATGGAAGCCTGAATCACCTGCTTTGCAACGCGGGCGTCATAAAGGCTTATGAACTGCATCCTTTTCTTGGAATCGCCGGGAATATCCTTGTAGGTAGTGAAATAGTGTATGAGACGCCTCGTGATATCCTTCGGCAGCTGGTCTATGTCGGAGATGTTGCCGTAAACCGCATCATTTTTCAACACTGCGATAATCTTGTCATCGGCCTGGCCGTGGTCCAGAAGACGGAGTCCTCCGATTGGGATACAGTGCACGATGATATCGCCGTGAGTAACGTCCTTTTCCGTAAGAACACATATATCCAAAGGGTCGCCGTCACCGAGAACGTCATATCGGGCAAGCGCCTCGTTGGTATAGGATGCCATCTTGTCGCCACAGAACGTCCTCGGAATAAATCCGTAGAGAGACGGCACGATATTGGAGAATTTCTGTGGCCTGTCAAGAGAAAGATAGCCGGAAATCTTGTCCACCTCGTACTTCACGGTATCAGTCGGCACAATTTCAATGAACGCCCTTATCTCTTCCGGGCAGGTTTCCCCGGGATCGATGCCGTGCCAGGGATGAGCCTTATGATCGATTATCCTGTATTCCATATCCAATATACAAAAGTACAATATGCAAATTTAACAAATTTCGCGTATAAAAGAAAATATCCATAAGAACTTTGCAGCGTTGAATTTTGTTCAGCGATAACCGACGCCGTTCAAAATCAACCGTTGCCAATGTATTCCGAGTTTTTCAAACTTTTGTACTAAAAATTCATAATTCGCTGAAAATAAATCACAAAACCCTTGAAACTCTCGTTATTTATTAGTACATTTGTGCTAATAAATACAACGGTAATGCAAGAGTCCGTGGCCGGCGCCTTCCGCTTCCTGAGGAAGACTGCTCAGTAATTGTTTGGAAATGATGAAAAACATAAAAAAGATCGCCCTTATCGCAGCATTGTTCCTTTCATCCGCTCTTTGCTTCAACGCCAGGGCTGACTGGAAGGAAGAACTTCCCCGACCCGTCTACGAAAGCAATCCGGGATTCGTTGAACTGTACTACAAAGCCTGGGAGCTCGCATACGCCCACATCGACAGCATCCCCGGCCTGCCCACTCCGAGATATATGGACGAGGCTCACGCCTCGAATCTCATCTGGATATGGGACACCTGTTTCATGACCCAGTTCTGCAAGTACTGCCCTTCCGTCTTCCCCGGCATAGAATCCCTGGACAATTTCTATGATCTGATGCTTTCCAAAGACAAGAAGGAACTTCCGAAAGTCATCGGGAACAAATGGAGCGGAAAAGGCCAGGGCAAGCTTCTGGACTTCCGCGTTCAGCACCCCGACAACCCGCCCCTGTTCGCCTGGGCGGAATACTGCTATGCCCTCCAGACCGGTAATCTCGAAAGGTTGCGCAAGGTTTTCTCCGAGCGCCATTACCTTCAGGACTGGTTCAGGCTTTTCGATTCCTTCGACCCCGGAAAGCCGCAACCTTACGGTTCCTCCATCAAGGTGGCCGCAAAGAAATATGACAACGGCTATGCCTGGAAAGGCTGCCCTAGCGGGATGGACAACACCCCCAGAGGCAGGACCTACACGCCGAGCGACCCTTCTCGCTGCCCCGACAACCCTGAGCTTCGCTGGCTGGACGCCATCTCTTACCAGGCTTTGTCCGCTCTCTGCCTCCACAATATCGCGGAACTTCTCGGAGACAAGGAAGAAGTTGACATCTGGTTCAGGAAGTACAGGGAACTGGTAGAGGAGATAAATTCTCTCTATTGGGATGAAAGCGACGGGTGCTACTATGACATATTCAGCGACGGGAAGAAATCGAAGGTTATGACCATAGCCTCATACTGGCCCCTTCTCGCCTGGGTGGCTTCCGACGGACAGGCCGCGAAAATGCTGCAAAAACTCGACAATCCGGAATATTTCGGCGGTTTCGTACCCACCTGCTCCCTGTCGCGCAGCGACGCGGACTTCATCGCGACGGGAGGCTACTGGCGCGGATCAGTCTGGATGCCGACCACTTATATGGCCTTGAAGGGCGCCGACCAATATGGGGCAGGCGATATCGCGAAAAAAGAGGCCGTGCAGATTCTGAAACATATGTACAGGACTTATACCGATTATGAGCCCCACACGATATGGGAATGTTACTCCCCCACCGAATTCAAGCCTGCGACCAATAAAAAGGGGCAAACCGTGAGGCCCGACTTCTGCGGCTGGTCCGCGCTAGGCCCCATTTCTCTTTTCATCGAGGATGTGATAGGCATAAGGGAGGCGAATGCCTTCACCGGCACTCTATTATGCGATTTCGAGAAGAATCCTGAAGGCCGTGTGGGAATGGAGAATTACAGATTCGGGGACATCGTGTGCTCGGTCATTGCAGACAAGAGGACGATTGTGGTTGACAGCAACAAGCCTTTCACCCTCATTGAGGACGGGAAAAAGCACCAGATCAAGAAAGGACACAACAGAATAATAAGGAAATGATTCTGTATCTCGCCAAAAAGTCGCCAAAAAGTCGGCAAAAATCTAAAAGAAAAATCCCAAATGCTTGATTTTCAAACATTTGGGATTTTTGATAGTGCGCGAGATGAGACTCGAACTCACACAGGTTTTACCCCACTAGCTCCTGAAACTAGCGCGTCTACCATTCCGCCACCCGCGCAAAGTGGACTGCAAATATATTACTTTTTTGTCAACAATTCAAAATATTTTTTCAAACGGCTCCACTTGTAGAAGACTCCCTTATAATCCGGTTTGAGTGCGGGGATGACGGTTTCCTCCTCATTCACAAGCATCTTGACTATCACGTCGTTTTTACCGTTCCTGTAAAAGACCATCTGAAGATTTCCGGCCATACGTATAAGATAAGCCGTATGACCGTGCTCACCGATATGTTTGTAGCTTCCGTGCCAGTCTGCTCCCCTGACACCGATCAGGCACATAAGCGGCAGGACATCCGCATCATGGGTAAAGCGGAGTGTGGCGCAAGTATCGGCGCCGTTGACGGCGGCATCGGCATCCCGGACGATGTTTTCCAAAATACAGGCCGCATTGTGAGCCTTGTAGCCCTTGTTTTCGGCTGTCCAACCCCAAACTTGAAACTGGTTGGCATTGATCCACGCGGAAAATGCCCTGAGTTCCTTATCGGTAAAATAATCCTCGACCCACCCGAGAGTATCGGTCATAAAGCACTGACGACAATTTCCGGCTTTGTACAATTGATAGAAAAAACGCATCGTGCGGCCGTTTATGCTCGATGGAGCCTTGCCGCCGATGAATGTCTTTTTCAAAAGACGCGTACTGTCGATGCTGTGCATAAGACTGTCTCTGAAGGGAATCATATCCACCTTGTCCAATTCCGCTTTCTGCCGCTTGCTGTAAGCCAGTGTCTTCAATTCGCGGCGTGCATGCGCGGAACTCTCATTATCGTATTTGTGAATGGACAATCCCGGATATTCCGCTGCAACGGCGGCAGTGAAATTCTCCATACTTGAGACCACGCGAGGAACTACGGTATGATAGCAGCACACATTTGGCCGGTTGCAATCCGTAAAAATCTCAGGATAATGTTCCGCCGCACGCCTGCCTATATTGCTCTGCTCCCAGGCACCTCGTCCCGATAAAAGCCCAAGCCCTTCTGCGTAGTTCCTGTTCCTGATATCTACAAGAAGTTTCAGATACTGCTTCGCTTCGTCAGTGAGCAGTCCCTGAGAATCATATCGTGACAAGGTGTCAACATAACGGTAATGATATTCCAGAAAATGCCCCCTGCTGCCGTGACGGCTGATGTGGGACAGGTAAAAAGCCTTGTAGCCGGAAGGTGCGGATGTCACGCTCGTATCGATTGCCTCATAATGATGCAGGTTGCCGGCATAGCGAAGTCTGTCGGAAGCAAGAAAGGCTTCAGGATCAAAAGATCGGTCGATTTGTCTTCCCGAGAAAAGCAGAAATATCAGAATTGAGTTCAGAATCATAGGCCTTCCGGAATCTAAAGCATCATTGCGTGTTTCGCCACTGCAAAAATACGGTGATCGACCAGGCGGTCGAGTATCGCGAGGCCGAAATCGATTGCAAGACCGGGGCCTTTTGCCGTAATCAGGTTGCCGTCAGCCTCCACGTCAGCGGCCGTATAGACAGCGCCCGCAGCCTCCAGCTGGTCGCCGAAACCATCGTATGCGGTCATCCTGCGGCCGGAGAGAGCCTTGCCGAGGTTCTTTGCAAGCACGCGGGCGGGAGCCGCGCATATCGCACAGGTAAGCCTTCCGGCGGAGAAATGTTCCTTCAGAATCTCCATAAGGGCCTCGTTGCCACCGAGATTGTCGGCACCGGGAAGACCGCCGGGGAAAATCAGGCATTCCGCGCCGCCATCACGGGCGATTTCCTCCTTGAACTCATTGAAATCCATATCCGCCTGCAGGGCGAAATTCTGCGTGGAAACAGGCAGAAGCCCTGTTTCCATCGATACGAATCTGCATTTCACACCGGCACGGCGCAAAACGTCCATAGGAGCGAGAGCCTCGAGCGGCTCGTATCCTTCAGCGAGAAAAATGTATGTACCTTTCATAATATCTTCAACAATTTACTGTGCAAAAATAATAATTTTGCTCCGTTTTTTGTAAATTTGCAGGATTTTAGAAGGAAA
>JAKSJV010000032.1 GCA_024402005.1 Bacteroidales bacterium
GCAGGCGCGTGTACCCCTTGAGGGGTCGGCGAAGCCGGGGGTGTGACATTCCCCTGTTTCGCGAAACAGGGGAATAGAACAAGGGTAGTTCAGCGGTCTCCAAAACCGTCGATGTGGGTTCGAATCCTGCTTCCCCTGCAAAATAAAAAACACAGAAGGTTACGATTCTGTGATGTTTAACCCTCCGCGCAGCACCGCTTCCAATCGCTGCAAGGTCGATTAAAAGTAAAGATGAGAAAGTTTGTCAACTATCTTAAGGAATCCTGGGTGGAGCTCACCAAGAAGGTCACCTGGCCGTCCTGGAGCAGTCTTCAGAATTCCGCCATTCTCGTTATGGTGGCCTCTATCATACTGGCCGTCGTAATATGGGCTATGGATTATCTTTTCGAAAACCTGATGAAGTTCATCTACACGCTGTAACGTTATGAGTGAGAGCAGTAAAAAATGGTATGTACTGCGTACGGCAGGAGGTAAGGAAAGAAAAGCCAAAGAGTATCTCGAAAAAGAGATTGAAAGATGTGGTCTCCAGAGTCTTGTAAACCAGGTCCTCGTGCCCACGGAAGTCGTGTACAAAATCAAGGACGGGAAGAGGGTCGCTTCAGAGCGTCTTCTTTACTCAGGTTATGTATTCATCGAGGCTGAACTTTCACCCGAGCTCCAGTACATCATTAGGAACGAAGTGCCCAATATGTCAGGGTTCCTGACGGAAAAAAAGGGCACTGGCAATTCTCAGGAGAGAGTAGCGGTCCCCCTCAGGGACAGCGAAGTCCGCACATTGCTCAAACTGCAGGATGATGCAGCGCAGGAAGAAGGACAGACGGTCGTGGATTACGTTGTCGGAGAAGCCGTCAAGATCATTGACGGTCCTTTCAACGGATTCGACGGTACAATCGAAGATATTATTGAGGACAGAAGCAAACTCAAGGTCACAGTTATGATCTTCGGCAGAAAAACTCTGCTGGAACTCAGCTTTACGCAAGTAACAAAAGAATAATAAAATGGGAAAAGAAGTAACGGGGTTCATAAAACTCCAGATTAAAGCAGGAGCAGCAAATCCTTCACCCCCGGTAGGTCCGGCACTCGGATCCAAGGGTTTGAACATAATGGATTTCTGCAAACAGTTCAATGCCCGCACACAAGACCAGGCAGGTAAGATCCTTCCGGTTGTCATCACGGTCTATGCCGACAAATCTTTCGATTTCGAAGTAAAGCAGCCGCCTGTAGCCATCCAGATCAAGGACGCAGCCAAGATTCAGTCAGGTTCAGGCGAGCCTAACCGCAAGAAGGTTGCAACCATCACCTGGGATCAGGTCAAGGCTATCGCAGAATGCAAAATGCCTGATTTGAATTGCTTTACAATGAAATCAGCAATGCGTATGGTTGCCGGTACCGCCCGCAGTATGGGTGTGAAGGTTGAAGGCGAATTTCCTGAGAACATCTAAAAATCGTATGCGCTATGAGTAAATTAACCAAAAATCAAAAAACTGTTTTGGCAAAATACGAGCCCGCGAAAACTTATGGGCTTCAAGAGGCATGCGGTATCGTGAAGGATATCACCTTCACCAAATTCGATGCTTCCGTAGAACTCGCCGTCAAGCTGGGCGTTGACCCCCGCAAGGCAAACCAGATGATTCGTGGCGTGGTTACACTTCCTCACGGAACAGGTAAGGTCACACGAGTTCTCGTACTTTGCACGGATGACAAACAGGCCGAGGCCAAAGCAGCCGGAGCCGACTATGTAGGTCTTGATGACTATATCGAGAAAATCAAAGGCGGATGGACAGACATCGACGTGATTATCTGTACTCCGTCAGTGATGGGCAAGATCGGCCCTATCGGCCGTATCCTCGGTCCCCGCGGTCTTATGCCTAACCCCAAGACCGGTACGGTTACAATGGATGTGGCCGCTGCCGTCAAGGACGTCAAGTCAGGTAAGATCGACTTCAAGGTGGACAAGACCGGTATCATTCACACTGCAGTGGGCAAAGCCTCATTCAGTGCGGCCGATATCTGCGACAACGCCAGGGAACTGCTCAATGCAGTCATCAAGCTCAAACCTCAGTCTCTCAAGGGTACATATCTGCAGAGCGTTGCAATATGCACTACAATGAGTCCGAGCGTCAAGGTAGATTTGAAATCAATCAGCAGCGCTGAATAAAATCCGGTAATTATGAAAAAAGAAGATAAAGCTCAGATTATTGAATTGATATCAGCACAATACCAGCAGACCCCCAATTTCTACATCGTGGACATTGCCGGCCTGAATGCTGAACAGACTTCAAAACTCCGTCGTGACTGCTTCGAAAAGGAAATCAAGCTTGCAGTTGTCAAGAACACCCTTTTGAAGAAAGCCCTCGAGAACGTCGAGAATGATGAAATCAAGAACATCTTCACCATTCTTGAAGGTCCGACCGCTATCATGTTCACTGAAACTCCCAACACCCCTGCCAAACTTATCAAGAAATACAATAAGGAAGGCAAGGAGAAACCCGCACTGAAAGGCGCTTATGTTCAGGAGTGCGCATTCGTAGGAGCAGACAAACTCACCGAACTCTGCAACATCAAGAGCAAAGAGGAACTCATCGGCGAAATCGTCACTCTCCTCCAGTCACCTGCCCGCAACGTTATTTCAGCTCTGCAGAATGCAGGCGAGAAGAAGATTGCAGGTCTCGTGAAAACACTTTCAGAAAAAGAATAATAATTAAAAACAATTTAAAATATTACAATTATGGCAGACATTAAAAAACTTGCTGAAGAGTTGGTAAACTTGACAGTCAAAGATGTTCAGGAACTCGCTAACGTCCTGAAAGAAGAGTATGGTATCGAGCCCGCAGCTGCAGCTGTTGCTGTTGCCGCTGCTCCCGCAGAAGGCGGCGCTGCTGCCGCTGCTGCTGAGCAGACCGAGTTCACCGTTATCCTCAAATCAGCCGGCCAGGCTAAACTTGGCGTCGTAAAAGCCGTTAAGGACATCACCGGTCTTGGACTGAAAGAGGCTAAGGATCTTACTGACAAGGCTCCTGACGCCGTCATCAAAGAGAAAGTATCCAAAGCTGAGGCTGAACAGATCAAAGCTACCCTTGAAGAGGCAGGTGCTGAGGTTGAAGTTAAATAACCTCACCCCCTCGTCGGGACACATTCAGGTTTAGGGCTAATATGCCCTAAACCTTTTTGTCGTAAATTAAGTTTTCTCTTTTTACACCATAGGCCCGATGGCAAAAAACACTAAAAATCAGCGAATTAACTTCGCATCATCAAAAAATATTCTTGAGTGTCCGGACCTTCTGGAGGTACAGCTCAAATCCTTCCAGGACTTTTTCCAGCTGGACACTACGCCTGAAAACAGACGCAATGAAGGTCTGTATCAGGTATTTCAGGAGATATTCCCTATCGAGGATACCAGAAACAACTACAAGCTGGAATTCATCGATTATTTCATCGACCCTCCCCAGTATACGATGCAGGAGTGTCTTGAAAGAGGGCTTACCTACAACGTTCCCCTGAAAGCAAAACTCCGCCTGACCTGCTCCGATCCTGAGCACGAGGATTTTGCAACCAAAATCCAGGACGTATATCTGGGCAACATCCCTTATATGACTCCGGGCGGCACATTCATCATAAATGGATCAGAGAGGATTATCGTATCCCAGCTCCATCGTAGCCCCGGCGTGTTCTTCGGAGAGAGTTTCCACACTAACGGAACAAAACTCCACTCTGCACGTATCATTCCTTTCAAGGGCTCGTGGATAGAGTTTGCGACTGACATCAACAATGTCATGTACGCATATATCGACCGTAAGAAAAAACTGCCTGTAACCACCCTGCTCAGGGCTATAGGTTACAATTCAGACAAAGATATCATCGATATTTTCGGACTCGCTGACGAAGTTCAGGTCAACAAGAAGAACCTCAAGGCGAATGCCGGACGCAAACTGGCCGCCAAGGTGCTCAAAACCTGGGTTGAAGACTTCGTGGATGAAGATACCGGTGAGGTTATCCCTGTAGAGCGTGTCGCCCCTATCCTTGAAAGAGGAGAGGAGCTCAATGACGAGACCATCGCACAACTCCTTGAGAATGAGGTCAAGACCATTCTGCTTCAGAAAGACGAGACCATCACCAACGAGTATGCGGTAATCACCAACACCCTGCAGAAGGATCCTACGAACACGGAAATCGAAGCTGTCAACTATATCTACAAACAGCTCCGCAATTCAGAACCGCCGGATGAGGCCACTGCGCGTGACGTCATCGACAAGCTCTTCTTCAGCGAGAAGAGGTACGACCTCGGCGATGTGGGACGCTACCGTCTCAACAAGAAATTGGGTATGCACATTGACGAAAATGTGCGCGTCCTTACCAAGGAAGACATCATCGAGATCATCAAGTACATCGTACAGATGATCAACGGCAGGGCTACCGTGGATGATATCGACCATCTCAGCAACCGTCGTATCCGCACGGTCGGAGAGCAGTTGGCAGGCCAGTTCAGCGTAGGTCTCAGCCGTATGGCACGTACGATCCGCGAAAGGATGAACGTACGCGACAGCGAGCAGTTCTCACCTACCGACCTGATCAACGCCAAGACTCTGTCGAGCGTGATAAACTCATTCTTCGGCACCAGCCAGCTCAGCCAGTTCATGGACCAGACCAACCCTCTGGCGGAAATGACTCACAAGCGTCGTCTCTCCGCCCTGGGTCCCGGCGGTTTGAGCCGCGAAAGGGCAGGTTTCGAAGTCCGAGACGTACATTACACCCACTATGGCCGCCTCTGCCCTATCGAGACGCCTGAGGGCCCTAACATCGGTTTGATTTCTTCTCTCTGCGTATATGCACGCATCAACAACCTCGGTTTCATAGAGACGCCGTACCGCAAGGTAACCGGTGGCAAGGTGGACCTCAAGGAGGCTGTCTATATGGATGCGGAAGAAGAGGAGAACAAGACCGTTTCACTTGCAAACATAAAGATGGATGACAATGGAAATATCCAGGAGGAGCGTATCCAGTGCCGTTTCGGCGCGGACTTCCCCGTGGTTTCCAAAGAGCAGATCGACTATATCGACGTCGCTCCGAACCAGATTGCATCCGTCGCCGCATCGCTTATCCCGTTCCTTGAACACGATGATGCCCACCGCGCATTGATGGGTGCGAACATGATGAGACAGGCAGTGCCCCTTCTGAACCCTGAAGCTCCTATCGTAGGTACAGGTCTGGAAGAGCGTGTCTGCCTTGATTCACGCACTCAGGTCATTGCCACCGGCAAAGGTGAAATCGTATATGCCGATGCAAATGAAATCCACGTCAAATATGACCGCACGGAAGAGCAGAAGTTCGTAAGCTTCAGTCCTGAAGTCACCGTCTATAAGCTTCCTTTGTACCGCAGAACCAACCAGAGCACTACAATCACTCTGAAACCTATCGTCAAGAAAGGACAGAAAGTGGTTGCAGGTCAGGTGCTTACCGAAGGATATGCGACACAGAACGGAGAGCTTGCCCTCGGACGTAACCTCAAGGTGGCATTTATGCCTTGGAAAGGTTACAACTACGAGGATGCAATCGTGCTCAGCGAGCGTATGGTACGAGGAGATATCCTCACTTCCGTTCACGTTGACGAGTACATCACCGAAGTCCGCGATACGAAACGCGGAATGGAGGAACTTACAGCCGATATTCCGAACGTAAGCGAAGATGCCACCAAGTTCCTTGGAAGCAACGGTATCATCCACGTCGGCGCACACGTCGAGCCCGGTGACATAATGGTAGGTAAGATCACTCCCAAGGGAGAGAGCGACCCTACTCCTGAAGAGAAACTGCTCCGTGCAATCTTCGGCGACAAGGCCGGCGACGTAAAGGATGCATCACTCAAGGCCAATCCGTCACTCAGCGGTACCGTAATCGCAACGGCCCTCTATGCAAAATCAGCCAAGGACAACAAGAAAGGCGCCAAGGCCGAACTCAAGTCCAAGCTTGATAAGATCGAAGAGGAATTCGCGAAGAAACAGGCCAAGGAGCGTGAAAAATTCCTTACGAAACTCGAACACCTGACCTCAGGCAAGAAGAGTGCGGGTATCAGCGACCTTTACGGCGTCGAGATAATTGCAAAAGGCAAGAACATCACGGCATCCGTCCTCAAGGATATCGACTATGACAACATCAATCCTTCGAAGTGGACCACTGAGAAAGGAACCGTCAATGACGAGATCCGCGATTTGATAAACAACTACGTGATATTCAATAAGGAAGCAATCGCAGCCAACAAACGCGTTCTTGACAAGATCAAGATTGGTGACGAACTTCCCAACGGAGTTATGCAGATTGCAAAGGTTTACGTTGCCAGAAAGCGCAAGATACGCGTGGGCGACAAACTGGCGGGCCGTCACGGCAACAAGGGTATCGTTGCGAAAGTCGTAGCCGATGAGGATATGCCTTTCCTCGATGACGGTACTCCCGTAGATATAGTTCTGAACCCTCTGGGCGTGCCTTCACGTATGAACCTCGGTCAGATTTACGAAACCGTACTCGGTTGGGCCGGAGACGAACTCGGATTGCGTTTCAGCACTCCTATCTTCGACGGCGCTTCGCTCGAGGACATCTGCGAATACACCGACAAGGCAGGTCTTCCCCGCTATGGCAAGACATTGCTCCGTGACGGTGGTACGGGAGACTATTTCGACCAGCCTGCAACCGTCGGCGTAATCTATATGATAAAGCTCGGCCATATGGTTGACGACAAGATGCACGCACGTTCAATCGGTCCTTACTCTCTCATCACACAGCAGCCTCTGGGCGGTAAAGCACAGTTCGGTGGTCAGCGTTTCGGTGAGATGGAGGTTTGGGCGCTCGAGGCATTCGGCGCATCCAACGTGCTTCAGGAAATCCTTACCGTAAAATCTGATGACGTTACCGGCCGCAGCAAGGCATACGAAGCAATCGTGAAGGGTGACCTTATGCCTAACCCGGGCATACCCGAATCCCTCAACGTATTGTTGCACGAACTTCGCGGTCTCGGCCTTAAAGTAACTCTGGATTAATTGTGATTAATTGAATTTTAAGAATATGCCTACTTTTAACAAAGACAATAAAGTAAAGAGCAATTTCGAGAAAATCAGCATCTCGCTGGCTTCACCCGAAGACATCAAGGAACGTTCTTCCGGAGAAGTCCTCAAGCCTGAGACGGTGAACTACCGTACATACAAGCCCGAGAGAGATGGTCTGTTCTGCGAGAAGATCTTCGGTCCTACGAAAGACTACGAGTGCCACTGCGGTAAGTACAAACGTATCCGCTACCGTGGTACGGTCTGCGACCGTTGCGGCGTGGAAGTTACAGAGAAAAAAGTACGCCGCGAGCGTATGGGCCATATCGAGCTCACCGTTCCCGTTGCGCACATCTGGTATTTCCGCTCTACGCCGAACAAAATTGCCGCGATGCTTGGAATCCCTTCCAAGAAGCTTGAGGCCGTTATATATTATGAAAGGTATATAGTAGCCAATCCGGGATTGTTCGCAACTCTTCCGAAAGAGACGCTGAAGAAAATCCTCAATGCGGACAGGACAGTCGAGAAACTGGATCTTCTGACAGAGGATGAGTATCTTGCACTTACGGACTATCTGGCTGAGCATCCCGAAGAGGTCGCTGCCTGCGAAGAGCAGTTCCACGCCGGTATGGGTGCCGAGATTATCTATGACCTGCTGAAGGAAATAGATGTGGACGCCCTGGCAAGGGAACTCAAGACCAGGATGGACAACGAGGGCTCACAGCAGCGCAAAGCCGAGGCCCTGAAGAGGCTTCAGGTCGTAAAGTGGTTCCAGGAGAGCAAGGGTATCAACCGCCCCGAGTGGATGATACTCAAGATTATTCCCGTGATTCCGCCGGATCTCCGTCCGCTGGTACCTCTGGATGGCGGCCGTTTCGCCACCTCGGACCTCAATGACCTTTACCGCAGGGTCATCATCCGTAACAACCGTTTGAAACGTCTCATCGAGATAAAGGCTCCCGAAGTCATCCTGCGCAATGAAAAACGTATGTTGCAGGAGGCTGTGGACAGCTTGTTCGACAACTCAAAGAAGTCAAACGCCGTAAAGAGCGAGGCCAACAGGGCTTTGAAATCATTGTCCGACTCACTCAAGGGCAAACAGGGACGTTTCCGTCAGAACCTGCTCGGTAAGCGTGTCGATTATTCAGCACGTTCCGTTATCGTCGTAGGTCCCGAGCTCAATATGCACGAATGCGGTCTGCCGAAGCTTATGGCAGCTGAACTGTACAAACCGTTCATTATCCGCAAACTCATAGAGAGAGGCATCGTAAAGACCGTAAAATCAGCAAAGAAGATAGTTGACCGCAAGGATCCCGTAATCTGGGACATCCTTGAGAACGTAATGAAGGGCCACCCCGTTCTGCTGAACCGTGCACCTACACTGCACCGTCTGGGTATCCAGGCTTTCCAGCCCAGGATGATCGAGGGCAAGGCCATTCAGCTGCATCCTCTGGCCTGTACGGCATTCAACGCCGACTTCGATGGTGACCAGATGGCCGTTCACCTGCCTCTGGGCAATGCGGCCATTCTCGAGGCGCAGCTTCTGATGCTCGGTTCGCACAACATTCTGAACCCTGCCAACGGTACGCCTATCACCGTTCCTTCACAGGATATGGTGCTCGGTCTGTACTACATCACCAAAGCTCTGGAAGGAGCCAAAGGTGAGGGTATGAAGTTCTATGGTCCCGAAGAGGTCATCATAGCCCTCAACGAGAAGGTCATAGACATACACGCCAAGATTTCCGTCCGTCTGCCCAAGGACAAGATGGATCCCTCAAAGGGTACGGAAATGGTCGAGACGACTCCGGGCCGTATCATCGTCAACCAGATGGTTCCTGACCAGGTTCCTTATGTGAACGATGTCCTCGGCAAGAAGTCCCTGCGCAAGATCATTACCCTGGTAATCAGCAAGACAGGCGTTTCACGTACTGCCCAGTTCCTTGACGATATCAAGAACCTCGGTTACACGATGTCATTCAAGGCCGGTATCTCATTCAACCTGGGAGATGTCATCATCCCTCAGGAGAAACAGGCCCTCATCAACGGCGCTTACGAGGAAATCAAGGCCATCAACGACAACTTTGCAATGGGCTTCATTACCGACAACGAGCGTTACAACAACGTGGTCGATATATGGACCAAGGTGGACAACAAGCTGACCGGCATAGTATCACAGCAGATTTCGGCTGACCAGAAAGGTTTCAACCCCGTATATATGATGTTGGATTCAGGTGCCCGCGGTTCAACGCAGCAGATCAAACAGCTCTGCGGTATGCGTGGTCTGATGGCGAAAGCCCAGAAGGCCGGTGCAGCTGCAGCCGATATGATCGAGAACCCTGTAATCTCCAACTTCAAGGAGGGTATGAGTGTGCTGGAGTACTTCATCTCCACGCACGGTGCACGTAAAGGTTTGACCGATACCGCCTTGAAGACTGCGGATGCAGGTTACCTGACCCGTCGTCTGGTGGACGTTTCACACGACGTGATAATCAACGAGGAAGACTGCGGTACGCTCCGCGGACTTATCGCTACGGCCATCAAGAGCAAGGATGAAGTCGTGGAGAGCCTTGGAGAAAGGATACTCGGACGTACATCCGTACACGATATCTTCAACCCTCTTACAGGCGACCTGATT
Source organism: Bacteroidales bacterium (assembly GCA_024402005.1). GTDB lineage: Bacteria > Bacteroidota > Bacteroidia > Bacteroidales > UBA932 > Cryptobacteroides. Next base: position 9,664 of record JAKSJV010000032.1, read on the forward strand.
CTGCCCGCAGGAGAGGAAATCACCGAGGACATCGCAGCCCTCATCGAGACCCTCCCCATCGAGCAGGTGGAAATACGTTCGGCACTGACCTGCGAAAGCCGCAAGGGTGTCTGCGCCAAATGCTACGGCCGCAACCTTGCCACCAGCCGTATGGTCGAGAAGGGTGAGGTTGTCGGTGTAATCGCCGCACAGAGTATCGGTGAGCCCGGTACACAGCTTACACTCCGTACATTCCACGGTGGTGGAACGGCATCTTCAACAGCTGCAGACAGCAGCATCGAAAGCAAATACAACGGTAAACTCGTATTCGACGAACTTCGTACTATCGAGCGCACTGTCGAAGACGGTACCAAACAGACTGTCGTCGTGAGCCGCACCACGGAACTCCGCATTATGGATCCCGAGACAGGCATCACATTCAGCCAGTACGACGTTCCTTACGGAGCCGTTCTGTACAAGAATGACGGCGACAAGGTTGTCAAAGGCGACAAGATATGCGAATGGGATCCCTACAATGCAATCACTATCATCGAAACCGCCGGTAAGGTCCGCTTCGAGAATATGATCGAGGGTGTGACGTTCCACGAGGAAGTCGCCAACGAGTTCCAGGCCAACCGCGACAAGGTCATCATCGAGAGCCGTGACAAGACCAAGAACCCCGTTCTTGACATAGTTGACTCCAAGGGCAATATCCTCAAGCAGTACAACCTGCCTGTAGGTGCCCACGTGGTCGTTGCCGACAAGGCAAAGGCGAATGTCGGCGACATCGTCATCAAGATTCCCCGTGCCGCTGCCAAGAGTAACGATATCACGGGCGGTCTGCCGCGAGTTACCGAGCTTTTCGAAGCGCGTAATCCTTCCAACCCTGCAATCCTCTCCGAAATCAACGGTGAGGTCATTATGGGCAAGAACAAACGCGGTAACCGTGAAATCATCATCAAGAATGCCTCAGGCGTCGAGAAACACTATCTGGTGCCCCTTACCAAGCAGATTCTCGTTCAGGAGAACGACTACGTGAAAGCCGGTATGAGCCTTTCAGACGGTGCGGTATCTCCTACTGACCTTCTTGCGATTCTCGGCCCCGTCAAGGTTCAGGAATACATTGTCAACGAGGTTCAGGCCGTTTACCGCCTCCAGGGCGTGAAGATCAACGACAAACATTTCGAGATCATCGTGCGTCAGATGATGCGCAAGGTCGAGATCATCGATGCCGGCGATACCGAATTCCTGCCCGAGGAGCTTGTTGACAAGTCAAGATTCAATGACGTGAACGATGCCATCTACGGCAAGTTCGTGGTTACCGACAAGGGTGATTCCGATACTTACGCGGAGGGCGACATAATTTCAGCGCGTGACCTGCGCGGAGAAAACAATTCTCTGGAGCGTCAGGGCAAGAAGCTGATGGAAGCACGCGAGGCGAAGGCCGCTACGGCTTCACAGGTGCTGCAGGGTATCACCCGCGCCGCCTTGAAGACGAACAGCTTCATCTCCGCCGCTTCATTCCAGGAGACCACGAAGGTGCTCAGCGAGGCTGCCATCCGCGGCCGCGTGGATTACCTCGAGGGCCTGAAGGAGAACGTTATCTGCGGTCACGCAATACCTGCAGGTACGGGCCAGAAGGCATTCCAGGAAATCAAGGTTATGTCAGTGGATGACGTCAAGAACAATCTGAGCGAACTTTAAGCGAAGCTCCCGATAAAAAAGCCCCGTAAGAAATTACGAGGCTTTTTTTGTACTCCTTTAACACTATATTTCATCAGGCGGCTTCGCCAAAGTCCATAGCTGACCTTGCGGAACGCAAGGGGGGATACCACCCCTCTTGGCTATTCCATACGCCAATTCACCCCCATTGTCCCGCAAAGTCACTATGGAACTTTGCCTGCTACGCCGCCTGAAAAAAAGGGAACTAGCGCTCGAGACTGTCCCAGTCGTCGGTGCGGAAGGGAGCGAGAGGGATGCCGTAGTTGTTATAGACGGTGCCGACAGCCCAGTTGCGGAAGCAATAGCGCACGGCGACGGGCTCGGCGACTTCCGGACAGGTCAGGACAATCTGATCCTTCTTGTAACCTTTGACACCGCAACGGGCTACTGCCCTATGGAACACCTTGTCCTTGCCGGCAATCTCGAACCCGCCGAGGTCACAACCCATCGGTCCGACGCCCAACTTATGGCAATCCACGGTCACAACCGTGCAGTCATCCTTGAACTCGACGGACTTGTACACAGGCGGATCCGAGCATATTGCTGTAAAGCCGTAGGTATGCTCCAGAGCCAGATAGGCAAGACGTCTTCCCACCTCCCGCTTGGCGGCAGAATGATTATTCCCTTCCTCGCCAAGATCCACGGTAACGGCCATACCGCTGTTCGGGATGGTCTTCAAGGTTTCACTCTGAGCCTCATAGAAATATCCGGACTGGAAGTTATCAGGCTGGTTGTAATCATACGGTGCTATCTGAACGAAATAGAACGGAGCGTCAGGCACGTTGAACGTACGCCTCATCATCTGAGCATAGGCAGTCTGCATCCTCGTATAAAGTGCAGGCCTGGACCTGTTGGCCTCACCCTGATACCATATCATTCCCTTGAAGGTATAAGGCACGAGCCCGGCTATCTGACCATTGTACAGCAGACAAGGGAACCGATGGTTCTGTTTGGGATTCTCCACAGCCGCTTCCATACCGGAAAGATTGAAATCATCCGCAAACTCATTCTCGATGACGTCCTGACTCAACCAGGTCTGGATGGTGCTGCCGCCCCAGGCTGAAACAATGATACCGACAGGGATATCAAGAGTCTCCTGCACGGCATCTGCAAAGAAATATGCCACGGCACTGATATCGGCCACGGCATCGGGCGTATGCTCCTGCCACGTGCAGCTGACGTCATCAAGTTCCGTAGCGGATGATTTCTTATGCACCTTGCAAATACGCAACGGACGCGATGTCTTGGCTCCGATTATCTTGTCGGTCGCACCGGCCACAGGCATACACGAATAACCCTTCATAGGCATATCCATATTGGACTGGCCGCTGCAGAACCACACATCCCCTGAAAGAACGTTCTTCAGGACGAGAGGCTCGCCTGTTCCGTCAGAGATACTTATCTCATACGGGCCGCCTGCTGCAGGGGTCTGGATGGAGATTTTCCATTTTCCAGCCCTGTCAGCCTTGACCACAATCACATCGCCGGTCCAACCAGCCTTGACAGTCACCTTAGAGCCGGAAGCAGCCATTCCCCATACGGCAGCCTTGGTGTCACGCTGAATCACCATATTGTCACAGAAAACTGAAGGCATCTTCACCTCCGCCTTTGACATAACGGCCGCCCCGAACAAAGCCGCCGAAAGTAACAGAATCCTTTTCATATTCATTTCTATAAACTAAATCGCATCATAAAGCCTCGTCCACACCTTGCTTATCATTTTCCTGGCATTCGTATGCTGGGTGATGACTATCACGGCATTCTTGTCCGGGCAGATAATTACCCACTGGCCGTGTGCACCGTCAAAACGGGCGGAATTGTGCGTCCCTATCCACATCTGATAACCGTAGCCGTTGGCGTGATCGTCGTCCGGGTACGCTTCTCCTTTCTGATATATCTGGGCGGTCATCGCCTGCTCCATCCATTCCCTGTTGAGCAGTTGCTTTCCGTTCCACTCACCTTTCTGAAGGAAGAACTGTCCCATCTTGGCAAGAGCTTCTGTAGTGATATACAGGCCCCAGCCGCCCATATTGTAGCCTTCGGCACTCACGTCCCAATGATAATTGTGTATGCCCATATGGCGGAACAGCTTCTCCTGAAGGTAGTCCTCCACCAGCTTGCCCGTCGCATTGGTCACGATTACCGAAAGAAGGTAGGTGTTGAAGCTGTTGTACTTGTACTTTTCACCAGGAGCGAATGCAAAGCCGTATGAAAGCGTAGTCTTAGTCGGAGTTTCAAGTTCACCAGCCCCCATAACGGAAATCACATCCCTCTTCAGTCCAGAGGACATGCGCAGAAGATTGTACACATTCAAGGAAGCAAGCGTATCGCTGATGTTATCAGGCAACATACCGGAAGGAATAAGGTCCACCACCTTGTCCTCGATGCTGAGCAATCCGTCCTGAGCTGCAAAACCCACAGCCGTAGCAGTGAAGGTCTTGCTCGCAGACCAGCATATATTGCGGAAATCGGGACCATAGCAGTTATCATAGTACTCCTGAAGTATCTCCCCGTCTTTAAGGACCATAACGGAATTCAGCTCGTGGGTGGAGCCGCAGAGCCTCAAATCGTGCAGATACGATTCGACGCCCTCATCCAGGGCCCCATAGTTTTCAGCCCTTTTCAAGTGTTGTGTGTCAGTGACGGTGCCGCAGCAGGCTGAAATGGCAATCAGCGAAGCAAGAATGATTGAAATCCTTTTCATAATATCAGAATTTCAATTCACTCTCAAGACGGATATCCTCTGAAGATGCGCCTACGAGGATATTGTAGGTACATCCGTCGAACTTCCAGTCGTGAATGTCGATATCATAGAATGAGAATGCACTTTCAGGAAGGGTGACCGTAACGGTCTTGCTCTCGCCTTTTGCGAGTTTCACCTTCTCATAGCCCTTGAGCTCGTGATGAGGACGGATTATCGAAGGATTGACGGGGGCCACATATACCTGTGCCACCTCGGCGGCCTCGCGCTTGCCTGTGTTGGTGATGGTGAAAGTCACATTGACATTATGGCCCTCGGCCTTCTCCACCTTGAGTGCGGAATATTCGAAAGAACTATATGTAAGGCCATAACCGAAAGCGTACATAGGTTTCACGCCGAAGTGCTCCACACCGCGGTAGCCCACGAACACGCCTTCGTTGTAGTCGACGTATTCGTAAGCGGCGAGACGTTTGTGATGTTTGGTTTTGTTAGCATATACACTCTTGCTGAGCCGCTGGCGGTTATAACTGAGGTTGGAGATGGGGTTCTTTTCCCAGCTGCCCCAGAAGGTGAACGGCAGACGGCCTGAAGGAGAAGCCTTGCCGGAAAGGATGTCGGCAAGGGCGCGACCGCTCTCCTGACCTGTGTACCAGGCCATTACGATGGCATCCACCTTGTCGGCCCACTTCGTAACGTCAACCTCACCGCCGGAATAAACGACGACGATAACCTTCTTGCCTGTAGCCACCGCACTTGCAATCAGAGCGTCCTGACCCTTGGGAAGAGCGTATGTACGGTCGGAATCTTCCTTCTCGGTATCCTTGTTGAAACCTACGGCAACTACAATATATTGTACATTCTTGAGTTCAGCGGCTCTTGCCGGCACATCAGTGCGGAGCGATACCTTGTATTTTCCGCCGAGAGCGGCAAGGCCCTGATAAAGGGTGGTCGTGCGCTCGGGGAAAGGATGCATTGCGCCTGAGCCTCCACCGAAGGGAATATAATCGGCATTGGGGCCTACGAGAAGTATGTTTCCGCCCTTGAGAGGAAGAACGTTGCCCTCATTCTTGAGAAGGACGGGGCCCTCTACGACTGCGGTGTATGCCTTGTTGTGGCTTTCCTGGTTGTCGAGGGGAATGCTCTTGTCAGCAGTCCTGTCGAGGCAGCCGAAAGCGATATAGGTCTGGAGAAGGTGCTGTACCTTCGCATCGATTTCCTTCTCGGAAATGACGCCGTTATCAATTAGAGGCTTGATTGTATTGTAATTCAAGGCATAGCCCCTGGACATCTCGATATCAAGACCACCCATCACTGAGCCTATGGGAGTGTAGTTTGACACCCAGTCTGACATCACGAGACCCTGGAAACCCCATTTTTCGCGGAGGTTGTGTTTGATGAGCCAGGCGTTCTCGGCAGCGTGCACGCCGTTCACACTGTTGTAAGATGTCATAATGGCTCCGACACCGTTCTCCACGGCTTTGCGGAATGTGGGGAAATAAATCTCATTGATTGTCCGCTCGTCGGCATTGGAACTTACCGTGTGGCGGCTGTATTCCTGGTTGTTCAGGCAGAAATGCTTGATAGTGGCCATAATACCCTGCTCCTGGATACCGTTGATGTAGTTTACGGCCTGCTCCGAAGCAAGATACGGGTCCTCGCCGTAATACTCGAAGTTACGTCCGCAGAGAGCGTTGCGGTAAATGTTCACGCCCGGGCAGAGCATAATCGAAATGCCGCGTGCCTTCGCATCCTGACCTATGCCTGTACCGACCCCGTGGGCAACCTCCCTGTTGAAGGAAGCCGCAACTGCGATGCCGCAGGGATAATACGTGCTGTTTTCGGCCTTATTGCCGATGGAACGCACGCCCTGGGGGCCGTCGGACATCAGCACACTATTGATGCCAAGCCTTTCGACGGGATAGGTGAAGAAATTGTCCTTCCATCCTGAGATGAAATTGCATTTTTCTTCAAGTGTCATTTTCTTGACAAGTTCCGCAGCCTTGCCCTTGTCGGCCTGTGTAACCGTGGGAACTGCTGCAAATGCCGGCATTAGAACAAATGCCAATGCGATGATTGAAAGATTTTTTTTCATTTTCGTGTATCTAAAATTATCGGTATTTCCTTTCGAAGGCCTCGATGGTGTTCTCCATCAGGCAGGTGATGGTCATAGG
>JAKSJV010000033.1 GCA_024402005.1 Bacteroidales bacterium
ATCCTTGAAAGCTACAAGACGGTAGGTTTCGGGATGAATTGACTGTTTCATTTCTTTAATTTTTAACGTTAAAATCCAATAGGACTGCAAATGTACGCAAAAAATCGTAAATATCCATCATAATATTTCTATATTTGTGGACTTATGAATGCCATATGAAACGATTCGCCATTATTTTTTCCTCTCTGCTGGTCTGTGCTCAGCTTTTCTCCGGTGAAAACCGGCACGTTTTCCAGAATGCCCTGGAGTCTGTCCCCGTTCAGTTCGTGCGTCCGTCAGGGTGGTGCCCGTATCCGTCGTATTACGACAGGGCAGGTTGGGACGCTTTTCTCAAAGACAAGAAGGATGTGCTGATAAAGGGCGGTGAAGAATATCTCGACTACAAGTGGGAGATGATACTTGCCACCGATTATCTCGGTTTCGAGCGTACGGGCGACAGGCTTGCCATGCAGGAACCCTCTTTCCATAATATGAGGGCCATTACTGCGCTGACCCTGGCGGAGCTCGCTGAAGGTAAGGGAAGGTTTATCGACCAATTGATCAATGGGTTGTTCCTTCAGACGGAACGCACTTCCTGGGTGTGGTCCGGACACGAATACAGAAAAGCCAGCGGACGTTCTCTTCCGGATTACAGGGACATCTTCATTGATCTCGGAGCCCAGCACGTGGGCCTGCAGGTGGCTGTGGCGTATTATTTCTTCAAGGATGAGTTCGATAAGGTGGATCCTGCGATAAATGCGGCGATACGCCACGCTCTCAGGGAAAAGATATTCGACCCGTATATGGATCCGGCAAAGTGGAAGTCGCAGAGTTGGCTCGGCTTCGAGGATGAACCGTATGAATGGGAGTCGTGGCATCCCGTGAACAATTGGAACACGTGGACCAACGATATGGTCGTGAAGATATGCCTGTTTGCGCAGGAAGACCACGAACTCCTGATGAAAGAATTGCGTCAGGCCGCAATTTCCCTTGATCTGTATTTGACGAATGTGGATATGGATGGAGGTTGCAACGAGGGTGCCGCGTATTGGGAGCACGTGGGAGGGGAGCTTGTGAGCTATCTTATTGCAATGAATGATGCTACCGGCGGGCGGTTCGGGTGTTTTGATGACCCTCAGATCCGCGCGATGGGACTTTACAATTCCAGAATGTATGCAGGTGACGGATGGTCCGTCAACTTCTGTGACTGCAAGGCCAGATATACAGGGGAATATGACCTCATATATCTGTACGGAAAGATGTGCGGGGTGCAGGAAGCTGTGGACTACTCCCTGTTGCTGAATTCGTTCTCCAAAACCCCGGGCCAGATAGAATTGACCCCGGATGCGAGCTATCTCCATCGCGAAATGGAGGGTTTGCGCTTCGGAAAGAGTTTCTCCGAGGATTATGCAGAGGCTCTCGCCAATGCCGGCGGTGACCTGGAGCAAATGCGGAAAAACCTCCGGAAAAACGTTCCTGAAGTGACCTGGTATCCCGGTACGGGACACGCTGTGTTCCGTAACAGGGCAGGCTGGGTGCTTGGGGCGAAAGGCGGGCATAACGCTGAGGGGCATAATCACAACGATGTGGGCTCCTTCGTTCTGTACATTGACGGAATGCCTGTACTCTCGGACGTCGGCAACTGCACTTATACACGCCAGGTGTTCAACAGGGGAGAAAGGTATTCGATATGGTCTATGCAGAGCCAGTGGCATAACCTGCCTGTAGTCAATGGTACGGGCCAGCCTGAGGGCAAAGGGTATGCCGCCTCTTGGTGCAGGGTCGGGAAGACGGGCCGGACATTCTCTCTGGAAATGTCCGGGGCCTATGGCGAGGGAGCATCCTGCAACAGTCTGGTCAGGTCTTTGACATTGGGCTCAGCTTCGCTTGACATTACGGACAGGTTCAGCCTCTCCGCCAGGAAAGCGGCTGACAGCGAACATTTCATAACCAACGGAGATGTCAGCATAATCAGGGATGGTGAAATCCGCATCGATTACCATTCTGCAGATGGCCGGCGCGGCGGTTCCGTGCGTATGTTATATCCTGCCTGTCTGACTGCAGAAATCCAGACCAGAGAGCTTGACGATCCCGTAAACAGCGATGTCTGGGGGCCGGTTATGCACCGCATAGTGCGTCGTTCTGCAGATAACGCCCCTTTGTCTGGCAGATATTGCATACGCATCGTCAGATGAATTTCCCCGTCACCGGCATAAAAATCATAAAAAATTCATTAAAAAATTAAAAAAAAGAAAAACGGACGTAAAAAAAACGATAAATCTTCATTGACTGTTGTTTTTCCGTTTCAGGTTGTTTTATCTTCGCGTAACCAAAAATTTTGATTATGCGTAAAACTTCATTTGTTCTGCCGGCGCTGGCATTATGCTGCGCGTGCAACCTTCTCGATGACGGGACTTCCGTGCCCGGTACCTCCATTTATGATGAAAATGCCTTGATTTCATTGAAATTCAGTGACCTGTCCGTTGCGCAGGTGAAGGGGAATCCCTATTCGCCGATAGATACCAATTCCTTCATCCTGACGGTTACCGACGCTTCCGGCTCGATTCTTTACAATGGCGAGTATTCCAAGTCGCCGGAGTCCCTGATCGTTTCTCCCGGAACATATAATATAAAAGCGGTTTCGGAAAACTTCAGTCAGCCCTCTTTTGACAGGCCTCAGTGGGGCGACGAACAGACAGTAGTAGTGGCATCGGGGCAGCGCGTGCTTGTGGAATTGCTGTGCAGGCAGATCAATTGTGGCGTCAAACTCCACGTTTCATCGGACTTCCTGACGGAGTACCCTTCCAGCGCGCTGTTGCTGAAAGGGGCGGAAGGCAAGCTTATGTACAGTTACAGTGAAAGGCGCACGGCTTATTTTCTCCCGGGGGTGATAAGCCTTGTGATGAGTACGGGGGCAAAAGATGAAACGTTGCTTTCGCGCAGTCTCGGAAAAGGGGAGATGCTGATGCTGAACATAAACGTCCCTTCTTCAAGGCAGGATGCGGCCGGCATTACGATATCGGTGGATACCGCCAGGGTGTTTTATAACGAGACCTTCACTATCGGGGCGCAGGATTCCAAGGGTGATACTCCGGACAATGCGTACACCATATCGCAGGCTCAGGCACTGGCAGGAACTCGTGGTGTCTGGGTGGCGGGTTTCATCGTCGGAGGCGATCTGACGAAGTCCAACATCAATTTCGACGGACCGTTCAAGAGTGCGTCTAATCTTGCAATAGGGCCGCGCGAGAGTACGATTACCAGGACGTCCTGTATGAGCGTGGAGCTGAAGGACGGTTTTGTGCGTGATGACCTTAATCTGGTGGCCCATCCTGATATGCTGGGGAGGTATGTCGCGCTCAAGGGCGATATTGACCCGTCTTATTTCGGACTTGTCGGACTGAAAAACGTCACGGATTATGAAATCCTGTGACTGTAAAACTCTCTCAATTCATTAATAGACAACCTTTTTTTGGGTTGTTGGCCGGTAAAGCCGCCGCGGGGAGGAAACTCTCCGCGGTTATTTTTTCCTGATAGTGATGGGGAACGACAGTATGGTGACTATTTTGCCTGGTCCATTCTGATTCCTTTCTATGGTGAAGAGGTAATGTATGAATTTCTTGAAGAAGGAGTTTTTCATTCCCGTCATCAGTTTCACCCTGACGGGATCCGATGAAGACTCCACCAGATTGTGTGCCTTGCCCGTGCGGCACATGAATATTGAAACGGGGCAGCACCCGGCAAAGGTCCTGCCACGCAGGCTGTCAAATACCTTATATCCTTCGACGCCGCAGATGACATCTGTATCGGGATGATTCCGGAAATGTTTCAGGATTTTTCTGAATTGTGCCGTGGATGACAGGAAAACGTCCATCATCGCCTTCGTCAATGCATATCCGGAGAGGTTGAGGCTGTTGGTGAACGGGAAATTATGGCTGCTCCAGGTCGTCAGCTTCAAAGCATAGTCGTATCCGGGATGACAGTCTATGGCGTCAAGAAATGGTGTCATGCCGTCTTCGGAGTATTCCACCTTCCTGAGCACGGCATCGGGATGCGTATCCCGGATTGCTTCAATCTCCGCATTATCTTCGCTGTAGGTGACATATAGGTCGTATGTGCAGTCGCATATGCTCTTGATTGCTTCAAGGTAGGCAGGGACAAGGTAGGGGTGGTTGATATGCATATATACCATCAACGTCGGCTCTCCTATATGACCGAAACGGGCTTGAAGGTAGTCCCACGAGTCGAACAAATCGGCTGTCATCGTATTGGTGTACGATGCTTCGCTTGACAGGCTCTCCATATTCTCATAATAAGTCCCTTCGGTTCTCGCGTACTTTCTCCCGTTTCTGGCGATGAAATACGTGTAGGTGAGGTCGTCGCTCGCACAGCTGCGCATAACCCTTTCATCAATGCAGTCCAGCCACTTGCCGAAATATTCGGCCTTCGTCAGCGATGCGCACCCGCAATGGCAGGCCAGACCGTAGATCGTAACCTTGTTGCCGCTTATAGGGGAGTCGGGGAATTTCCTGTGCGTTTCCATAAAATCGGCAATCATTCCATCTGGATATATCCAGTCGTCATCTATGGATATTACGCAGGCTTCAGGGTATTTTCTCAGTGTCGGAATCAGTTTCTTGTAGACTTTGAGGTTGTCCATAAGGTTGATTTCAACATTGTGGCCTGCAAGATATTCCCTGATGTCTTCCGGCAGAACCTCCTCCCTGTCGAGGTTGAGAACCACAAGGTCCGGGGGCAGGGTCTGCGCGAAAATGGAATCCAGGACCGCCGGGATGTTCTTCATCCTCGGTTTCCACGTTGTAAAGCTTACTATTATCCTTTCGTCCATTCTGCAACTTCTCCAATTATGTCGGAGTCCACCTTTTCGTCGAATTTCCTTGCCCAGAGGCAGGGTGATGATTTCAGCAGTTCCTTGTCCTGGATGGTATAGGTCCAGGGATGCCTGATGCTCGGCCCTCTGGTCCAGTCTATATGACGCATATTGGCGCAGGTGTTTTCGTGCCCGATGGCCTGCCCGCATTTATAGAGATTGTCTTTGTACGGTGACCGCCACATTACGGTGGGGATGAAAATTTCATCGCATATACAACTGTGTCTGAACACTTTATCGATCCAGTCGCCGGAGTTTGCAATGAATGTGGCGAAATTGTGCGTGATGCTGAACCACTGGGACCCTTGTCTGAACTCTATGCCCCTGTTCATCTCGATTCCCAGTGAACGCAGTATGAACTTGCCCGCGTGGTTCAGCCAGTTGGTAAGGAAGAAATGGCTGCCTTCCGGGAATAAAGTATAATATTTCACCCTGTTAAGCGTATGGTCCTGCATTTCCCAGAGGTCAATGAATTCCTTCCCTGCGTTCGCGTCGAAAAAGTCGTGTATGTAGTCCTGTGATTTTATGGGAAGGTCCAGTCCGGAGAGCAGGTGATAGTATGTGTGCGGCGTTCTTACAGCTGTTTTAAGAAGCGCCATCTCTGCCTTGATTATGCTGACTCCGCCCCAGATTACGCGTATCCTCGGCTGAATGAATTCCAGCTGCGATTTTGAACAGCAGCCTTGAAGATCCTCTTCGGAAAATGCCGCCTTTTTGTCGATGTGTACGAAAATGTCATTTCTCTCATCATCCAGTAGGGACAGGAGCAATTTCAATTGGGAAGGATTCTTGTGGGCGAGAATCAGATATGCGTGCTTTTTCATATTGCAAATCTACTACTTTTTCGGTATCTTTGCAAGGTATTTTATGCTGTGTTTATGCGCGTATTGGTGGTCTTTCACGTATTCTATGAGCATCTTGCCGGTTATTATCTAGACAGGATGCGCAATATCAGCTCTTGTGAGTGGAGTCTTATCGTGACTGGCAACCACTTGTCGCAAGGTATGATAGACAGCATCAGGGACTTGAAAAGTGATGCCGTTTTCCTCGAGTGCAGCAACGTGGGGTATGATGTGTGGCCGTTCATTGCCGGTATCAAGACCGTGAATCTCGATGATTACGACCTTGTGATAAAATTGCATACCAAGAACGAGGATGGTATGAAATTCCGTCTTCACGGAGAGGTGATGACGGGCGAAAAGTGGCGCAGTTATATGGTGGACGCCCTTATGGGAAGCAGGGATGCATTCAGTGCCTTGCTGGCGATGTTCGAATCTGATCCCAATCTTGGCATAGCGTATAGCCAGAAACTTAATTTCAAATCCAATGGGGGGCATTTGGAGGACGGCTCTATGCTTGATGCCGAGTTGAAGCGTCTGGGGATAACGCGTAGGTCCAGTATGTTCTGTGCCGGGACAATGTTTGCCGTCCGCGCCTCCGCTTTGAAATTTCTGCAGCGGGATGATGTCTGTGAGAGCGTATTCGAGCAGTCCGGACCGTCGCACGGCAGTTCCACTATGGCGCACGTCTATGAAAGGCTTATCCCGATATGCGTAGTCTCCAGCGGGTATGGCATAAAACTGATTCCTTACAGCCGGTGCTCTGCCATCCTGTTCGCGTTCAAGGATGCGGTCGGCCCTGCGGTGAAGTGGCTGGTTTCCGTTGATTATTATGGAGATTCACATTCAAAGTACCTCAAACTTTTCGGAATGAAAATCAAACTGTAACGTTATGGAGCTTATACAACTAATACCTCACACTCCATTGGAAATCCTGCAGGCGGCGGCCTTGCTGGCCGGCCTTGTCTTTATGGTGCTCCAGGTGCTTCAGCACAGGTGGATGTGGTATTTCAATCTGGCCACGTCGGCGGCATCCCTTGCAGTCACTCTGATGAGCAGCCTGTGGGCGAGCGCGGCTCTTAACGCGTACTTTATCGTGATGTCCGTCATCGGCATATTCTCCTGGAAGAAACTTGCACGGAAGGATGGCGGCAAGGACAGGTTGCGTCTGGTCAGACCTTCTTCCGGGATGCTGGTCATAAGCATTCTGGCCGCTGTCGTGCTGTGCGTCGGCATATGGCAGGTCCTGCTTGCCACGCAGGATGCTTCTCCCTTTTTGGATGCGGTGGTTCTCGTGCTCAGCGCCCTGGCCACCTGGTGGCTGACGAGATCCTACAAGGAACAATGGTATGTCTGGATTGTGGCTGATACGATTGCCTTGGCGATGTATGTGTCACAAGGTTTGTGGGGGATGGCGGCGCTGTTTTTCTTTTATGTAATTTCATCTGTCATAGGACTTGTCCACTGGCAGAAAAAAGGAACATACGTTTAAAAAGATGTATTATATTTTTGTCATAAATGGCAGGGAGGACAGGAAAGATATGATTCTTTCCGATCTCCAGCCGCAATTGAAGAAGGTAAAGATAGATTATGAACTCTACTTTACTTCCGGCGAAGGTGACGGAACGCGTTTCGTCCGTCTGTATTGTGATTTTCATCCTCAGGATGAGGTCTGCTTTGTCGCCTGTGGCGGTACGGGAACCGTCAGCGAGGTCGTGAACGGTGTGATAGGTACAACCAACAAAAGGGTTGCAGCGCTTGCCTATGGTGCCGGAAACAATTTCTTCTGCCATTTTCCGGGTAGGGATTTCAGGTCTGTGGAAGCTATGATTGCCGGTGAAACCAAAGTCGTGGATGCCATAAAATGCAATAACGATTATGCAATCAATGTCATAAATCTCGGCTTTGATTCGATGGCTGCGTATTACGGCGGGCAATACATCCTCAAGGGTAAGGATAAACCCTATCTGAAAGGTACCGTAAGGGCAATGTTCTTCAACCGTTTCAACAATTTCAGGATAATAGTGGATGGGGAGAGACTTTCACGCGGTACGACGATGTTCTGCACGATTGCCAATGCTTCTCATTACGGCCAGAACTTCAAATGTGCGCCGAATGCCAGAATGGATGACGGACATCTGGATGTGGAGGTTGTCAGAAGCACGTCTCTTCTGACTTTTGCCATAATGTACAAATATTTCAAAGACGGTTTGCACGTCACCAACAAATTCTGCCGTATGCATATGGTGTTCCGCGACGCCCGTCACGTCGAGATTTCATCAAGGTCGCTGATATATCTGTGCCTGGACGGGGAGGTAGTAGCATCAAGACATTACGATATCGATATATTGGATAAAGCGGTGACTCTCCAGCTGCCGGCGTTAATGAATAAGGGGGACAAAAAATGAGCCGTAGAACAATTTCCAGTGAATTGACCCATAAAATCATCCTTGCGACCTCCATTCTGGTCCTCGGAGGCGTTTTGGGCATTATAGTTTTTTCGGGCAGGACGATTACCCAGTATTCCAAAAGGAATGCCGACAGTTCCCTCAATACATTCAAGGCGAACGTCGAGGAGATGCTCGGCCAGGTGGAAAACATATCCGCCAGCGTCAATTGGCTTATAAACGACCACTTGCCCGATGTCGGATACGCGTCTGTCATAAATGACAAGATAGTCGAAGGAAGCGACCTGATATCGGGTTCCACGGTGGCTTTCGTACCGGGTGTCGTGAAAAATGGCGCTGGTGCTTTCTTCTCGTTCCGGGATGCGGAATCAAAGGTTGTGCGGTCCACGGCTGATTATGACGGTGATTATCTGTCTCAGGACTGGTTCACTGAAACCCTGGCTCAGGACAAGGGCGTCTGGAGCGAGCCGTACCGTTCAGCAAACGGTGAGGGACTTGTGGTCAGTTATTCCACGCCTCTGAAGACTCAGAATGGGGAAACCTATGCTGTTTTCTCGCAGGAGGTTTCTTTGCAGCATCTGTCTTCCAGCCTGTCGAAGGAACTTTTTTACAAGAAATCATATTCGATGATTCTCAGCAAGGAAGGTGCGGTCATAAGCCATCCTGACAGTACGCTTCTTCTTCAGGATATTTTCCTCTTTGCCAAGAATACCAAGGATAGGACATTGACTGATCTGGCCTTGAAAATGTCGGTAGGCGAGAGCGGTGTGGGAGAAATACGGTCCGAACGCTCGGCTGCCATCTACGGGCCGCTCTATAACGGGTGGTCTGTGGCCATAATATGTCCGGCATCCGAAATTTTCGGAGGTGTGCTGAAGTTCCAGCTTCTTTTGCTGCTCATCGCCCTTGCTGACCTGATAGTCCTTTATTTCGTAACCCGTGCCATCATCGGCAGGGAGATATTGCCCATCACTGAAATAACTTATCTGGCGAAGAACGTCGCCAAGGGTAATTTCAAGGCGGTAATCCCCAAGATCGGCGGGCAGAATGAGATACATCATCTGAGCGAATCGCTTCGTTTTATGCTGCATTCCATCAATGATTACATTTCACAGCTCAGAACGACTACCGCGGAAAATGAGCGCTTCGAAAGTGAGCTTTCCATCGCGAGCGAAATCCAGCGCCAGATGTTGAGGACCGACTTCATAAACAAGGGGGACGTGGACTTGTACGCCACCTTGAAGCCGGCCAAGGAAGTCGGAGGCGATATGTATGACTTCCTTATGGGAGGGGGAAGAACCCTGTACTTTACGGTCGGAGACGTATCAGGCAAAGGTGTCCCGGCTGCCCTGTATATGGCTATTTCCAGGTCGCTTTTCCATTATGTGTCCGGAATGTCGCTGGGGTCGAATGAAGTGGTTGCAAGCATCAACAAAACCTTCTGTGCGGGAAATGACAGCAATATGTTCATCACTCTGTTCGTCGGTAAATTGGACCTTGATACCGGGGAACTGGTATTCTGTAATGCCGGCCACAATCCCATCATCGTAATAGATCCGGACGGCAATGCGAAGTACCTGTCGGAAAAGGCCAACCTTGCAGTAGGAGTGTTCGATGAATTCTCTTACGAAAAGGAGACGATAACGTTGAAGAAGGGGTCCCGCCTGCTTATCTACACCGACGGTGTTTCCGAGGCGGAAAACAAGGACAAGGATCAGTATGGGGAAGAGAGACTGCTGCAGTTTGCACAAAGCCAGAGTGTGGATATGTCTTCGGAGGATTTCGTGAATGCGCTTGTCGCCTCTGTGAAGGATTTCACCAAGGACAATCCTCAGAACGATGACATTACGGTAATGTCAGTGAAGTTCTGAAAACTTTCTCAAGGTCTTCCTGCGTCGAGATCGTTTCCAGCGGGAAGCCGAACGAAATCACTTTGTATCTGCCGAAATCAGTAATGATTGCGGCAGATTTTTTTGTGTCTCCGTATCGCATGAAGGCAAAAGATGATTTTACGCCGTGTTCTCCGGGTATGGGACTAAGCGCATCGGGAGATTCCACGCAATAACTTTCCCGGCAGGGCTTTGCAGGGAACCTGACGGACTCGCAGGCCCCGGTCAGGAACTCCACCTGTCCGCTGTCGGATGCATAGGCTCCGCCCAGTCTGTATCCAAGTACGTCCGTTATGAACGTTTTGGCTTTGATGCGTGAGGGTGAATGCAGATCCGCGCTGTCCAGAGGATAGACATTGCCCATAACGTCGTGAGCAATATAGCATCCGCTGATTATGATGTCTGCCCCTTTGCCCGTGCATTGCTTTAGCCTTTCCTGCAGGGCGATGGGGAAGATGCCGTCCTTCGATGGCGTTCTGGAAGCGGTGCGGACCTGGCACTGCTTGCCGCATATTACGTCAATGAGTCTCGATGTGGCGGCGAGCGTCGTATCCTTTGCAAATGCTTCCGTACTGCTGCTTTCGATGTCGAGACCGCAAGCAAGCAGCGCCTTGCCGTGCACGAACGGGTAGTCGAAAGTGTTGCCGCCGACAACCTCGTCGGCCCATTCGTCCGAAGATGCTCCGAAATTGTTCGTGTCGAGGCGGTTGAAATTCCGCTGCAGCCCGGTGAAGGACCAGTCTCTTATATATGGAACGCCGCTGTCAACGTTATTCTCGAAGCCGGCCCATACAGGCGAATCGAACCATACCGGTCCGCTGATTCGGGTGAAGTTGTTGACTATCATCGCCGTACTTGTGCCGGTGAGGATAGGCTCCTTGTCCGACAGCCCTACTGCAAGCGTTTCCGATGGGAAAGACAGACCTCCGTCATTGACGGCTACGATCCTGTAGGAATATATATGTCCTTTTTCTATCGTCTGGCGACAACTGAAATATCCGTTTACCTTTTTGGTGACAATAGGCCTGCCGTTGTCCCAGCCTCCATCATCGATTCTGGTATAAAGCAGGAAGGATGTCGCTTTTGCCGTCGGTTCCGATCTGTCCTCTCTATCCTGCCATTTCAATACCGCGCAATTTTCCCCGTCATCGTTTTTGCCGAGTGTCGCGCTGAAACGGGAAGGCGGCAAAGGCTGGACGACATATGAAAAGTTGTACCTCATCGCGAGGTATTTCAGAATGCCTTTATAGCAGGATCTGGCGGCCAGAAAGCGGAACGATGGATCCAGACCGAATTTCATATCCTCGAAATTCTGGTGCGACAGCAGCTCCAGCAGCATACCTGGAACGCCGGTGGTTCTGGACTCGCTGTATGACCTGTCCCACAATTGTCTTCTCTGCCACAGGGAATCCGACTCTGCGCGTATGTCTCTTACAATCTGGCTTTGGACGAAGTCGGCAAGTTCTCTTCCTGTCCGTCTGCTTTCCTTGTTCGGGAATGTGCTTTTGCCATCGCATTTGAGGGTGTAGATTGCCAGAGTGCCTATCGTTTCATCGCCCGGCCGGCAACCGGCATCCGTGTGGAAGGCGAAAGACAGGTCTATGGGAATACCGAGACCCTTGCCTTTCGGATCCAGCCAGGACCCGCCGGACAGATGCTGCACCCATTTCCCGCGGCTCATCAGGTCGTCACGATAGTCATTGCCGCCGTCATTCTGACTCCATACACTTTCTGGTATTCCGGACCATTGCATAAAGTATCTCGCTCCTTCCGCAAAGCGCGGTCTTTCGGAGATCTTGCCGCATCTTGAGATATTGCCGTATCCGCCACCTATTTTTATGGCATCAGCTACAATAATGCCGCCTTTGTCCGAGAAATTGCTCAGGCTGACCGGCGTCTGTTCTCCTTCGCCGAATTCCCACGTGCCCAGATATATCCAGGTGCCGCCTCCTATGCTTTGATCCACTTTCACTTCAACGTCCCCTCCCAGAGTGTGGATGGTGTAAATTGCATTGATGCAGCTTTCAGGCAGGGAGCAGTAAGTGACATATACCGCATATTCGCCCCTTGAGGGAATTTCGGCATTCCAAAGCACTTCGCTGGATTTTTTGCGGTTGGAAGTGCACTTGCTCACAAGGAAGGTTCCACCGAGGAAGGGGTTGTCCTCATCCGTATAGAACGGCTTGTAATCCTTGAAACCGCTGGAGGACTCCGTCCATCCCTGCGGAATATTCATTGTGCCGTGAATCCTGGGCGAGGTGCTTTCGCACTCGTCATTGTCTATTATGATTTCAGACTTCTGCCAATCCCGTTCCCGTGGCATAAACACTCCTGCACCGGCATTTTCGAGCATCGGGGCCAGAAAGGGAACTACAAAACTCTGGGTGAAGAGGTCTTCGCTGACCTGGAACAGCGGTGACCGCTGCCATTTCCATAAACTGTCTTTATGACTGTAATAATTGCCGTGGCTTTGCCAGATGGCTATGTTCCTTCCGTACAACCCCCGTCCGGGAGCGATGCCTCGCTTGACAATCGGACGTTTGCCCCTGTCGGAAATCTTTATTCCGGCGTCAGGCGATCCGGAATTACCGATTTCCACCGTGGAAAGCCTGCTTATGGGTTTGCCGCAGTACAGCAATCTTCCTACTCTGGCTCCGGCATATCCGGAAGGAAGGCGTGATTGGAGCTGTTTTCTCAACCAGGAATAGTCGCCGTTGCGCACCGGATAATCCGCTATGCTATGGGTGAAGTGGAAATCCAGCCTGCCGTCGGTGAGCGTGATTTTTTTTACCTGAAGCCGTGTGCCGCACACCCCCGTCCGTCCGGCGTAGAGACTATCGACGGCCCTGATTGTTTCATTGAAGATTTCCTTATCGACTATGCCTCCGGAACATACATATGCGAATCCGGACAGGAAAAGCCAAAGCGCAGCAGCAATCTTTTTCATCGCCTACACCGCTACAGGGCCTGCATGTCATTGAGCTTCTTGTAGTAGCCGTCCTTGGCGAGGAGTTCATCGTGAGTTCCGCGTTCCACAATGCGGCCCTCGTGAAGTACAAGTATCTCATCCGCCCCTTTGATGGTGCTCAGGCGGTGTGCTATCGCTATTGTCGTGCGTGTGCTGGTAAGCCTGTCCAAAGCTTCCTGCACAAGGCGCTCGCTCTCCGTGTCCAGCGCGGAAGTGGCCTCGTCGAGAATGAGTATCTGCGGATTCTTGAGTATGGCCCTTGCAATGCTGATACGCTGACGCTGACCGCCGCTGAGTTTGCCTCCGCGGTCACCGATGTTTGTCTGATAACCGTCCGGCATAGCAGTGATGAATTCGTGTGCATTGGCTATTTTCGCCGCTTCCACCACCTGTTCCATAGTGGCGTTCTCGACACCGAATGAAATGTTGTTGAAAATCGTATCGTTGAACAGGATGGCTTCCTGGTTCACATTGCCTATCAGGCTGCGCAAACTATTGATTTTCAAGTCTCTGATATCAGTGCTATCAATCGTGATGGCCCCTGCAGTAATATCGTGGAAACGGGGGACAAGGTCCACGAGAGTAGATTTCCCGGAGCCGCTCTGTCCCACGATGGCAATGGTTTTCCCTTTTGGAATGGAGAAACTTACACCGTGGAGTATTTCCCTGGAAGAATCGTAGCTGAAATGAACGTCCTTCAGGGAGATTTCGTGCTCGAAGCCGTTCACGGTTTTTGCGTCAGGCTTTTCCGTAATGGGGTTTTCCGCGTTAAGAATCTTGTCTATCCTCTCCATCGACGCCAGACCGCGCGGAATCATATATCCCGCTCTTGCGAAGTCCTTCAGAGGCTGGAGGACGCTGTACAGTATGACCATATAGAATATGAAGGTCGGGGCGTCGAAACTGCTGTGACCGCCGAGAATCAGCGTGCCGCCGAACCAGAGAACCACCATTACCATTATGGTTCCGAGGAATTCGCTCATAGGGTGTGCCGAACTTTGCCTTATCGCCACCCTGTTGGTTGCATCGCGGAATTCATTCGCCGTCTTGACGAACTTGTTCTCCATCTTCTTTTCGGCGATGAAAGCCTTGATGATCCTCAATCCGCCCAGAGTCTCGTCAAACTGACTCATTGTGTCACTCCATTTGTTCTGGGCGTCCAGCGATTCTTTCTTCAATGATTTGCCGACGGCGCTTATGACCCAGGCCATTATGGGGACGACACACAGCGTGAACAGCGTCAATTGCCAGCTGATGCATACAAGAGCCCCGAAATAGCAGACAATAAGTATGGGATTCTTGATGAGCATATCCAGAGTGCTGGTGATGGAGTTCTCCACTTCATTGACGTCTCCGCTCATTCTGGCTATTATGTCTCCTTTCCTCTCGGAACTGAAATATCCCAGGGGCAGGGAGAGCACTTTCCGGTAAACGGCGGTGCGCAAATCCCTGACGATGCCCGTACGTAGAGGAACCATAATGGCCGAAGATGCGAAGTAGCAGCTGCATTTGAGCAGGGTCATCGCAATGAGAAATACTCCCAGCCATAGCAGGACCACCGATGCTCCATAAACATCAATTGCCTGTGTCACATAGAAATAGAGATTGTTGATGAGCTTTTCCTTGATGTCGGCATCGGCGCTGTTCCATTCGATGAACCGATAGACGGTGTTGTCCATCTTGAACAGGATGTTCAGGATCGGGACTATAAGGGAAAATGAAAATATGTTGAAAACTGCCGACAGGAAGTTCAGCAGCACCGAACCGATCAGGTATTTGCTGTAGGGAGCCGCAAAGCGCTTCAGCACATATGAAAATTCTCTCATAAGGAAGTGATGTCGTATAGTTGGCATACAACTCTACAAATATAACCAAAAATTTATTACCTTTGTATGTATATGGCACCAAGTCTGAAAAATATCTGTGCGCTCACTATGGTTCGCAACGATGATTTCTACCTGCGCAAGTGGGTGGAATATTACGGCGCCGAACTCGGGAAGGAAAATCTCTACATCTATTATGACGGTTTGGATCAGGTTCCCGGGGATTTCTGCAAGGGGACCAATACTACGGTGCACGAGAAGTTGGGCAATCAGGTTGTCCAGGCTGAGAAACTGAGGCTCAAATTCCTGTCCGACAAGGCTGCGGAACTGTTGGCCGGGGGCTATGATATGGTCATAGGCGTGGACGCGGATGAGTTTCTGGTGGTTGACCCCAAAACAAGGAAGTCCCTGCGTGAATACCTGAGCGAAGCATCTGTAGATGTATGTCTTTCGGCTCTCGGGCTGGATTTCGGGCAGAAAATCGGTGAAGAAGGCGATATTGTCGATACCGTTCCATTCCTGCAGCAGAGACATTATGCGCAGGTAGGCACGAGATATACAAAGCCGTCCGTCGTAGCCAAGCCCTGCGTGTGGGGAGCGGGATTCCATAGGGTCAAAGGGCATAATTTCCATATAGGCAAGGACCTGTATCTGATGCATTTCGGATATTTCGACCTCAAACGTATCGAGGACAGGGTCTCGGACAAGGACAGGGCGGCCCAGGGATGGGGGAAGCACATCAGGAAGCGTTCGCGCACAATACGTTACGTCACCACTCTGAAGGCGCGCGACTTCGACCGTTGGACAAGAATTGCCAGGATTTGCCAGACCATCGTCCGTCCGCCATACGCGTGGAACAAGCCGGCGATGTTCGAGGCCAGGATTGTAGTAAGGATACCTGACAGGTTTCAGCATATTGTATGAAAAAGTTTTTGTCCGACATATCATTTTATCTCTTGCGCGGAAGTCTCTTCATTTTAGGGAAGTTGCCGCTGGAACTTCATTATTTCAATGCAATATGGCTTTCAGTATTGATAAGGAAGGTTTTCAAGTATCGTGTTCCGCTGGTTGAGGAAAGTCTGTCATATGCCTTCCCTGAAAAGAGCGAGGAGCAGAGACGTCGGATACTCAAGGACTTTTACCGTCATTTTGCGGAAGTTTTTGTAGAGGCAGTATGGTTCGGTTCCTGTACGGACCGGAAGCGGGTGGTGAAGTCCCACA
>JAKSJV010000034.1 GCA_024402005.1 Bacteroidales bacterium
ATTAAAAACTTCTCGCTGATCGCATTCCAGCCATCTAACCAACCATGCCCACTCAACTATTGCAAACCTCTGGCTTATTGTCCAGCGAGTATTATTTGCAAAAAAAACTTTCGGGCGTAACGGAATCAGCCATATAATAGACAAAACCTCTGGCCACGGCGGGCTTAAGCCCTTCTGCTCGGGCCGAAAGCATCAAAATGCTTTCTGTAAACCCACTCGCGACCCCCGGCCTGACGGAGGGGGATTTTTTGCGGTAGCAAAAAACTTGGGGGCCCAAGCTTGCTTGGGAGGGGCCAATTGCTTGCAATTGGGGTTTTGGCATTATGTGGCTGTGAGTGGAGCCTGAAAGTTAATCAATGATGCCGGCGAGGAAGAGATTGACGATGGGACGGGAGGGAGAATTGGTGGTGAGGGTGATGATGACAAGAGCCTCGCCCTTGGGAAGGGATGAAGTGTCCAGCGTGACCGTCAGAGTGCAGCTGGAGCCGGGGGCAATCGGAGCCTTTATGCTGCCCGGCACTGCACCCGGACAGTCGCTGTCAATCTTGTGGATGACAAGAGGCGCCGCCCCCTTGTTCTCACAAACGAAAGAAGCCGTCAGTTTCGTCCCCTGCTTCTTATGTCCGAAAGAATATGTGCTCTGCGCAAAGACAGGCCGACTCCCCTGCTTCTTCTGTGCGGCTGTCAATCCGCTGAAATTCTCCGTAGTGAATGCCTCTATGGTGATTTTCTTTTCCGAAGCCTTGCCGTCCGTCACCGGCTGGGCGAAATACAGGTTGCGGCCCCATTTGTCAGGACGGGAAGAAACGGTATAGAACAGCGTGGCGTGCCCCTTTGCGGGAATGGGATTGGGCCTGATCTCCAATGCCAGCCCATCCGTCACATCGGCGAATCCCACCTTGACAGACTTGGCGGAAAGATTCGCAACAGTCAGCTGGTATCCCCTGCTGCCTCCCTGCTCCAGGTTTGGGCACTTGAGGCGGTCATTGGAAAGTCCAAGAACTCCATTATACAGGTAGGTATATATCTCCGAATCAGGTTTGATGGCATTCTGGCTGAGGCCGCGAAGATGCAGCAGAACGGGCTTATCCTCGCCCAGAATCTTCACCGTCAGCGTCTTGTCAAAGGAATAAGGGCCTTCGTCATTGGTATAGGTGGCGCTGATTTCGGTCGTCCTGCCCGGTGCGATAGGGTTATGGTCCCATTTGACTGACGTACATCCGCAGGAAGTCGCAACGCTCTGGATGACGACATCCTCCTTCGAAACATTCGTGGCCTTGAAACTGCAGCTTACGGCACCGTCGGAAATCAGTATCTGGCCGAAATCGTGGACGGTACTCTCGAACTTGAGCAATTCCCGTCCGAAAGCGGTCTCCGTCAGCAGCATACCTGCCACAGAAAGGGCACAAAAAAGGATTTCACGGACAAAAGCTCTCATAACATTTGCAAAGATAAAGGGATTTCATTATTTTTGCATAAACAAAACATAAAATTTTATGGCTTACAAAATTTCAAATGACTGTGTTGCTTGCGGTACTTGCATCAACGAATGCCCCACAGGCGCTATTTCAGAAGGTGACATTTACAAAATAGACCCGAACGTCTGCATCGAGTGCGGTACCTGCGCTGATGCGTGCCCTTCAGGTGCCATCTCTCAGGAATAAGCTCAGGACCAACGGTCAAAAAATCAAACGGCTGCCAATACGGACGGCCGTTTTTTTGTAAATTTGTCTATATTTGCACCTGCATAATAATGATGCGCAGATGAAATGCCTATTGCTATATTTTACGGGGACCTTCAACACAAGATACCTGACTGGCAAGCTCAAAACACGGCTCGAAGCCATAGGCTGGGACGTGACATCCTATGAAATAGACCCCACGAACAACGAGCGTCTGGATTTGACGCAATATGACTATATCGGTCTGGGCTACCCTATCCACGGTTACTGCGCCCCCTACGCCTTCCTGCGTTTCGTCCGCAAGCAACGCTTCCCCCGCAGCGCCAAAGTGTTCATCTACAAGAATTCCGGTGAAACGGAGCACGCCAATGACGCATCTTCCAAATACATACTCAGGCATCTGCTGCTCTGCGGAGTGCGTGTGCGCAATGAATATCATTTCATTATGCCTTACAACATCCATTTCCGCTTTGACGAAACTCTTGTGAGGGAAATGCTGATGATGGACGACAAGTTGCTGGACATACTTGTATATGAGGTCAGACAGGGCATTGCAAATCGCAAGCCCTACAGACTGTGGCCGCGGCTGGTATCATCGTCCGTTGCCAGGCTGCAATATATCGCCGGTGACGTCAATTCATTCTTCTATCGCGTGGATATGGACAAATGCAAGGGATGTGACCTTTGTATCAGGCGCTGTCCGACGCACAATATCTATAGGGATGACAATGGAGTCATCAGGTTCCACCACACTTGCCTGATGTGTATGCGATGCTCCCTGTTCTGCCCCGCAGATGCGATTCACATCGGTTTTCTGGAGTCCTGGGGCTGGAAGGTGAACGGCGGCTACAATCTCAAGCAGATCGAGGCGCGCCCGTTACCGGAAAAACCGGTCATCACTTCCGCAACAACCGGCTTTTTCCATTGTTATATAGAGACTTACGAGCGCATCAACCGCCGCCACGCCGAAATTTTCGGCGAATAGTCTATTCAAAGACGAACTGATCGAAATAGAAGTCGTAATGATCTTCGGAGGGATGGCCCGTTGCCGGATCGATTTCGATGATAATCTTGGCATCGTGAGGAGAGCCGTCGTCAAGGACATACTCGAACTCACGTATTGTCTCCCTATCGGAATAGTTGGGAAGGGATATGGTCTGCGGATTCTTGTGCTGCGTGGTGCCGAATTCACAATATGACACGATAACCTTGCTCCAGTATTCAACGAAATAATATTTGAACGTCACCTTGCGAAGGTCCTTGAGGAAGAATTCCGTACGCAGATGGCCGAACTGCTCCTTGTCATATTCAGGGTCTTCCTGATAGACGCGAATCTGGGCTGATTGCGTGCGGAAGGTGTTATCTATCTGATCCTGAATCTTCTTGTTGGACGGTTTCTGCCAGGAGAAGGAGCCGAACCAGGTGTTCCACTGCAGATTCTCGCGCCCTGCCGTAAGCCCGTATTTATAATAGGTAGGCTTTTCCGTTGTCGGAAATCCTATTTCGAAATCCTCCTTGAAGGGATAGTCCACCTTTACGAGAGGTCCGTATTCCACTGCGGTCTGCTTGAAATCATCCTCGACAAAACCGCCCGTATAGTCTATCTCAATGTAATTCAGTTCCCAACGCTCGCTCTGGCTTGTCCCCATACAGATAAAGCAGACCTCTGTACAAGCGGAAGGACAATTCACCGAAAGACGGCCGGCTGCAATGGAATGACTGTCCTCCGTGACAGGTAAGCCATCCGGCTTGAAGTCAACCGTGGCGGATTTCGTCGACGGTTTTCCGTTGAAATACCAGGCCACTTTGGTATTTGTAGCCGTACCGACGGTTATTTTCTGCATTGTAGCGCCATTGTGGCTGCGGAAACGTATGTATGAGCCGCCTTTGCTGGCTGAAGATCCCTGATACAGGCGGATGAACTTATCATCGGTAACAATAGGCCAGGCCGTACCGTTACCCTGGGCACATACATAGTCCAGATTGCCGTAGTCGTCGAGCTCGTCCTGATATGCGTTATAGAAATCGTTATATGCTATATTGTGTTGGCGTTCAGGATGCTGCGGCGTATATGTCTGTTGTCCGGAGGGAGTCTGCCCCGGGTCGACCACAGTTATTCCGCCCTGCTCTTCGCCTTCTTCACCTTCTTCACCTTCTTCGCCACCTTCGCCGCCGGATTCCCCACCCTGGTCCTGGCCGGAGTCATCGTCCTGGCCCTCTCCGGAATCATCACCCTGGCCTTCACCGGAGTCTCCACCTTCGTCACCGCCCTGCTCTTCGCCTTCATCGGAGCCGCCTTCACCCTGTTCAACGGACCCTCCGCCTTCAGGCAGCGGGTTCTTCACGCAAGACGGATAGAACAGAAGGATGCAAATGGCGCACAGTAGCGCAAAAATTGTTTTCTGAATCTTCATAACAATGCAAAGTGGCCAGAGCCTTGGCAAGCACTGGCCACTCCATTAAAAACCGGAAACTACTTCAACAGGGCTTCGCGGGAAACGGCGATCATACCCTTGGCCTCTGCGAGCTGCTCCTTGAACTGCTCGAGATTGATGGCATTGATAACCTGGAGAGGTTTGAGGGACTCGTTGAGTTCGTTGTACTCGGGATTGATGTTTGCGAGATCCTCAATGGCAATGCTAAGAAGAGTGATGTGGTATGAAGTGTTGGATGCTGACTCGTCATCGAAAGCTCCAAGGAACTTGTCGATGTTCTGTGAAGCGATGTAGAGCTCCTCGATGATGCCTGCACCGGCTGCATCCCAGAAGAGGTTCGTACGACCGTTCTCCTCAGCTGAATTGTAGAAGGCCTTGATGCTGGCAGTATAGTCTGTAGCATTGATTACATCCTTCAGCGCTGAATCGTTGACATCGGCATAGAGTTTTGCGAGAGCCTTGTCATAGTCAGCCGTTGACATCTCGTAGAAATTGGCAATCTCCTTATCCGTAGCAAGAATAGCGATGGCACGATATTTCTGTGCGAGAGTCTGAAGGTTGTTGGCGTATGCGGGATCAACGAGATAATCAGGTTTGAGCTGAAGTTCTTTCTCGCTGAGCTCTACCTTGCCGTCCTTAACGGAGTTGACGATACCTACAGGCTGGAGTTTGATGAAATCGTTGCTGAGGCTGTCAAGATGAATCTTGATGAGAGCCTCCTGCTGGAGTTCAGCCTCTGATTTCACGGTAGGAATCTCCTTCCTTGCGTTCTTGTTCGTACCGCAAGAAGAGCAGGAAACAACAGATGCGCAGAATGCTGCGACTGCAAAGATTTTAGTTACTGTTTTCATTTGTTTGTAATGTATTAATTATTTTATTTTCAATTATTTGCATTATCTTTTCAACCTGTCGGGCAGATTCAGCAACAACGCGGTGGCAAGCAGTACGCACATAAGCAGAAGAACCGCCATATTGTAATACAAGGTAGGTATATACCAGGAGCCCAGTACCTTGACACTGCTGTAGAACGGTGCGCGGCCGTTGCGGCTGACAGGAGTCAGGAACACGTAGCCCGCACGGGGAACCAGATGGTTGTCGATTATTTCAATGGATTCCTTGTTGCCGCTGCCGGTGAGGAATTCCTCGAGGCGTATATTGCAGTTCGCCTTCTTGAGCGCGAGCATCTTCTCCGTCCCAACTTCCTTCAACGCATAGCTCAGATATGAATCCTTCTCAAGGGTAGCCGTATTGGAAATCCTGTTGAGGGCCTTCTTGGCCGTCGCAATATACTCTATCAGAGACTCATAACTCCAATCCCCGCAATATTCATCGATGCAGGCGGCTTCGGCCAGACGCGGCAGACTGTTCTTCAGAGTCTTGAGGCAATCATCGGCCGCATCGTTCAGGCCCTGCGACCTCTTGAAGTTCATTCTCTCGGTCAGGGTCTCCAGTTCCGGCACATAGGACTCACGGAAATAGAAAGCCTGATAGCGGTTCTTGTCCAGCTCGAAGAAGTCCTTCTCGTAATCATTGTAGCAGTAGGTTCCCACTGCAATGGCTTCGAAAGCCCAGCGTGAAGGTATCACATCGCCGATTACCGGCACGTTGTCCGTAGTGCTGTGCCCGTTAAGGTCCGAAAAGTCCACAACGAGACCGCACAGCAGAATCTGCGGTATCAGGAGTATGGGTATGGTGATGTAGATGGCCACCACTGAATCGAGACACTGTGACAACAGCAGACCGATGAGGCTGGAAAGCAGCGATGACACGAAGAGTATCGCCCACCACATCAGGAACATACCGTGCAGGCCCATCAGCAGGTTGCCCACCAGGATGAACAACGCCGTCTGCAGAAGAGACACTCCCGCAGCATAAATTATCTTGCTGAAAATGTATGAAGGATAGCTCAGATTCAGGAATTTCTCCCTCTTGAGCAGCAGCCTGTCCTTGAATATCTCCTCGGCGCTCCCCGACATTCCTATGAATATGGCGACAATCACAGCCATAAAGAAATAGCTGACCATATTCTTGTTGTCCATCACCGTATAGCCTGTGGCAGGAGCGTAACGGGTCAGAAGACCGCATATCAGCGCCAGCAACGGTGCTTCGAGCAAGGTAATGAGTATGTACTGGGTGTTGGAGAGTTTCGCCTTGATGTTCCTCTCAAGATAAATCAGCATCTGTTTGAGCGGCGAAGGGCTCTTCTGCTCCGACTCGGCGACAGGTTGAGGTTCGGGCTGTACTGCTTCGGCACGGTCATTCAGATACATCTCGTGCCACTGCTCCGGACTCACCTTTCTCTTCTGGCTGATGTTGCCGGCGCTGTCCAGACTCTTCTCGCTGATGATGTTCAGCACGGTCTCGGGATTGACGTTACCGCAAAGCTGGCAGGTGCTCGTCTGCGCGTCCGCATAGTTCGCGGCCGTCTTGAAGTAGGTCACCGCATCGATAGGGTTGCCGTCGAACACGGGATAACCGCCCAGATCCAGCAGGAGCAGGCGGTCGAACAGTTTGTAAACGTCGCTTGAAGGCTGGTGTATATTGGCAACGACCAGCTTGCCGCGATAGGTCTGGTCCTTGAGCAGACCCATAACGTTCTCCGTATCAGCCGATGACAGTCCTGACGTAGGTTCGTCCAGGAAAATCACGGCAGGCTCGCGGATGAGTTCGAGCGCAATGTTGAGACGCTTGCGCTGGCCTCCGGAAATGGTCTTTTTCATTGGAGAGCCGACAATGATGTCCTTCGCCGCCTCGAGCCCGAGGTCGGAAAGGGTTTTCATCACCCTGCGGTCAATCTCCTCCTCACTCATACCGTCGAAGCATAGTTTGGCGGTATAGTAAAGGTTCTGATATACTGTAAGTTCCTCTATCAGCAGGTCGTCCTGCGGCACGAAACCGATCAAGCCCTTGACCAGAGGATCCTCTATGGAATGTCCGTTTATTGCGACAACGCCTTCCTGCGGCTTGAGAGAGCCGTTAAGGATGGAAAGCATAGTTGTCTTGCCGGCACCGCTGCCGCCCATAATGGCGACAAGCTCTCCGCTGCGCATCACCGTACTCAGATTGTGAATACCGTTGTTGCTGCCGGGGAAGCGGAAATTGATGTCGATTGCGGAGAAACAGATTTGCTCCTGTCCCTCCTTCTGATAGGCACGCAGCACACCTGAATAATATATAGGTGCGCCCTTGTGGTTCTTCGCCACACCGCTCTTGTGCCATATCTGGAAAACCCCCTTCATCAGGCGGACGTCGTTGAACAGAAGTTCGTCTTCACCCTGATAGGAGAATATGAGCGTATTGGTCTGTGCAATCCAGAGAGTCTTGAACTCTCCGGCATAACCGTCGAAATGCTGCTGTTTGACAGACTCGGACGGTGTATCGTTTATATAATCGCAAAAGTCCCTGTAAAGGGCTTCGCTGACACCGAACTGGTCGGCAATCGTATGGAAAATGGGGTTCTGCCCGTCGAATTTGCCTGATGACAGGCTGCTGAACTCCATAAGACGAAGCAGAATGAGCGAAAGCTCACCCGCCTCCATATTGGGTCTTAATTTAGACGTGATACTGTCGACTATCACTTCCCTGTCGACCTCCATATCATTGTAGAAGTCACGGAGATCCGAATAGAGCTCCATATAGGAGTGCTGGTCACGCAACCCGAAATGATGAGTCAGGTAACTGCTCAGCAATTCCTCGGAGGCCTTGCCGTCGCCGTCACCGCTCGCATCCAGAAGGGCGAACAGGTTGATAAGTCCGGACAGTATCGCGTCGTTAAGCATAAAATTCCGAAAAGGATTTCAGACTAGAAGTTGTAGTGGAAACCTATACCGACGAGCTGGCCTTGAGAAGCAACCGTAAAGCCGAACTGGTTGGTCGTATTCTTGATCCCGGTGTCTTTATTGTTTGTGCAAGAACCATTGTAGCCAATCCCTGCGCAATCGATATATGCATCAAGAGTGAAGTGCTCGTTCAAAGCATATGTCAGAACGGGAAGGATGTTTACGCCATAATTCACCGTGGGGTACGGATCCGAGCTCGATGATGTACCTACAAATGCATATGCCTGACCGCAGATACCGAATTTATTGATACCCCAGAATTTATACCTGACATAAGGGGAGATTGACCATCTGAATGATGATTCGCCCTGCGAAGAACGGGGAGAAAGTGACAGTGAGGCACCCACTGCAAGTTTATCAGACAGATAATAACCGACTTCGGGAGCAAAGGTAAAGCTGAAGGAGGTCGTTTTGGTGGTATTTGTTTTGTCAAGAACAGTCTTGTTTCCCTGGATGTCCATATCCACGATACCGCCAACGTACCATTGTGCATTTGCAGAGATGCTGAGCAGAGCTGCTGCAACAAGAATAAACAATTTTTTCATAACGTTTTGAAAATTGGTTAATATTGAAAAATAATAGTTAGTATGTTCAAATCTTCATATTTAACAAGCAAAGATACAAAAATTATTAACTTTGCACAAGCATTTAGCCGATTAAGACAACATAACACGATAAAGAATGAAGGACAAATACTTCACACTTCCCGCTTCGGCCGATGGCATTGCGCTTGCCGTAGCCGTATATGAACCTGATAATCTTGCAGATGCCGTCGGCATAGTGCAACTCGTCCACGGTATGGTGGAGCATAAGGCGCGCTATTACTCTCTTATGGAATGGCTGACGACAAAAGGCTACATCTGCGTGATCCACGACCATCGCGGTCACGGAGAATCCGTAAATAACGGCGTCGAGCTGGGATATATGGGACGCGGAGGATGGAAGGCGCTGGTTGCGGACACGAAAATCGTCGGTGACTGGGCGAGGGCGGAATACGGCGCCGGCGGCGCACAGGATACTGGCACCGGGACAGGCAAGTCCAGACTCCCCTACACCCTTTTCGGACACAGTATGGGTTCTATGGTGGTGCGCAGCTATGCCAAACGCTATGACGACACTATAGACCGCCTGATAGTATGCGGCAGCCCGTCCAACAATCCGGCAAAGGGATTCGGACGCGCGCTGGCCTGGATACTGGGGACTTTCGGAGGTTGGCATCGCCGCCCGGACCTGCTGCAGAACATCAGCTTCAAGGGTTACAACGACCGCTTTTCTCCTGAAAACCAACGCTTTGACAAGGCCTGGGCCTGTTCGGACGAGAAAGTCTTGGAGGCCGTCCACAACGACCCTCTCTGCACTTTCCATTTCACGGCCAACGGCTTCTACAACCTGTACGGTCTGATGGCCGACTGCTATGGCGGCAACCGGTGGCTGGTTTCGAAGCCGGAAATGCCCATACACTTTATTTCAGGCGCGGATGACCCCTGCCTTCACGACGAGGCACGCTTCAATTCCGCCGTCGAATTCCTGCGCAGCCGCGGCTACCGCAACGTCTCCGCCAAACTCTACCCCGGGATGCGCCACCAGATCCTGAACGAAAAGAACAAGACCGTGGTCTGGAACGACCTGCTTGCATTGCTCGGGTGATTTTTGCCCGAATGGGCGTAAAATCCAAAGATTTTATGTAAGTTTGCAACGCAAATTGCCGCCCCCCTAGTTTAATGGATAAAATTTGGGATTCCGGTTCCTACGATAGGCGTTCGATTCGCCTGGGGGGTACAAAGAATGAAATCTTATTTATTTCTTCTGAGAAGGACTAGAACATCTCCTTCCTGGAGTATGGTATTCCCGTTGGGGATAATCTTTTCTTCCCCTCTTTGAATCATCACAAGCAGGTTGCCGTCATTTTTCGGATATTCACTTACCCTGTGACCCGCCCACTTTTCAGATAAAGGATGCTGGATAAGGCTGTCTGTACTTTTGTCACGGAATGAACGGGTGCAAAGGACAATCTCGTCACCGGTTTCAAGCAAGGTGTTCCCTTTCGGCACGATACGTTCATCTCCCCGCAGCACAAGCGCAATAAGGCAGTCCTGCGGCAAATCCAGGTCTTTGATCTGGCGATTGTTCCAGCTGCTTGACTCATTTATGAGTATCGCCCCGAAGGACATTTCCGCATTTTCGCTGAAATCGCTGAAGGTTGTCATCACGTCCTCGTCAGCATCAGTCATTCTTGTCGCCTTGGCTACGGCCGGAATCAATGAGCCTTGAAGCGCGATGGATACGAGTACTATGCAGAACACTACGCTGAATATGTCATTCTGCAGGTCCACGCCGGAAGTCAGGATATTGATTGCGAACACTATCGATGCCGCTCCGCGAAGCCCGACGAATGAAATCAGTTCCAGCTGTTTGAAAGGATATTTCCCGAAAGGGGCCAGTACGCCGAACACCGCCAGAGGACGGGCGACAATCGTAAGGAATACGAATATTATCAGGGCCGGAAGCAACGAATGGAACAGATTCAACGGTATCGCCAGCATTCCAAGCAGGAAGAAGATGACAATCTGCATCAGGCTTGTAATGGCGTCGAAAAACGAGACAAGGGACTTTCTCTCGGGGAATTCCGTGTTGCCGAGCACGATGCCCACGATATAGGCGCTCAAATATCCGTTTCCGCCAATCATATCGGGCAATGCGTATGAAATAAGCGCAATTGCAATGAACAACAGCAAATCGAAGCCGTTACTTTGGAAACTGATCCTTTTCAGCAGGAAAATGGCGGCGGTAGATATCACCAACCCGCCGGCAGCGCCGAAAACGATCTGCGAGAATATCTGCCACACTATGCCTCCGGCGGAAACACCGCCGCTGAACAGTGACAGCATCACGGCCGTAAGCATATATGACATAGGGTCATTGGAGCCGCTTTCCACCTCCAGAAGAGGAGCGCTGTTGTTCTTGAGACCCAGCTTGCGGGAACGGAGTATGGAAAACACCGTCGCCGCATCCGTAGAACTTATCACCGCCCCCATCAGAAAGCTCTCAATCCAAGCCCACCCCAACGCAAAATGGCAGAACAGGCCTACGAAAGCAGCGGTAAGAGCCACCCCTACGGTAGCGAGCAGCCCTGCTTCCACGACAATGGGTCTTGCGGATTTCCATCGCGTACCGAAACCGCCATAGAACATTATGAAAATAAGCGCTATGGTGCTTATGTCTCCGACTATCCAGCCCCTCTGCGATGCGAATTCGTCATACTGGCTGCCGCACAGAAGACCGAGGACCAGGAAAAAGAGCAGGACAGGTATTCCGACCTTTCCGGAAAATTTGTTGAAGAATACGCAGGTGGCGACAATCGCAGAAAATATCAAGAGGTACAGTGCCATATGAGAGCTTACGATTTCATAACGTCATTTTACAAAAATAGCAAAATTATTCGTATCTTCGCAAAAATATGCGTACGACGATGCAGGTATTCTGGACCATTCTGTTACTGATAATCTCCAACATCTTTATGACCTTTGCCTGGTACGGCAATCTGAAGTTGCAGGAGATGAATATCACCACATCCTGGCCCCTTGTCCTCATCATAGTCGCTTCCTGGGGCGTCGCCCTCTTCGAATATTCCTTTATGATTCCGGCAAACAGGATAGGCTCGCAGATCAACGGAGGGCCGTTCTCGCTGGTGGAACTCAAAGTGATTCAGGAAGTAATATCTCTCACGGTCTTCTCCATCATCGTAATGTTCGTATTCAAGGGAGAGGCCATACACTGGAACCATATAGCCGCATTCGTATGCCTCGTGGCGGCCGTACTGTTCGTATTCTGGAAATAAGCTAAACCCAACCAATAAAGCCATGTCAGTAACGATCAAAGAAGTCAAATCAAGACGAGACCTGCTGAAATTCATCGACTTTCCCGAAAAACTATACCGCAATAACCCTTATTACACGCCGCCGCTGGTCTTCGACCAGATAGACACGCTGGACCCGAAACGCAATCCTGCCGCATCTTTCAGCGAATCGGCGCTTTACCTTGCATATAAGGATGGGGAGCTGGTGGGCCGTGTGGCCGCAATCGTGAACAAGAAGGCAAACGAACAGTGGAATCACGCCCAGGTGCGCTTCGGATGGTACGATTTCATCGATGACAAGGAGGTTTCTCAGGCGCTGATGGCCAAAGTGGAGGAGTTCGGGCGCGAGCGTGGGATGAAGGAGGTCGTGGGCCCGCTGGGATTCACTGATTTCGACCCCGAAGGTATGCTTGTCGAGGGTTTCGAGTACGACAACAATATGCCAATGATCTACAATGCCCCCTATTATCAGGGGCACGTCGAGGCGATGGGGTTCACGAAGGATGCGGACTGGCTGGAGGCGAGGCTGATCGTGCCGAAGGAGATGCCCGAGCGCATAGTCAGGATGGCGAAGGTGGTGGAAGAGCGTTCAAAGGTGCACGCCGTTCCCCTTACTCGCAGGAAAATCAAGCAGGGCAAGTACGGCAGGAAGATTTTCAATCTGATCAACGAGTGCTACAAGGTGCTGTACAATTATACCGTAATGCCTGAGGACCTTGCTGACAAGTATATGGATTTCTATCTGAGCGTGCTGGACCTGCGGTATGTGGCGATGATCGAGAACGAGAAGGGCGAACTGATCGCGTTCGGCATCACGATGCCTTCGCTGACAGGCATTCTGAAGAAGTGCCGCGGACATCTGTTCCCGTTCGGCTGGGCGATGCTGCTGTGGAGACTTTTCGTAAAGCACAGCGAGGGGCTGGAACTGCTCCTCGTGGGGATACGCCCCGACTATCGCAACTGCGGAATCAACGTTCTGTTGTTCAACGAGTTGCTTAAGACTTATACCAAGTTGGGATTGAAGTGGGCGGAGACGAATGCGATGTTGGAGAACAATTTCAACATCCAGGAGATGTTTGCGGATTACGAGCATACGAATCCGCGCCGCCGCCGCTCTTACATCAAGACTTTGAAATAAGATGCCTTTTTACGGCACGCATCAGCAGACGGAACCAGGATTCATTCTGCGTGATGCGGAAGTTCCAGCGGCGACGCCAATACTTGAGAACCGCTTCAAAACCACGGATCTTGAGCGGCGGTGCCTCCATAACAAACTCGATGAATTTCGTTTCGTTCCCGTGATTGCGTGGCAGAGCGGGCACAAGGGCGGGATCCATTCCGAAATAATCTATCAGAACCCCATTGACCATAGACGCAAATTCCGTCTTGTAGTTCTTGCTCCATACTTCTGTCACCAGATGCCAGTCAACGTTCGATGATTCTTTCTTCAGGAAGTTCATCCAGTCGGTCAACTGCCTGAGTGACACATTTTCCAGTCTGAAATGCTGGGCCATATGCCAGATCATAAATATTGCATTGAAAGTTGCGGAAGGTAAATATATCCCTTCTCCATTTATAACAAAAGCCTTGGAATTGGAGGCTACATCTTTTTTCAAGGTATCTTCAACTCCATTATCCCAAACGCGACTATCTGGAAAAGTAAAGAAATAATGGTTCTCAATAGAAATCCCATCGAACATTGCATGGGAATGCCTCTCTCCTTTCTGAATGATTTGGAAGCCCTTGAACCGCGACAGCAGTCTGTCTATTTCCTCAGACTTGCCGTCGAGGGAGTAAATGTCGATATCCCCCACCGTACGATGGCTCGGGTCGGGATAATTCAGTGCCAGACCATAGCCCTTCAACACAAGTATGCGTCCCGCTCCGTGGGATGAGAGATATCCGGCAAGGGCCGCCAACACTTTCCCGTAATGCTCGAAATCCTGCTCCGTGGTGATATTGAACCCCATCCATTCATAGCGGATATCCTCGTTTTCTTCGAGATCGAGTCCCGAATGAAAACCATCACATCCATTCAGACGTTGCAGTCCGTCGAAAGCTATGGCCTCCATTGCGTTTTCACTGATCTGCCCGAGAAGACCGTCCCAGTCGACATTCTGCCGGAAAGCACTGTCGCTGCTCAGCGCACGGAGGGCCTCGTCGCTACAGAATGCGGCTTTCAGCAATTTCAGGAACAGTACCGAGTTGTCAGTCATCTTTCTGAATCGGCAGTATCTATTTTACTATCAGGGACTTTATTGTATCAACTATGTAGCGGACATCCTCGTCCGTGACCATAGGTCCTGAAGGAAGGCACATTCCCACCTTGAATATAGCCTCACTTACTGAGGCCTCGTCGCTACCGAAAATATTCGCAGGACGCAGGTATGCGGGTGCAGCGGCATATACGGGCTGTTTGTGCATAGGTTTCCATACGGGACGGGCTTCTATTCCGGCGGCATCCAATCCCGTACGAAGCGCTTCCACATTGGCGTTCGGTTCACAGTCGGTGTGGGCTGAATTTGCGGTGTGGATGACGCCTGCCGCACCGCCTACGGCACCGGTAACTATCTGCGCATAAGCGTTTTCCTGGCCTTTGACGTGCACAGACGGATCAACGGTGATGGTGTTGAGCCAGTAGTTGCTGCCTTCTGCGGCGAAGTCGGGGCCTTTGTGGAAGGTGATGCCTTCAATGTCGGCGAAGAGTTGTTCATACATCTGCGCAATGTGCCTGTGGTGTGCGATGTGGTCTTCGGCGACGGTCATCTGGCCTCGGCCTATTCCTGCGCATATATTGCTCATACGGTAGTTGTAGCCTATCTTTTCGTGCTGATAGTAGGGATAGCTCTCGCGGAACTGTGTGGCGTACATCATTACGGTCTGCCAGGCCTCACGGTCCGGGCATATCAGGGCTCCGCCGCCTGAAGTCGTGATCATCTTGTTGCCGTTGAAACTGAGCACGCCGTAGCGGCCGAAAGTGCCGAGCACCTGACCTTTGTAACGGCTGCCGAAGCCTTCGGCGGCGTCTTCGATGACGGGAATATCATATTTATCGGCAACGTCCATTATCTTTTCGCAGTCATAGGGCATTCCGTACAGGGCTACGGGGACGATGGCTTTGGGCTTGCGGCCGGTTTTGGCGATCCTGTCCTGTATGGCCTTTTCCAGCAGATCGGGGTCCATATTCCAGGTGTCGGGCTCGGAGTCGATGAAGACGGGCTGAGCACCGAGATAGGTTATGGGGTGGGATGATGCGCAGAAGGTGAAACTTTGTACGCAGACTTCGTCGCCGGGGCCTACGCCGCAGGCGATGAGTGCGAGGTGTACTGCCGCCGTGCCGGCGCTGAGGGCCACGACTTCCTTATCAAGCTTAGTGCCGTTGACAAAGTTGCGAAGGTCGTCTTCGAAGCCGTTGACGTTGGGTCCGAGCGGGACGACCCAGTTGGT
>JAKSJV010000035.1 GCA_024402005.1 Bacteroidales bacterium
TTGTTTTTTAACATAGCTGTATTGATTTTAAAATTGACGCAAAGGTCGGTGTTATGAAAGAAAAAAGCCGCATCGTGATTGGATGCAGCCGAAGCGGGAATTCCCCTGTAGCAATCCGAGCAGAAAGCAGATAATGGGGAGTACGCTTGCATAACGCGTGCAAAGTTAAAAATTATACTGCGTATAATCAATACTTTTTTTACTCGAACGTAAAAATTCTTGTCAATTCGGACTTTTGCCAAACCGCCGGCCTATGCCCTGCCGGACATCTCGAGCAGTCCGGAGATTTCGGCATTGAGCGCATCGGCTCCGCAGAGAGCTGCCGCGTCCAGATGCAGACGGTAGCACCAGTGGTGGTGCGGGTCGGAGGGTTCGTTGATGCGCTCGGACATAAAGTCGGGGGACCTCAATTCGGGAGAAAGGGCCAGATAGTCCTGCATAGGGAATATGGCCAGCATCGATGCGGAACCGAAGTGGGCCTGGAAAGAAGCGCGGACCTCTTCCACCGGCATATCGTTTCCGTCGTGCGAACGGGCGTACTGCATTCTCAGGGTGTCCATATCGTGCGACGAGGTGGCGCACACCGACAACACCGGCCAGGGGCGCCCTTTGTCCATCATAGCCATTTCCAGCGAAAGGATGCCGAGCTCCGACATCACGCCGTTCACGCATGCGGGCACCATCCCGAGGTCCTCGCCGCAGGCCAGCATCCCAGTCTCGCGCAGGAGTTCGGGAAGTTTGCGCAGGGCGTTGCGACGCCACAGGCCTTCGTTGCGGTGGTAGAAAAAGTCATCGTACAGCCCGTCGAAACGCTGTTTCTGCCACCATTCCAGAGCCGACGTGTCGGGTGAAATCCTGGGCTGCCACATATTTTCGTTGCGTGGGTCGGGATTGAACAAGCCGTCAAAAGGCAGGTACATCGCCTTTATCTCGTCCTCGCTGTAGGACAGGGCCGGATTGAAATGTCCGTACAGACCCTTGCCCTTTTCGGCCGGAATTTCCCATATACGGAAAAATCCGAGGATGTGGTCTATTCTGAAGGCATCGAAATAGCGGGCCATATGCCTCAAGCGGGCCTTCCACCAGGCATAGTCGTCCTTGGCCATCTCGTCCCAGTTGTATGTGGGGAAGCCCCAGCACTGGCCGTCCTTGCTGAAGAAATCCGGTGGAGCACCGGCCATAGAATCCAGGTTGAACAGTTCGGGGTGGAAATATGCATCCGCACTGTCGGCGCTTACGCCTATGGGAAGGTCGCCCTTGAAATGCACGCCTTTGCTGCGGGCATAGTCCACTACGGCGCCGAACTGCCTGTCCAGGTGCCATTGGACCCAGCGCCAGAAATCAGGGGAATCGCCGTCGCGCTTTGCGCAGAACCCGGCATATTCGTTCATCCAGGTCTTGCCGTTTGCCTTGCAGAAGGCCATAAATTCCGGCTTGGACATATCCCGTTTGCCGTTTGCGGCGAAGGCCTTGCGCAAAAGGGCCATCTTTTCCTTGAAAACACGCGGATAATCCACCTGCGGCAGGGCATTGAGCGCTGCCTGTGTCTTTTTGAAGGATGAGTCTTCTTTCACCCCGGCATCCTGCAGATTGATGTACATAGGATGCAGGGCAAAGCTCGATACTGGGCTGTAGGGGTATGAGTCCTCCCAGCCGCCGTGACGGGTGGTGTCGGTAACAGGCAAAAGCTGTATCACGCACAGGCCCAGCTTCGCCGCCCAATCCACAACGGCGCGCAGGTCATTGAACTCCCCTATCCCGAAATCCCGTGCCCCGCGAAGGGAAAAAACGGGAATCACCACGCCTGCGCCCCTGAAACCGGGAGCGTCGAAGCGTGCTGCGGTATGTTGACGGACAAAGGGACAATCCGGAATTGGACATTCTATCCAGGAATCGGAAATGACAGGCGTCTTTTTCGCCCCCGCCGGGAGCTGTGCACTGTGGTCGCTCCATTCCATTCTTGCGACAAGGCCGTCACGCAGCAGCACATAGCCGTATTTTTCCAAATCCTCCGCGCGGGCCTCAACGGTCACTTTCCACAATCCCCCGTCGTTCCACTCCATAGGGTATTTCCTACCTCCCAGAGCCAGCGCCACCGTTTCTCCCCAATGGGTGTTGTAGTGTATTTCGAACGTTACTTTCATTGTATGCATCAATAAAGGCGTACCCATACAAAGATAAACTAAATTATGTATTTTTGCAGTGTGAAAGTGAAAAATTTCATACCCTGCCTGCTGATTGCCTGCGTCGTGGCCGGTGAACTCTTTCCCTGCCGTGGGCAGAGCGGAGTCAAGGAGAAGGACGGCAAATTCCTCACTTACATAGTGGAGGGCAAGGACACCGTTTATCTGTCCCCGTTGGCCGCGGCACACGTGTACGAGAAGAAGAAACGCAACAAGGGCCGCCAGTGGAGAAAATACTACAAACTTGTGTACAATTTCGCCAAAGTGTATCCTTACGCGCTAGTGGCAAAGGATATCGTAGCCGACGTGGACAGCACCATCAAGAATGACAATCTGAAATACATACGCAAGGACAGGTATGTCAGTCAGGTGACAGGCGAACTTTTCAAAGCCTTCGAAAAGCCGTTGAAGAACCTTACCATTTCACAGGGCGCGCTACTGATGAGGCTTATCGACAGGGAATGCGGCATTACCCCGTACTATATCATAAAGGAATTCAAAAACCGCTATGCGGCGACATTCTGGCAAGGAATAGCAAAAATGTTCGGGGACGATTTGAAGGCTCCGTATGATCCGGAGGGCGTTGATGCCCCTACGGAAGATTTGGTGCACCAATGGGAAACCGGCAAGTTCGAGCAGACCTACTTTGAAATTTTCTGGAAATATCCGCCTATGGTGGAACTGCCGGAGAAATACGTCAAACCCCGCACCTGAAACGTCAGGCAACGCTTAAACCTCGTACCAGTTATCCTTGTAAATCCAACTGTCGAGCACAATAAGACGCGCACCCGTTGACAGGGTGTGACTGGCGCTCACGTGCAGATGCCCGAATACGAAGCAATCCACGTGGCGCTCCTTCAAAACGGATTCGGCATATTCCACAAGCGGCTCCGACTCTCCCTTCCAGACATATTGTTCCCTTCTTGCAAGGCGGTTGTTGCGGCTCCACGCATTTCCTATAGCCATTGCGACGGTGGGATGCAGGAGCGAGCTGAACAGACACTGGGCGATGCGGTTGTGGAACACTCCCCTCATAATCCTGTATCCGAGCGGGGTACGGCCCAGGGCATCCCCGTGACCCAGACAGAAGGTCCGGCCCTTGATTTCAACGAAGGCCGGCTGGGTAAGGCGCACCATTCCCATTTCCTCGAAATAGTGATATGCCCACACGTCGTGGTTCCCCTGGAAGAAATAGACTTTCACTCCTGCGTCCATCAGGTCCATCAGTGCCGAAAACACGCGCACGGAACCTTTTGGGACCGTATATTTCCATTCGTACCAGAAATCCCAAATGTCCCCCAGCATATAGAGGGCTTCCGTCCCGCCGTCGTTGATGCGCCCCAGAAAAGCCACGAAACGCTTCTCGCGTTCCGCAGGGTCGAAAGCCTGCAGGCCCAGATGGACATCCGATACGAAATATGTTTTCTTGTCCGCCATTGTCCTATGATATAGGTGTGGTTACAGCCAGATACATCACATAGAGTATTATGGCGAGAATTATAATGCCGACGATTGCGCAATACAATGCGAACCACTTCAGAGACGCCTTCTTGACAAGGGCTATCATCACCTCGCAGGCAAACAGGCCGGACAGGAAGGCCGATATGAAACCGAGCGCCAGAGGCAGTGCGCCTATGATGTCGGCTGATTCGGCGAATCCGCCACCGACAAGGTCGAGAAAAGCCTCACCCAGAATGGGAACCAGAACCATAAGGAATGAGAACTGTGCCATATCGGTGCGTTTGACTCCGGAAAGAAGGCCAACGCTGATGGTGGTGCCGCTGCGGCTGAGACCCGGCACGACGGCCACCGCCTGGGCAAGACCGACGACAAAAGCCTGAAGATACGAAATGCCGTTGCGGTAACCCTTGCGCTCGGCAAGACATTGCTTCTGTCCGCCCGCCGCCAGCTTGTCGGAAAGGAACAGCAGCAAGGCTGTGACAAGCAAAGCGTAGCCGACAACGTGAAGGCCTCCGAAAAGGCCGGTGACGGCGTCCTTGAAGAACATACCCACGATGAAGACCGGTATCATCGACACGCAGATTTTCAGGATGTAATCGGTCTCGTCGTTGTATTTGAATTTGAAAAGTCCCTGCAACAGCTGCCATATCTGCTTGCGGAAAACAACAATGGTTGCAAGAACCGTGGCCGCGTGGACAATGACCTCGAAAGACAGGAAAGTCTCCTCGTCAGGAACTTCTACGCCCAGGATT
Organism: Bacteroidales bacterium; assembly: GCA_024402005.1. GTDB lineage: Bacteria > Bacteroidota > Bacteroidia > Bacteroidales > UBA932 > Cryptobacteroides. The sequence continues at coordinate 4,397 of JAKSJV010000035.1, forward strand.
TCGCGGGCTATCATAAGATGACCGCTGCTGGAAACGGGCAGAAACTCCGTCAAACCCTGCACCAGCCCGAGAATAATGCCTTCAAACCACTCCATACCCTATTCCTTCTTTTTGCCCGTACGCATAATGGCGACGATTTCCACTATAACTCCGCAGACAATCACCACCGGCGCCACGACTATCCTGCGGAAATCGAACATATCGTAATTGAACACGGCCGGATCCTTGACCGCCGGACCGCACATCAGGATATAGCCGGCCACCATTACGACCAGGCCCACAACCATAAGTCTCAAACCCTTGGGGGTTATCGCGAATTTCTTTTCTTCCATATCAATAGTACAATTCCTCTTTCTTTATGGTCACAAGACGGTTCACTACGGCGAAAGTGACCAGACAGCATATCACAATGCCCGCAGCGACAACTATGCCCATAACCGACATAAGCTGCTCTATTCTGAATACCGTGAACAATTCCACGAACTGGCTTTTCAGAATGATAAGGGCACACAGTATCATTATTATCGCCGCCAGAGCCGAAATGATGCCCTGGAATACGGCTTCGATGACAAACGGCCTGCATATGAATCCCTTCGTGGCACCGACAAGACGCATAGTATGGATGGTGAAACGTTTGCTGTAAAGATGAAGGCGAACGGTATTGCCTATGAGTACGAACGAGATGAACAGAAGGAGTATTATGAACAGGCTCAGTACCAGAGAAATGGTCTTCAGATTGGAGTTCAACGCTTCGATCAGGGACTTCTGCCACACCACGTCATCAACCCTCTTGTCGGAGGAAATCCGGTTCATAATCTGTTCCACGCTCTCCGGGGTAACGTATTCCGCCTTCAGGGAAACGTTCAGGGACACCGGTATGGGAGTCGTGTCAAAGACCGACAGGAAGTCGGAGCCGAGAAGGTTTTCCATTTCCTTGATACCCTGTTCCTTCGACACGTACTCTATGGACTTTATATAGCTGCAGGTGTCCAACTGCGCCTGAAACGCCTTTGCCTGCTGTTCGGACGTGTCCTGGCGGAAAATCACCGACACCTTCATATTCTCCTTGAAATATGCGGAAACGTTACCTGCATTGACCAGCAGCAGCGATGCCACCCCAACAAGAAGCAACACCAGCGAAATGCTGACCACCGAAGAAACATAGGCGCTGATCAGACGTCTGCGGGTTATTTTATTCTCACGTGATGCCATAACTTCGTTTTAGCCCTCAAAGATAATGATTTATCAAAAATTTTCCGTACATTTGTAAAACTATTTTGCCTTTTCCGATGGGACAGAACATAAATAGAGTGTTGTTTGTGAATTCCGAGATGGCTCCGTACCTTCCCGACTCCGACTTCTCCTGCGCCGCAAAAACGCTGGCCCAGGGGATTCAGGACAAGAAGGTGGAAATACGGTCGTTTATGCCGCGCTACGGACTTATCAACGAACGCAAGCATCAGCTGCACGAGGTGATACGCCTGTCCGGGATGAACATCATCATCGATGACGTCGATCGTCCCCTCATCATCAAGGTCGCATCCCTTCCGTCTGCGAGGATGCAGGTTTATTTCATAGACAATGACGATTTCTTCCGCCGCAAGGCGTTGTATGGCGAGTCTGAAGACAAGTTTTTCAAAGACAACGGCGCCAGGGCCATATTCTTCGCCCGTGGCGTTCTGGAGACCGTCAAGAAATTGCGCTGGAGTCCGGATGTCATCCATTGCAGCGGGTGGATTTCACACGTTCTGCCCATATACCTGAAGAAATACTACAAGGACGATCCCATTTTCTCTGACAGCAAGGTGGTCCTCAACCTTGTGAACGACACGGAAGGCAAATCTTTCGAGAAAAATTTTGCGGATGCGGTGACGTTCCAGGGCATTTCCCGTAGCGATGTGGCTATTTTGGACAAGCCCACAGGCACGAATCTTGCAAAACTGGCCATCGACTACAGTGACGGCGTAATTGCGGGAGCGGCCGATACTCCGGCGGAACTGATGGAGTATGCGAAGAGCAAGGGTCTTCCCACCCTTGATTTCAATGCGAAGAAACTTGCTGACGGCTCTTTCGTGGATACGTATCACGATTTCTACAATAGCTTGTAATGAATTTGCACGGGAAGATTATCGGGTTGGCTGCAGGGTGCGCCCTGCTTTTCGGTGCCTCAGCCTGTGTCAAGGTGGATTACACCCTGGGCAACGACATCATTCCCGAAAGCGAAAAATTCATCACGCGGACTTTTTCCGTGCCCATCGACAGCATATGGCTGAAGTCTCTGGACAGCCTGTCCGGATACAGCACCCAGAGAATGACGGTGGGAGCTATCAAAGACCTCGATTTCGGACTTACGCGCCGTTGCAGTGCAGTTACCCTGGTGCCTATGGCCGACTCGCTGGTATTCGGCGTCGATCCGCAATTCAAAAGCTTCCATTTTATGGCGGCGAAGGACTCCGTTTCCTTTATGCCCGGCCAGGAATACATTGTGCAGAATTTCCGCATTTATGAACTGAAGGAATATCTGGACAGCAGCTATATGTATTCTTCCCAGATAAAGAAAGGCGATTATGATGGTGCAGAGCCAATTACATACGGTCCCATCGTCTATACCGGTACCGATTCCCTGAGTTTCTACTTCACGGAGGCCTTCGGAAAAAAATACCTGTCCGATACGACGGTGACGCTGACAAAGGAGGGGGATCTGGAAAAGTATCTGAAGACCCATCCCGGCATTTTCGTGTGCGCGGATGATCCTTACTCTGTCGGAGGAAGGCTGAATTTCTTCAAAATGGCGGCGGATATCGACCGCGACAGCAAATCTTTGCTGGGCAATTTCGCAACGTTGACGTTCAGCGCCAGGTTCAGGGATGAAAAAGGCATAGTGGCCGAAAAGGCCCGTGACACTTCCTATTATTTCAGCATAGGAGCCACGGCTTTCAACCCCACACAGGCCAGTTTCTACGCATTCAACACCACGGAGCACGAATCCGACGACTTGGGAAAGGCCGGTCTGGTGGAGGGTGACTTCAAGGTCGAAGGCGGAGCGGGGCTCAAGCCGATGATAGAAGCCTCGCACATACGCAACCTTATCCGCAATGCCATCAAGGACACTGTAAGCAAGGCCGAATATGGAGGATGGAACGTGGATGAGCTGATGCTGCAAAGAAAACTGGTGATAAACAAGGCGACTATCGTCCTGCCTTATGCGGCACCGGAGGACTACAACAATATGAAGTATTACCCGCAGGTGCTCAATCCCACGATGCGTGTAAGCATCAAGAACAAGAAAAAGGCGGGAACTACCGTCACGTATGCCGGAATGACCGATGCCAGCGTAGCTGCCGAGAATCAGGGGGAGATGGACCGCAGCAGGCTGTGCTATCATCCGGACTTGTCGTTCCACATCCAGCAGATACTGGGGACGAACCCCAAGACGGTGAACGGAAAGGACAGTCTGAAAAGGGAGAATGTCTGGTTCCTGATACTGGCTTCTGAGACCATTACGAAGAACAATGGCAGCGCCCAGAGCGATTATTACAGCCAGTTGGCCTATGCCAACTATTACAACCAGATGCTGGGCGGATACGGCGGATATGGCTATGACAGTTACGGCTACGACAACTACTACAACTATTATATGTACCAGAGTATGTATAACAGTATGTACAACGGCACCTCGACTTCAACGTCCACCACTATGGACAAGGACAGATATTACAACGCCGTGATGCGCGGACCGAAGTCTGACAGGTCCAAAGGCGATGTCCCGAGACTGACAGTTACATACTCTTTCCTGAAAGGCAACCGCTGATGCTGCCCCTGCGGAAAAGAAAATGTCCGGGCTCTGTTCGAGTCCGGACATTTTTATTTGAGATATTCAAATTTACTTTTTGATCTTCTCTTCAATATACTTGATAGCGTCACCGACAGTGGCTATCTTTTCGCTTGCGTCCTCGTCGGGAATTGTGATATTGAATGCTTTTTCAAATTCCATTATAAGCTCTACGGTGTCGAGTGAATCCGCACCAAGATCATTTGTGAAAGATGCTGCATCGGTAACAACCTCAGGAGACTGTCCGAGTTTGTCAACGATGATTTCCTTTACTTTCTCTGCAACTGTTGCCATTGTTGAATAGTTTATTTATTAGTTATTGTTTCTGTTTATTTCGCAAATATACTATTTTTTATTTTTTCCGCCAATTTTTTGCCTGTAATTGCCGCTATCTGCTCCACCGATGCCTTCTGGATTCGCGCCAGGGAGCCGAAATGCAGCAGGAGGCGTTCCTCCGTCTTGGGGCCGACGCCCGGGATATGGCTCAATGCGGAGTCTATCTGGGCCTTGCTGCGACGCAGGCGGTGATGGGTGATGCCGAAACGGTGCGCCTCGTCACGTATGTGCATAAGCACTTTCAGGGCCTGACTGTTGCGATCCAACAACAACGGATACGGGTCTCCAACCCGGATGACCTCCTCGAGGCGCTCCGCAAGCGCGACAACGGTAAGTTTGTCCGTAAGCCCCAATTCGGAGAGGGCCTCCCAGGCAAAAGTGAGCTGTCCCCTGCCTCCGTCTATGACGACCAGCTGCGGCAGATCGTCGGGGTTCTCGGCCAGCAGCCGGCTGTAACGGCGGTTCACGACCTCCTTCATTGTGGCATAGTCATTCGCACCGACGACGGTCCTGACAAGGAAATGGCGGTAGTCCTTTTTGGACGGTTTGCCGTCACGGAACACCACACAGGCGGAAACGGGGTTTGTACCTTGTATATTGGAGTTGTCGAAACATTCGATGTGGCGCGGCTGCACTTGCATCCCGAGAGCAAGACGCAGATCCTCCATCACCTTGTTGGTGAATTCCTCTGGGTCGGTGTGGGCCTGCTGTTTGAGGGAGTTGAATCTCAGTTCCTTGGCATTCTTGGCGCTGAGTTCGAGAAGGGCGAGCTTGTCGCCGCGTTGGGGAATCGTGAAATCGACTCCCTCTATTTGCGCATCCGGCAGGAAAGGTACTACGGCCTCCGGACTGAGCTCTCCGAATTTGTCCTGTATCGCCGAAATGAAAGCCGTGAGAACCGCTTCCTGGGATTCTTCTATGCCGAGTTTGAGGTTGAGGTTGAGACTCTGGATTATGCAGCCCTCATTGAGACGCAGGAAACTGCCGTAAGCGTCCGAGCCGTCAATGATAACGGTAAATACGTCGGTCCTGCCGCTGCCCGTAGTTGTGATTATGCTCTTTGCATAGTGCTTCTGCAGGCGCTCCATCCTGGTTTTATACAACTCCGCCGTTTCGAATTCGAGCTTTTCGGCAGCCTCTTCCATAAGGGTCTTGTATTTTGCCACCAACCTGCCGGTGCCACCTTTGAGAAGAGATTTTATTTCCTCTATGTTGGCCTGGTATTCTTCGGCGGAAACCGCCCCTATGCAGGGAGCCTTGCATTTGCCTATGTGGTAGTCCAGGCAGGGCCGGAATTTGCGGTGAAGCACCGCGTCGGCGGTGATATTGAGATGGCAGGTGCGCAGGGGATAAAGGCTGGAGAAAAGTTCCAGCAGCGCCCTTGCGTGCAGGACACTGCTGTACGGGCCGTAATACTCGCCCGTCTTGCGGTCAACCTTGCGGGTAAGGAACACGCGCGGGAAGGCATCCTTGGTGATACATATCCAGGGATAGGTCTTGCTGTCCTTGAGGAGTATGTTGTACTTGGGCTTGTATTGCTTTATGAGGTTGTTCTCGAGCAGCAGGGCGTCGGCCTCTGAATCGACCACGGAATACTGCGCATCGGCAATCTTGCTGACGAGGATGGCCGTCTTGCGGGTAAGCCTTTCCTTGGGCACGAAATACTGGGCCACTCTCTTGTGCAGGTCCTTGGCCTTTCCGACATAGATGATGTTCCCGGCGGCATCGTAGTAGCGATACACCCCCGGACTGTGCGGAAACAGCGCTATTTTCTCCCTGACGGTCATAACGTTTCGCAATTATACCGTTCGCGGGCTATCGTGCTCGAGGGGCCGTGGCCCGGATAAATGACATAATCTCCGTCAAGACACAGAAGTTTCTCCCGTATGGACTTGATTTCCGTATCATAATCGCCGAATTTCAAGTCATAGCGGCCTATGCTGCCGGCAAACAGGGTGTCTCCCGTAAGGATGAATCCTTTTTCCTTTTCGAGATAGCAGACACCGCCGGGAGAATGTCCCGGGGTTCCGATGACTTCGAAGTCGAATCCCGCTGCGGACACCACATCCCCATCCTTCACGAATGTCGGCGTGAAACCCACATCCAGCGCTTCCTGCCCCAGCATACGGAACATTTCCGCCGAATAATCAAGAATACGGACATCCTCTTCATTCATATATACCGGACATCCGAAACTGTCCTGAAGTGCCCTGACGCCGCAAATATGATCCGCGTGTCCGTGAGTGACAAGTATCGCTTCCGGCGTGAGATTCTCCGCTTTCAAGTATTCCATTAGTCTATTCCTCTCCACGGCATCACCGCATCCGGGATCCGCCACCACGCACCTTCCCGCGGCATCGGAGAGAACCATCGTATTCTCACCGAAAACATTGAAAACGAAAATCTTCTGTTTCATAGGCGAAATTTAGCAAAATTCTTCGAAACTCTCATCTATATAAAAAACGAATAACAGACCAATAACGCGTAATATATGAAAAAGAATTATCAGTATCACCGTCGACCATATGTGGCTATATACAACAAATGCGCGATTGCGGCAGGAAATAATATAGTATATTTTGCCGCGTCGACTATATTTTATATATTTGCGGCAGAAAATAACACTTATGAGCAAGATTATCGGAAGAAAGGCTGAAATAGCTGAACTCAAAAAAATTTATTCCAGTGACAGGCCGGAATTCGTTGTCGTGTACGGTCGACGCCGTGTCGGAAAGACATTCCTCATCAAGCAGGCCCTGAAGGACCGGTTCACTTTTCAGCATACCGGAGTTTCTCCAGTTGATCAGGAAGACAACAGGAATAAATTGAAGACGCAGCTCGAGAGTTTCTACTATTCGATGCTGAACCACGGTCTGGAAGGCTTCAGACAACCAAAGACCTGGATGGAAGCATTCTTCCAGCTGGAGCAGCTTCTTCTCAAACTTAACAACGGAGAACGCCAGGTTGTCTTCATAGACGAACTGCCCTGGATGGATACACCTAAGTCCGGATTCCTTTCTGCTTTCGAAAGTTTCTGGAACGGATGGTGCAACGGAAGGGACAACATTATGCTTGTCGTATGCGGAAGTGCAACGTCCTGGATACTTGGCAAGTTCTTCAGGAACAAGGGAGGACTTTACGGTCGTATTACATCCGAGATCAAGGTGTCTCCATTCACGCTCAAAGAATGCGAATCGTATTTTGTAAGCGAGGGGATTGAACTCAGTCGATACGACATCGTACAATCACATATGGTATTCGGGGGAATACCATATTACTTGAGTTATTTCCAGAAGGGCCTGAGTTTCGAGGCAAATGTAGACAACATCCTATTTGGTGCCCGCCCAAAACTCAAGGATGAGTTTGACAGACTGTTCAACGCGATATTCACCAATGCGGACGACTGCAAGAAGATAATCCGAGTCCTCGCCACGAGGCATTCCGGTTTCACCCGGGAAGAGATAAGCGAAGCTGCCAAACTCCCTCTTGGCGGAGGGCTGAGCGGTACGTTGAAGGCTCTGGTAGAAAGCGATTTTGTCTTCCGGTACACTCCATATGGTAAATCAAAGAAGACGGAACAATACAAGCTGATGGATAACTTCTGCCTTTTCTGGCTCAAGTATGTAGAAGTGGAAAAATCGGAAACCGGTTTTATGAAGGACAATATGGCATCCGATATAATGAAGGCCTGGCACGGAGTGGCATTTGAGGAAGTCTGCTGGCAACATATGCACCAGATAAAGAGGGCACTTGAAATAGGTGGAGTGAGATCCCAGATATCAGCATGGAGCCTGCGTGGAGATGACGATAAGGGTGGCGTCCAGATAGACCTGATAATCAAACGGGATGACAACGTCGTCAATCTCTGCGAAATGAAGTTTGCAGGGAATGAATATGTCATCAGCAAGGAGGAAGAAATCAAGTTAAAAAACAGAATCGAAACTCTTAAAGAGACGTTGTCCCTGAAACAAACTGTTCACCTTACCCTAGTAACTACATATGGCGTTGCATACGGGAAACACAGTGGTATCGTTCAGAAATCAGTTACGATAGACAACCTGTTTGATTAATAGCAAACAGCATTCTCCCGGTGAACGAGACGTAACGGCCGGTGCGGGTAATTTGCTACGTTCCGACCTTGCATCGTAGCAAACTGCCTGAAAATGACAATCGAGACCATTGCAAAATACTCCGGGCTCTCCAAAGAAGAAATCAGTACTCTCTGATTATTGCGCCGCCGGCTACAGATACTTGTCGATGGTGTCAGCGATGTCGTCACCGCGTAGGTCGCGGGCGAGAATCGTGCCGTCGGGGCCAATCAGGAGGATATGGGGAATACCCTGGATGCCGTAAAGGTCGGTGGGAACGTGGACGGCGTTCACAATGTGGTTCCACTTGATACCATAGACTGCGGCCGTGTCCACGGAAGCCAGGGGTTCATCCCAAACGGCGACTGACACCATCACAAGGCCTTTGCGCGAATACTTGTCATACACTTTCCGAAGGTTGGGAATCTCGCCCTTGCAGGGGCCGCACCACGATGCCCAGAAATCCACCAGGCAGTACTTGCCGCGGCCGGCGAAATCCGAAAGTTTCAGCGTATCGCCGGAAGGCTGTACCGCCTCGAAATCCAGAAAATGAGTGCCCGCAGCCGTCTCCTTCACCTTCACTATTCTGCCGAGCTTCCTGGCAATCTTCTCGTCCGCCTTCACAGACGGGCCAAGTTTCTCAACCAGAGAGACAAAACCCTCGTCATCCAGAATTTCAAGGTCGTACATCTCCTTCACGATAAATATGGCCACGCTATCATCAGTATGGGTTTTCAGCGCCTCGTCGGCCATTTCGCCCACCTCCTTGCCAAGAGCCGCATAGCAGGAATCGATCTTCGCCTCCTTAAGGCTGTCAGACAACGAAGTGCTGTCCGCGACGGCGAACCAGTACTCCAAAAAGGCGTCCTCCTTCGCCTTGATTTCTCCGCACCAATCCCGCTCTACGCTCTTGCATCCGGCAAGAAGCGCTCCCAGAGCCAATAACGCAATAATAATCCTTTTCATCTTGAAATGTTTTAACAGCAGGCAAAGGTAATAAAAAGAAACATAGCACACAAAAGACGGTGGCTCCGATCGGGGCCACCGTCTTCATAATGTGCCGGTAAGGATTACCTGCGGTCACGTCCGCCTTCGCGACGGTTGTCACGACGGCCACCGCGACGGTTGTCACGGCCACCCTCACGGCGCTCACCGCCCTGAGCTTTCTGGGCAGCGGCGTTCGCGTTGGGTGAAAGATCACGCTTTCCGTAAACCTCTCCGAGGCAAATCCATACCTTGATACCCAGAACGCCTACCTTGGTGTGAGCCTCGGCAAGTGCGTAGTCGATATCGGCACGGAATGTGTGCAGAGGTGTACGGCCTTCCTTGATCATTTCGGTACGGGCCATTTCAGCGCCGCCCACGCGGCCTGCTATCTGAACTTTGATACCCTCGGCACCTACGCGCATTGTCGTGGCGATGGCCATCTTGATTGCGCGACGGTATGAAACACGGCCTTCAATCTGGCGGGCAATGCTCTCAGCGACGATACGTGCGTCAACCTCAGGTTTCTTGACCTCGTAGATATTGATCTGGACTTCCTTCTTGGTAACCTTCTTGAGCTCATTCTTGAGGTTCTCCACTTCCTGGCCGCCCTTGCCGATGATGACACCGGGACGTGCAGCGTAAATGGTAACGGTAATGAGTTTGAGGGTACGCTCAATGACAATCTTGGAAAGGCTTGCCTTTGCAAGACGGACATTCAGGTATTCGCGGATCTTGTAATCCTCGGTGATTTTCTCGGCATAGTTTCCACCTACCCAGTTAGAGTCCCAACCACGGGTGATACCGATACGGTTTGAAATAGGATTAGTTTTCTGTCCCATAGTTATTTAGCCTCCACTGTTTTAGCAGGTTTCTTATCGAGAATGACGGTAACGTGATTTGAACGCTTGCGGATACGTCCGGCACGGCCCTGAGGGCAGGGACGGATACGTTTCAGCGTGCGGCCGGGACCAACCATAATGGTCTTGACATATACGTTGCCGTTGTCCAACTCTTTTGCATCGTCAGGATTCTTTGCTTCCCAGTTTGCGATAGCGCTCTTGAGAAGTTTTTCCAGACGGACAGATGCCTCTTTCTTTGAGAAATGCAACAAATCAAGGGCATGGTTTACTTCCTCTCCGCGGATGGTATCGACTACCAGACGCATCTTGCGAGGAGATGTAGGTGCATCATTAAGCTTAGCTACTGCTACCTGCTTTTTGGCTGCTTTGTATTTTTCGGCCATTAATCTTTTACGAGCTCCCATAACAATTTTCCTTTTTTAACTATTAACGATTGCCCGAATGGCCTCTAAATGTACGTGTAGGTGCAAACTCACCAAGTTTGTGACCGACCATATTCTCAGTAACATAAACAGGAATAAACTTATTGCCGTTATGAACTGCGATGGTGTGGCCTACGAAATCAGGGGAAATCATGCTGGAGCGTGACCAGGTCTTGATCACCTCTTTCTTCTTGCTACCATCATTCATAGCAAGAACTCTTTTCTCCAGGGCTTCCTGGATATAAGGACCTTTTCTTAAAGAACGACTCATAATCTA
>JAKSJV010000036.1 GCA_024402005.1 Bacteroidales bacterium
GTTTGGACCGTGTCTCAGTTCCAATGTGGGGGACCTTCCTCTCAGAACCCCTAGATATCGTCGCCTTGGTGAGCCGTTACCTCACCAACTAGCTAATATCACGCGAACCAATCCGTATCCGACGAATCTTTCAATATAAAGAGATGCCTCTTCACATGTTATGGGAAATTAGGCGGCGTTTCCACCGGTTATGTCCCTGATACGGGTATGTTGCTCACGCGTTACGCACCCTTGCGCCGGTCGCCAGCCGGAGTGTATTGCTACTCCCCGCTGCTGCCCCTCGACTTGCATGTGTTAAGCCTGCCGCTAGCGTTCATCCTGAGCCAGGATCAAACTCTTCATTGTAAAATTTTTATTTCACTAGCTTGTCCTGACGCTGTTGTTATATTCCTTTTAAAAGAATTAACGCTTCTCGAATTTTTTAGTTTTCGGTACTTTTGCTTGTACAAAAATTCAGTCTTGTCAAAGATCTTGTTTGTGTCTCCCACCCCATTTTCATCGAGCGGGATTGCAAAGGTACAACGATTTTTTTAATCACCAAACTTTTTTCAACATTTTTTCAACTTTTTTTGATTGGGCGAATTTTTCACTGAAAATTGGTTCAGAAAACACCTATTTTACTATCTTTGCAGAGTTATGGACAAAAAAGTAGTAATAATCCCTACTTATAACGAGAAGGAGAATGTCGAAAAGATAATCGGCGCGGTTCTAGCGCTTGAGGACGGATACGACATCCTCATCATCGACGACGGTTCTCCTGACGGCACTGCAGCCATTGTCAAGGGGCTTATCCCCTCCTGCGGCGGGCGCCTTCATATAATAGAAAGGAAAGGAAAGCTCGGACTCGGGACAGCATATATCACAGGCTTCAAGTGGGCGCTCGAAAACGGATATGATTACATTTTCGAGATGGATGCCGATTTCAGCCACGACCCGGCCGATCTTCCAAGGCTCTATCAGGCCTGCAAGGACGGGGCTGATATGTCCGTCGGCAGCCGTTACTGCAAGGGAGTGAACGTGGTGAACTGGCCGATGAGCCGCGTGCTTATGAGCTGGGGCGCATCAAGATACGTGAGGTTCATCCTCCGTGTTCCTTTGCACGACACCACGGCCGGTTTTGTCTGCTACAGTCGCAAAGTATTGGAAACCATAGACTTGAACAGCGTCAAGATGAAGGGCTACGGTTTCCAGATTGAAATGAAATACACAGCCCACAGGCTCGGATTCAAGATTGCCGAGGTGTCCGTCATCTTCAAGGACCGCACCGAAGGCAAGTCCAAAATGAGCAGCGGCATCTTCGGCGAAGCATTCTGGGGCGTCATCAAGCTCCGCTTCCGCAGATTCTGATTCGAAGTTCTTCCACAAAAATATGTTTAATATGAATAGAAAAATTCTGGCGCTGACGGCTGTGACCGTCATTTTGGTGGCTGGGTGTTCGAAAAAAGACGTTCCTGCCCCCGAATCTTATGATAATCTTATCGTTTACGGCAACATATATACTGCCAAAGTGGATGCGTCCATAGACAAAGATGACAGCAGTCGATACGTAATGGCAAAGGCTATGGTCATCAAGGATGGCAAGTTCGTGTATGTGGGCAGCAGGGCGGAGGCAGATAAGTACAAGACAGAGAACAGCAGGATAATCGACCGCACTGATAAGGGTATCATTATCCCTGGTATAACCGACGGACACGCCCACTATTTGATGAAGTTCATCAACAAGCAGATGCAGGACAATGCACTTCAATTTACCGGAGACCAAACTTATGAAAGCGTTATCGCCCAGGTGCGCGAATTCGTGGAAGAAGCTCAAAAAAAAGGCAGGCAACTGGAATATGTCTACGGAGAGGGATATAATTGTATTAAATTGAAAGGTAGCGACGGCAAAGACCTCCGTCATCGCAAGGATCTTGACGCCATCACCACGGAAATACCGATTTACCTCACAGGTTTTGATCATCACAGTACGCTTGTCAATACGCGGGCAATGATCAATGCCGGCATACTGAATGAGGATGGCGAAATAATCCGGAAGCAGATTGCAGGCGGCTTCATGTACCGTGACGACGAAGGTAAATTGAACGGCGTGTTCTCCGAGCGCGCCATCTCGCTGCTTCAAGGTCCCGGCCTGGGCAACAAGATGCGTCCCACCTCTGCGCAAATAACCCGGGGTATCGAAAATATGCAGAAATATTTGCATTCGGTCGGCATTACCAATATCATCGAGGGGTGGACAAACAATTACAGTGTGGATGACGAATCGCTGTTCCAGGCATTGACAACTATGGATTGGGACAAGACACTGCATCTCAATGTTTCCCTTACCTATGAGGTCGAGCCCTGGTTCAACAATAACAATCCTTTCGGATATGTGGACAACGCCGCTTTCGTTAAAAAGAGGTATCAGAGTCAGCACGTTCATCCCGACTATCTCAAACTCTTTATGGACGGATGTACGGAAATGGGGACCGGTTTCCTATTGGGGCAATATTCAAAAAGCCCTGTTGACAGTATCTTCTCAGGTCACGGCACGGCTCTATGGACAGAAACGGATATGGAAATCTTGGTTTCGAAGGCTAATGAAAAAGGCCTCACTGTCCATACTCACGCAATGGGAGACGCAGCCATACACCGCTGCGTGGAAGCATACGCGGAATTCGGCAATAAGGAAATGCGCAACTGCATCGTCCATCTCCGTAATGTCAGCCCGGATGATTATGCGATGATTAAAGAATACAACATCGCGGTTTCCTCCAATATGAACTGGCATTGTTTTACACCCGAACAGCTCAAACCTTTCGAGTCAATACTGGAGAAAACGTATCTCGAACAGGCCTATCCTATGAAATCTTTCTTTGACAATGATATTCTGGTCAGCCAGTGTACGGACACTCCGGCGGATGACGGCATCAACTACCCATTCCACTGTATGCAGGTTGCCGTTACCGGCGCGTCTGAGCCGAGTTCGTATGCCTGGCAGAAAGAGGAACTGATAGACCGCTACCAGTTCCTGCAGGCCATGACCTACAATGGCGCCTGGCAGTTGCATCTGGAAAAGGAACGGGGCAGCATCGAAGCAGGCAAATATGCAGATTTCGTCATTCTGGACGAAAATGTGCTGACCTGTAACGCACAAACCCTCAAAGACGTTCAAGTGCTGAAAACCTTCTTTGAGGGCCAGGAAGTATACAGCAAACAATAACGGGACCGAGCGGCAAAAGCTATTTCTGCTTCTTCTCTTTTTCCCGGGTAAGTTTTTCCTTCATCGCATCGACACAGGCGGTGACGGCGTTTTCGAAGGTATCGGACGTGCGCTCGATCACAATACCTCCGCCAATCTGTGGAATATGGATCTTCGCACCCTTTCCATCAGTTTCAAGAGTCAGGACAACCTCAGCGACTGCCTCGGAACCTGCAAGGAATTTGGACAGCCTGTCAACTTTCTTCTCTACGAATGCGATAAGTTTCTTATCGGCATCGAACTTCAATGACTTGATCGTAATCTCCATAATTCGCACCATTTTATGCTCCAGAGAGGAGCGTTATACTTAAAACCTACCGTAAATATAGGAATATTTTTCAAAACGCCAAACCCACGCCGCAAAGGTCAGAGCAGTCTCAGACTGATGCGGCCGCGATCCAGATCCACGCCGATGACGCGCACGCGGACACGCTGATGCAGGTGAACCGCCTTCGAGGGGTCTTGCAAGCCCTTTATACCCATCTGCGACACGTGAATAAGGCCGTTGTCGTGTACTCCTATATCCACGAAAGCGCCGAATGCCGTAACATTGGTAACTATGCCGGGCAATTCCATACCCTCGTGAAGATCCTCTATGGTATGGATGTCATCCGCAAAAGAGAACTCCTGCGCAGCCTGCCTGGGGTCACGCGAAGGCTTGCGGAGTTCCGCGATTATGTCATTTATGGTAGGAAGGCCGAACTCCCCTTCCACATAGGCGGAAGCATCGATTTTACTGCAAAGTTCAACATTGGAAACAAGTTCCGAAGCGGTAACTCCCAGATCGGAAGCCATCTTCGAAACGATATGGTAAACCTCCGGATGCACGGCGGAATTGTCCAGCGGATTCTTCGCACCCGAAATGCGGAGGAAACCGGCACATTGCTGGAAGGCCTTGTCTCCCAGACGTTTGACCTTCTTGAGTTCACTCCTGTCCGTATAAGCTCCGTTCTCCGTCCTGTACTCAACAATGCTTGAAGCCAGAGCAGGACCGACTCCCGAAACATAGGAAAGAAGGTACTCCGATGCCGTATTCAGGTCAACGCCCACACTGTTCACGCAGCTCTCCACCGTATTGTCAAGTTTCTCCTTGAGCAGGCCCTGATCCACATCGTGCTGATACTGGCCCACGCCCAGGGACTTCGGGTCTATCTTCACAAGTTCCGACAGCGGGTCCATAAGACGCCTGCCTATGGAAACTGCCCCACGCACGGTCAGATCATAATCTGGAAACTCCTTCCTGGCTACTTCAGACGCCGAATATATCGAAGCTCCATCCTCGCTCACGGAATAAACCTTCACATCGGACGGCATAGGCACTTTCTTTATGAAGTCCTCCGTCTCGCGCCCGGCAGTGCCGTTGCCGATGGCGATGACTTCAGGCTTGTACTTCTCTATCATCGCGCTCACAGCCTGAATGGATTTGACCTTCTCATTTGCCGGAGGATGCGGGAATATCGCTTCGGTATGCAGCAGATTGCCCTGCGCATCCAGGCACACCACCTTGCAGCCCGTCCTGAAACCGGGATCGATACCCATAGTGCGTTTCCCGCCCACAGGAGGAGCCAGAAGCAGCTGGCGCAGGTTCTCTCCGAAAATCCGTATCGCCTCGGCATCAGCCTTCTGCTTGCATATCTTGAGCACTTCTCCGCTGATGGAGGGTTCCAGAAGACGTTTGAAGGCATCATCCACAGCGGCATTCAGTTCCTTACGCAAGGCATCCGTAGGATAAGGTTTCCCCTTTGAGAATTCATAATATATCTTCTTTCCGCAAGCGACGGGGTCGGCATCGATTTTCAATGACAGGAAACCCTCGCCCTCAGCCCTCAATATCGCCAGGAGTTGATGAGACGCTATGCGCTGCAAGGGCATTGAGAAAGAGAACCAGCTGCGGTATTTGTCCGCTTCCCTGTTCTCCTCCGCCGCTTTGGTCTTTTTGCATACTATCCTGCGGGTAAGGAAAATCTGTCGCAAAGCCTCCCTTATCACTGCCGTTTCGGACAACCTTTCCGCCACTATATCCCTTGCGCCGGCAAGAGCCGCATCGATATCCAGAACCTTGTCTGACAGATATTTGCGTGCCTCGCAGGCAGGGTCCCGCAGCTTTATGTCCCACATTGCATCAGCAAGAGGTTCAAGGCCTAATTCCTTGGCAACAGTAGCTCTGGTGCGGCGTTTGGGCTTATAAGGAAGATACAAGTCCTCCAATTCCGTAGCGTCCGTACAATTTTCAATCTTCGAACGCAGTTCATCCGTGAGCGCCCCCTGCCCCTCTATAGTTTCCAATATGGTCTCCTTGCGTTTTTCCATATCGGCGAAAACGTCGTTCCAATGTCTTACCTCGGCAACGGCGACTTCATCCAGACCGCCGGTACGCTCCTTGCGATACCTGCTGACGAACGGGATCGTGGCGCCGTCCTCAAAAAGTTCGACACAATTCTCCACCTGCCACGGCTTGATGGACAAACGTGCGGCAATAT
Source organism: Bacteroidales bacterium (assembly GCA_024402005.1). GTDB lineage: Bacteria > Bacteroidota > Bacteroidia > Bacteroidales > UBA932 > Cryptobacteroides. The sequence goes on from JAKSJV010000036.1 coordinate 5,722, forward strand.
TCTGAATATAAATATCTTTCATATGAAACGGGGAATTTAATCGTGACTCACGTCCTTGAGTTTCTCACGATATACCGTAAATATTTTGGACTTGGATACAAAGCCTATGTATTTCCTGTCTGCATCCACCACAGGAAGGTTCCAGGAGCCGGTATTCTCGAATTTGTTCATTACCGCCTGCATACTGTCCGTCGTAAAGACATAGTCAGGCGCGGACTGCATGAAATTATAGACGTGAACGGTATCATAGAGTTCGGTCTTGAACATATCCTTCCTTATCTCATCAAGAACCACATAACCCTGAAAACGGTGCTTCGTATCAATCACGGGGAAAATGTTCCTGCAAGAATCGGCGACGGCCTTGACGAAGGTCCCAAGCGTATCATCTATGAACACCGGATGGAAATCCTTTTCCACAAAATCATCCACCTTCAACAAGGTCAGCACGGCCTGGTCGGAATCGTGTGTAAGAAGTTCTCCCTTTTTGGCAATACGCTTGGTATAAATGGAATAGGGGTCCACCGAATGTGCTATGCCATAGGAAATGGACGCAGTAATGATAAGAGGGATGAGAAGTTCGTAACCTCCCGAAATCTCCGCGATAAGGAATATCGCCGTCATAGGGGCCTGCATTACGCCTGCCATAAGTCCCGCCATGCCCACAAGCACGAAATTGGCTTCAGGCACAGAGAAAGGCGAAGCAGTGAATATCAGGTTGATGGTTCTGGACACCACGAAGCCGGCGATACCACCCACGAACAGCGTAGGTCCGAAGGTTCCACCGACACCGCCTCCTGCATTGGTGAAAGTCATACTGAACACCTTGGCCAAAATTATCAAAAGGAAGAAAAGCGGTATCAACAGTTTCCTGCCCAGCATAAATCCAAGAGGAGAAGGCACGTCGAATTCAGGCATGCGTCCCGCCAGAAAATATTGTATCGTCCCGTAGCCCTCGCCGTACAACGGCGGAAAAATGAAAATCAGGAGTCCCAGAGTAAAGGCGCATATTATCCATTTCACATAGGGATTCCTCAACTTTTTCGCCTGGTCCTCCAGCCACAGCGTCATCTTGTTGAAATAAAGCGAACAAATGGCGCAGAAAACACCCAGAACGAAATATGCAGGAATATTGCGCATAGCGAACGGGGTAATGTCTATGGTGAACTGTGGAGTTACACCGGTAAAAAGATATGACACCACCGTCGCCGACACGGTACTCAGCAGCAAGGGCAGAATACTGGTCATCGAGATATTGAAAAGCAGGATCTCCAACGTGAACAATATCCCCGCCAGAGGAGCCTTGAATATGCCGGCTATCGCACCTGCGGCGCCGCACCCGAGCAGTATCGTGACGTTCCTGTGCGACATACCCATCCAGCGGGCCATATTGGATCCTATGGCAGCGCCTGTGTAAACGATGGGCGCCTCCGCACCCACAGAACCTCCGAGGCCGATCGTGATGCTGCTGGTGAGAATGGAACTCCACATATTATGGGGCTTTATGCGGCTCTCATTCTTGGAAACCGCCACAAGCACCTTGGTAACGCCGTGGCCTATATCGTCGCGTATGATATATCTCACCAGGAGCAGGGATATGAGCATTCCCAACCCCGGCAAAAAGAAATACGCCACGGTGTACCCGTTCTCGACGAACGACGTAGCGCCAAGGCGTATCAGTTTTATTAGGTAGTCAAGCAGTACGGAGGCGAACCCGCACGCTGCACCGACAATCAATGAAAGGATAAGAAGAAGGTCACGTTCAGCGAATTTAAGGGAAAAGCGTCTGAGCTTACTCCTGATCTGCAGGATCCTCCTCGCCATTTGAATATTGTGAAATGTTGTCGTCTATTATGTCATCCCCCTCTTCCCCTTCTTCTGAAGTCGTAACGTCATCATCGTCATCGGAATCCAGCCAGCGCTCGATATCCTCCGCGGCATCAGTCTTGACGTTCACCTTGACCAGCGCAATCGTATCTTCCGTCTCCACTGAAACGGCATAGAAGAAACTCCCGTCAGGCTTGTCATATTTCACCGCTTCAGGCATATAATCGGCAAAACCCTTGGGATACTTCTCTGCGAATGCGGCAGCGAGCGCCTCATCCATATTCTCGTAGCTTACAACACGTCTTTTTTTCTGGTCCATATCAATTATTGATTTTCTTTGCAATAATAGGGCAAAAAAGATTAGTGACCAAATTTATTTACATTTTTTCAGGCAGTCCTATGCCGAGAATGCCCATAGCTTTGCGGAGAACCGCGGCCAAAGATTTGATAAGAACAAGTCTGAAAAGAAGCAAACAGGCATTCTGTTCACGCAGAATAGGGGTTTCGTGATAGTATTGGTTGAATTCCTTGGCCAGCTCATAGGCATAATTCGCAATAAGGGCCGGAGAATGTGCGCCAGCGGCCTCAGCGACTTTGTCGGGATAAGCGGCCAGAAGCTTTATCAGCCTTATTTCCTTTGCACCGGGCTCCGCATTTGCAGGGAAACCCGCGTCTTCAAACCTGACACCGTTCTCGGCGGCCTTGCGCAGAATCGAACAGATGCGGGCGTGAGTGTATTGGATGAAAGGGCCCGTATTGCCATTGAAGTCGATGGACTCCTTAGGGTCGAACAGCATCGTCTTCTTCGGATCGACCTTGATGATGAAATACTTGAGCGCACCGAGGCCTATCATCCTGAATAGTTCGTCCTGCTCCTGCTGCGACATTCCTTCGAGCTTGCCGAGTTCCAGAGATGTCTCCTTTGCCGTGCGATACATATCGGCAATCAGGTCATCCGCATCCACGACAGTTCCCTCACGGGATTTCATCTTGCCTTCCGGGAGTTCCACCATACCGTAAGACATATGATATATGGCGTCGCTCCAGTCGAAACCGAGTTTTTTCAGAATGAGTTTCAGCACCTGGAAGTGATAGTTCTGCTCATTGCCGACCACATAAATCTCCTCATCCAGGCGATACTCTTCGAATCGCTGTTGCGCAGTACCGAGATCCTGGGTCATATAAACGGAAGTCCCGTCCTTACGGAGCAGCAGCTTGCGGTCAAGCCCGTCCGAGGTCAGGTCGCACCAGACGCTACCATCAGGCATACGTTCGAAGACTCCCATATCCAATCCTTTCTGAACCAGCGACTTACCCTGCAAATAGGTCTGGGACTCATAATACGTACGGTCGAAACTGATGCCCAATTCCTTGTATGTCTTGTCAAAACCGTCATACACCCATTCGTTCATCGTCGCCCATAACTTGCGCACCTGCTCATCGCCCTGCTCCCATTTGAGAAGCATATCCTGAGCCTCGAGCAATGAAGGGGCTTCCTTCTCAGCCTTTTCCTTAGCCTGTTCGGGATCCATCCCACCAGCTACGAATTCTGCGGTCAGTTCGTCAACCTCCTTTTTATATATATTATTGAAAGCGACGTAGCAGTCCCCGACAAGGTGATCGCCCTTTATTCCCGACGACTCCGGAGTGGCACCGTTTGCGGTCTTGAGCCAGGCCAGCATACTCTTGCAGATATGTATCCCCCTGTCATTCACCAGATTGACCTTGATGACCCTATCTCCGGCTGCTGCCAGGAGTTCTGACACGGACCATCCGAGAAGATTGTTGCGGACGTGCCCGAGATGAAGCGGTTTGTTGGTATTCGGAGAAGAGAATTCCACCATTACGGTACGCCCCGTCGGAGGCAGCTGACCATAGTCATCCGTCTTCGCAATGCTTCCCAGTACGCCATTCCAGTATAACGGGGACAGGCATATGTTCAAAAAGCCCTTCACCACGTTGAATGAGGCGACTTCAGGAACATTTGCGACAAGCCATTCACCTATGGCTGCAGCGGTGGCCTCCGGAGCGAGACGGCTTGTCTTCAGCAACGGGAAAACGACCAAAGTATAATCGCCCTCGAAGTCCTTTCTGGTCGGAGCAACCTGAAGCAGAGAAAGTTCCACTGTCTGCCCGTACAGGGCGGACACTGCTTCCTGCGCCTTGTTTGCAATAAAAATATCCGGAGTCATCTGCCTATCCCAAATAGCCCTTCAGCAACTTGCTGCGGGAATTGTTTTTCAATTTTCTGATGGCTTTTTCCTTGATCTGCCTTACACGCTCACGCGTGAGGCCGAAACGCTCACCGATTTCTTCCAGAGTCATTTCCTGACATCCGATGCCGAAGAACGATTTCACGATTTCCCTTTCGCGCGGGGCCAGGGTCTGTAGCGCACGGTCTATTTCCTTGTTAAGGCTCTCATTTACAAGGCCTTTATCGGCGACGGGAGAATCATCGTTAACCAAAACGTCCAGGAGGCTGTTGTCCTCACCCTCTACAAAGGGGGCATCCACACTGACGTGGCGGCCGGAGACGCGCAGGGTATCGGCTATCTTCTCCCTGGGGATATCCACCATATCGGCCAGTTCCTCGGAAGACGGCATACGCTCGTTCTCCTGCTCGAATTTTGACTGGGCCTTGTTTATCTTGTTCAAGGCACCCACCTGGTTCAAAGGCAGGCGCACTATTCTGGATTGTTCCGCAAGAGCCTGCAGTATGCTCTGACGTATCCACCACACAGCATACGAAATGAATTTGAAGCCTCTCGTCTCATCGAATTTTTCAGCGGCCTTGATAAGTCCCAGATTGCCTTCATTGATAAGGTCCGGCAGGCTTAGTCCCTGATTCTGGTACTGCTTGGCAACGGACACGACAAACCTCAGATTGGCGCGCGTAAGTTTTTCCAGAGCCGCCTGGTCACCCTTGCGGATTCGTTGTGCAAGTTCTACTTCCTCATCGACGGAAATCAATTCCTCCCGGCCTATTTCCTGAAGATATTTGTCCAGCGAGGCACTCTCGCGGTTGGTAATGGATTTTGTAATTTTAAGCTGTCTCATACACTTGGTTTATAAACCTCACATTTGTTATACGCACACTTTTGAATAAAGTTTCACCCGTAATGATTTTTTTTGTTATATTTGTAAGTTGAATGAAAATTTAAAAATTAACGCATATATGAAACTGATCATTTCAAGCTCCGAGCTTCTAAAAGGCATTATGGCCGTTTCCAAAGCCATCCCGGCAAAAAGCTCGCTTCCCATTCTGGAGAATTTCCTATTCGATCTCCACGGCAACTATCTGGAAATTACGGCATCCGATTCGGAACTCACCTTGCGTACACGCGTTGAGGTGGAATCCGCAGAGTCAGAAGGCAAGATCGCGGTTCCTGCACGTCACGTACAGGACTTGCTGAAGGAGATTCCCGACCAGCCCATCACAATCCAGACAATCAAGGAGAATTATTTCGAGTGCAGTTGGATGGGCGGAGCATCGACTCTCCCTTATTTCCCTGCCGACGAATATCCTCAGATAACGACTACAGACGAGACTGCCGTTGAAGTGAAATTCCCCGCGCAGACTCTTGTAGACGGCATTTCAAGTACCATATATGCAACTGATGACGATGAAATGCGTCCTGTAATGAACGGTATCCTCTTCGATATGGGCCCCACAGGTACCACTCTCGTCGCATCTGATTCAAGGAAACTCATATGCTTCACCACCGCTGACGTAAAGACGGCGGAGCAGTCCTGCTTCATCCTTCACAAGAAGCCGGCAGCCGTGCTCCGTTCCATCATAGGCAAGGATACGGAAGACGTTACAATCACGTACGACGGCAAAAACGCGGTATTCGCATTTGACGACACGATTGCCGTATGCCGCCTTATCGTGGGCAAATATCCCAGATATCGCGACGTCATACCTCAGAACAACTCCAATGTCCTCAAGATAGACCGTCAGCAGCTTTTGAACTGCGTACGCAGGGTATCAGTCTGCGCAAACAAGGCACAGAACCACATCAAATTCGATCTGGAAAGCGGTGCACTGACCGTATCGGCCCAGGACCTGGGATTCAGCATTGCCGCTCACGAAAAAACAGCCTGCCAGTATGACGGCGAAGATTTGCAGATCGGCTTCAAATCCACTTTCCTGGTGGATATCCTCTCCAACCTGAGTTGCGGCGAAGTGGTCATCAAATTTGCAGATTCACGTCGCGCAGCGCTGCTCCTTCCTTCCGACGAAGGTGAACAGACAGAAAAGATCTGCGCCATATTGATGCCTATCCAAATCTAGTTCCGGAATATGGAATTACAACTTAAAAGGCCTCTGCTCTTTTTCGACATAGAGAGCACGGGCCTTAATATTTCCAGCGACAGCATTGTCGAACTGAGTTTCGTGAAAATACTCCCCACGGAAGGCGGAGCCAACGAAACCGTAATCAAGACCTGGAGGCTGTGCCCCTGGGACTACGAAAACGGATGCCAGAAAAAAATGGATCCGGGAGCCCAGAAGGTACACGGCATTTCAGATGATGACGTAAAAGATTGTCCCAAGTTTCAGGACGTGGTGGCTGACATCGGTCAGTTTATGGCAGATTGCGACCTGGCAGGTTTCAACTCGGCAAAATTCGATCTGCCTATGTTGGCGGAAGAGTTCGAAAGGGTTCGAACCTACTGCCACAAGAACTTCAAGATGGACCTCCACGACAAGAAAATGGTGGACGTGCAGAACATTTTCCATCAGCGCGAGCCCAGGAATCTGAAGGCCGCGCACATATTCTATTGCGGCTGCGACTTCGAAGGAGCCCACGGAGCCGAAGCGGATACGGTTGCAACTTACGAGGTCCTCAAAGGTCAGTTGGACAGATATCCGTATGACAAGGAAACCTCCCCTGACGGACTCCAGAATGACGTGGACTGGCTGGCCCAGTATTCGACAGGCGCAAGAAAGGTGCTGGACTATGCCGGAAGGATATCGCTTACGGCTGATGACGTGCCATTCGTAAACTTTGGCAAACATAAAGGCAAGACACTCCGTCAGGTATGGGAAGAAGATCCTTCATACTTCGACTGGGTGGACAAGGGCGACTTCACTCTTGACACGAAACGCCAGTTCGCCAAGCTGAAAGAGCAGTACAAGGCAGAAAAAGAGGCGAAATCCAATTCTCCGGCAAGCGATGAGGCCCTTCAGGGACTGGTCGGCAAATTCAACGGAGGAAAACTTTTCTAACCGATGAATTTCTTTATCCTCACATCGGAAGGCAAGGTTATCACCCGCCCGGACAGCACGCGTAACAAGGACAACGGTGATTATTTCATACCTACCGACGTCGATTACCTCGGATACGCGCCTATAATCTTTGCCAGTATGATCAAAACCGGCAAGATGATAGGACGGGAATTCGCGGAACGCTACTACGACGCCATATCCTTCGGCATCCTGCTCTACCCTGCCTTGACGGTCAAAAACGGCCAGCCACACTATTGCAAGGCCACTTGCGGATGTTTTGACAAGACATCACTGATGCCTCTGCCGATGTACAATCCCATCACTCTGGGCAAGGAGGACAACATCTTCGACTTCAAGGGAGATGACATTATGCTGTTCAGCTGCGATATGAGAGGTATGAAAGACAAGGTGGCGGATGCGATAGTATCCTGCAGTCTGCATTCAACCATACACAAGGGGGATCTGGTTCTGGCCGAACTCTCTGACGTCACGACTTTGATCGCGCGTCCGGATGGCGATTTGCACATTGCCGCCACATTTTGCAGCAATGAAATCATAGATATCGATCTTAAATTTTGAAATTTCAGATACTAAGATTAAATTTGCATACTTTTTCGCCAGAATAGCTCAGTTGGTCAGAGCGTCGCATTCGTAACGCGAAGGTCGTGGGTTCGACTCCCACTTCTGGCTCGAATCTCTTCTATCCCCCCACGGCCTGGCGGCCACCCCCCCCAGGGGTAACACGCACCTCCGGTGCGGTTGTCGCTTCGAATGAAGCTTTTCAGAATGAACAGACATTCAGACATAATCATTATCGGAGCGGGAGCAGCTGGTCTTATGGCGGCGATTGCGGCACAGGGGGCTCTTGTTCTGGAAAAGATGCCCCGCCCCGCAAGAAAAATGATGATTACCGGCAAGGGCCGATGCAATTTCACCAACGTCAAATCCTGGCAGGATTTTTCCCTGCACATACATCCGAAAGCCAATATCCTGAGAGGAGCATTCCAGTGTCTGCCGCCGGAGAAACTTATCGATATGTTCACGGCAGCCGGACTTCCCTGTGTCGTGGAACGAGGCGAGAGGGCATTCCCGGAATCCCACAAAGCGGTGGACGTAGTCGACACCCTGGTCGGAATGGCCAGGCGCTGCGGTTCGAAGATAATCTGCGATTGCGCGGTAACGTCCGTCGAAAAATCTGCGGACGGTTTCGTTCTCGGCACGTCAACGGGCGAACGCTACAGCTGCAACAAGCTGATAATCACTTGCGGAGGCCTCTCCTACCCCACTACGGGCTCAAGTGGTGACGGATACGGATTCGCATCCGCTCTCGGGCACAAGGTGACCCGTTTGACTCCTTCTCTGACGGCATTGGTGCCCAAAGGATATAAAGCCACCGATATCGGTGACGGCCCGGCTCACAGGCATATTCACAGGGATACCGCATTGGGAGCGCTCGGAAGAAAATATATGGGCCGTTCTATGAAAAACGTAACGGTGGACCTCTTTATCGACGGACAGGGAGTTCAGCACGAATTCGGGGACGTTGATTTCACCGACGGTGGTCTGGAGGGACCTATAGGATATAAGATATCCCGCAAAGCTGTGATTTCGCTTGAAAACGGCGGACGGGTTGCAGTGGAGATATCATTCAAGGATGAACCTCGTCCCCTTCATTTCGATATTGCGGGCTATGTTGGTTATGAGCGTGCCGTGGTGACCGCCGGTGGAGTTTCCACCGATGAAATCATCCCGAAGGCTATGGACTCGCGCCTTGTAAGCGGTCTGTATTTCGCGGGCGAAGTGCTTGACCTTGATGCAGATACGGGCGGATACAATCTCCATACCGCTTTCTGCACCGGCTATCTTGCCGGTGAGTCCGCCTCCCGCTAGTCGATTTGTAGGCCGAAAAAAGGGTAAGCTGTTTACATCGCACCGCTACAACCTTATACCCTTGCTGCCTTCCGACCCTGGGGGAAT
>JAKSJV010000037.1 GCA_024402005.1 Bacteroidales bacterium
TGAGCGAAGCGGATCAGGGGGCAGGGCCCCCTAAAAACAGAAAAGTGGCCTGAAAGCCACTTTTCTGTCGGGGTACTCCGACTCGAACGGAGGACCGCCTGGTCCCAAACCAGGAACGCTAACCAACTGCGCCACACCCCGATTGCCATATCCCGACAAAGCGGAATACGACGCAAAGGTATGGTCTTTTTTTGAGTATGCAAAAAATTTTGGTACTTTTGCGTAAATGATAAACGCGAACGGTATAACAAAATCTTTTTCGGGGCTGCAGGTCCTGAAAGGGGTGGACTTGCACATAGACAGGAGTGAGGTCGTCTCCATCGTCGGCGCTTCCGGAGCGGGAAAATCCACGTTGCTGAACATACTCGGCACTTTGTCGCGTCCGGATGATGGCGTCCTTGAAATAGACGGGGTGAAGCCTTTTGAACTTTCCGACAGGCAACTTTCCCGTTTCCGCGGTACCAAAATAGGCTTCGTTTTCCAATTCCATCATCTTCTGCCCGAGTTCACGGCACTGGAAAACGTGATGATGCCGGCTCTTATTTCCGGCGACACGGGTCCTATGGCAAGGGAGAAAGCTTGTAAACTGCTTGCTGAAGTGGGCTTGGAAAACCGTGCCGGCCACAAGCCTTCGGAGCTTTCCGGCGGCGAATCGCAGCGGGTTGCCATTGCCAGGGCCCTTGTGAACTCCCCGGCTGTGCTGCTGGCGGATGAGCCTACGGGCAACCTGGATTCCGCCACCAAGGAAGAGATACATTCCCTTTTCTTCAAGGTAAGGGAAGACCTTGGACAGACGATAGTACTTGTCACGCACGATGCGCTTCTTGCCGGGATGTGCGACCGAAGCCTTACGATGAAGGATGGGCTCTTCGTTTAATTTCAAGCAGTTTTCCTTAAGGAATGAGATTGCCGGCCTCAAGGTCGGTACCGACGGCGTTCTGCTGGGGGCTCTTGCTGATATCGGCAGGATGTCCGTGAGCCAGGAAATACCCGAGGGTTCCACTGGGCGCAGGCCACGGATACTCGATATAGGAACCGGTACTGGCGTGATAGCACTTATGCTGGCTCAGAGATGTCCTGAAGCCGAATTAGTGGGCATCGATATCGACAGCGCTTCCCCTGCGGAAGAGAATTTCCGTAATTCACCCTGGCCGGACAGGCTGCATTTCGTGAATAAGAGCCTGGCAGACTATATGGACGGTGATCCGGACCTGTTCGACGCCATCGTCAGCAATCCTCCCTATTATGACAGTTCCCTGCTTTGCCCCGATGCGGACAGGTCGGCAGCCAGACATACAGGCAGTCTTTCATACAGGGAAGTGATTACTTTTGCCAATGATTTTCTCTCTGGGGGCGGTACCGTTTCGCTGATACTTCCCAAAAGCGAAGAACAGCGCTGTACAAGGTTTGCGGCATCTTTCGGCCTGTATCCGTACAGAATCTGGAGCATAAAAACGACGCCTTTGAAGTCACCGTCAAGGATTGTCGCGGATTTTTCCAGGATAAAGGAAAGGCCGGAACACAAGGAATTGACCATACAGGATGGCGATAGCTATACAGCTGAATACAAAGAACTTACAAAAGAATTTTACTTGAACTTCTAAAAACTGGTTCTGAATATGAAACAAGGTTGGGCAATAGTTACAGGCGGTGGCAGCGGTCTCGGTCTCGCCATTGCGAAAAGGCTGGCAAGGCAGGGTTATGATATTGTAATCGTGGGCCGCAATGAACAGAGACTGGCAGATGCCGCGGCTGCAATCAAGAGCTGCTTTGAAAGCGAAGGCCGTGTACTGACCTTGCCGCTTGACCTGTCCCAAGACGGGGCTCCGGAAAAGCTTTACGAATGGGCTGCAAGCGAGGATATCCATCCCGATGTCCTTGTCAACAATGCCGGGATGTACATATACGACAAGGTGTTGGACGTGACTCCGGACAGGCAGAAGAACCTTCTCGGTGTGAACGTGAACGCCCTCGCTTCCCTGTGCCGTCTGTTCGGTGCGGATATGGCCCGGCAGAAAGAACTTGATCCTGCAAAAAGGAAATACATTCTCAATATTGCCTCATATTCCGTTTATATGCCTATCGAGGGCTTCGGTTTTTATGCCGGCAGCAAGGCATTCGTCCGCATTTTCAGCAAGTGTTTCGCAAAAGAAATGCGTCACGCCGGCGTGAAGGTCACGGCCGTGGCTCCGGCCGGTATGGATACGACCCTTATGGGGCTGAGACCCGGGATTCAGAAGTTGGCGCGTGCCACCGGTTTTCTTGCAAGCCCGGACAGAATCGCCCGCATATCCATTCGCGCAATGAAGACAAGGTGTATCGGCTACTGGATTCCCGGATGGTATAATGTGCTGTTCATTCCGTTCCTGTGGCTGTTTCAACCTGTGTTTAATAAGGTGCTTTAAGGTGCAGGTGATATTCCAGGTCCGGACAGTTCCTGGTATTGACGCCCCTGGACAACAGCAATTGATGCGGGATTCCCGACCTGAACAGGCAATACATCAGCAAAGTCTGGTCGCGTTTCGGGGCTTTCATGAAATCTTCCCACCACATTTCATCAAGAGCAATGATCGAGGGTGAATTGTGCTTCCTCAATATCAGGTTGTTTTCATACAGCCCGTAATTGAAAGGCATTCTTCCTTTCAACAGACGGAACATATTCCTGACGGCGGTGGCAGGGGTTATGAGCTTCAGCCACGCGCATTTCCAGGTTTCCTTATAGATGCTTTTCCTCCACGGATGGCTGACTCCGCAATATTCGGCCTGTGCGGCAATCTTTTCCCGAGCGGCCTTATATAGGGTCGGTCCCTTGATCTCTATGTTGGCATCAATCCATATGCTGTAGTCGTAGTCCTGAAGGAATTCGTGAGGAAGAATCTTGGGGTATCTGGAGTCTATGGCGGCGTTGTCGAATGTCAAGGGGATTTCGATGATTCTCCAAACGCCGTCATAATCAGAAGTTTTCTCTCCTTTTCCGACAAAGCACAAGAAATCGAAGCCATCCTCGACATACAGCGGCTGCCTCAGGATGTCATATCCGTTTGTAAGGCAAGTGTAGATGGCAACTTTCATTTTTTGTGCTTTTAACTTTGTGGAGGGCAAATTTAATCAAATATTTTGTATATTTGTGAGGTTTGGACAAATTTGGATTATGCTTAATACAATCGGTCATATCTCTCAGGTTATCGGTCCTGTAGTGGACGTGCACTTCGAAGTGACGTCACGGACCAATGCCAAAAACGAACTTCCCGGTATCAATGATGCCCTTGTCGTGAAGAAGGGCGACGGCAGCGAACTCATAGTCGAGGTGCAGCAGCACATAGGCGAAGACAGCGTGCGCGCCGTGGCTATGGACAGCACCGACGGGCTGTCACGCGGAATGGAGGTGCATTGTACCGGCAAGCCCATTTGTATGCCTGACGGTCTTGGAGTACGCGGAAGGGTTATGAACGTTGTGGGCGATTCCATAGACGGTCTCGGGGATACCGACAAGAATGCGACGTTCCCCATCCATCGTGACGCCCCCGCTTTCGAAGACCTCACGACTTCGCAGGAAGTGCTTTTTACCGGTATCAAGGTCATCGATTTGCTGGAGCCTTATCTGAAAGGCGGTAAAATCGGTCTTTTCGGCGGTGCCGGTGTTGGCAAGACGGTGCTTATCAAGGAGTTGATCAACAACATAGCGAAGAAGCACAACGGATTTTCCGTTTTCGCCGGGGTAGGTGAGCGTACGCGTGAAGGCAACGACCTGCTGCGCGAAATGATAGAGTCCGGCGTCATCAAATACGGAAAGGAGTTTGAAGAGGGTATGGCGAAAGGCGAGTGGGACCTGTCCAAAGTGGATAGGGAAGAACTCGGGAAGAGCCAGGTGAGTATGGTGTTCGGCCAGATGAACGAGCCGCCGGGAGCACGTAGCAGCGTGGCCCTCAGCGGACTTACCATTGCCGAAAGTTTCCGTGACAGCACGGATCCGGGAGCCCCCAAGGACATACTTTTCTTCATCGACAACATATTCCGTTTCACTCAGGCCGGTTCGGAGGTGTCCGCCCTTTTGGGACGTATGCCTTCCGCTGTGGGTTATCAGCCCACCCTTGCCTCCGAGATGGGACATATGCAGGAAAGGATTACTTCTACGAAGAACGGTTCAATCACCTCCGTACAGGCGGTTTACGTGCCTGCGGATGACCTTACCGACCCTGCTCCCGCGACCACTTTCTCACACCTTGACGCGACGACGGTACTCAGCCGTAAGATTGCGGAGCTGGGTATCTACCCGGCCGTCGATCCCCTTGACAGTACGTCGAGGATTATGGATCCCAATGTCATAGGTCAGGCGCACTATGACACCGCACAGAGGGTGAAGCAGATACTGCAGCGCCAGAAGGAACTCCAGGATATAATCTCCATCCTCGGTATGGACGAACTCAGCGAGGAAGACAAAGTCACCGTAAACCGCGCCCGCAAGGTACAGCGTTTCCTGTCACAGCCCTTTGCCGTGGCGGAGCAGTTCACCGGCGTAAAGGGTGTGATGGTCTCGATCGAGGACACCATCAAGGGCTTCAATATGATACTTGACGGCGAGGTCGATAATCTCCCGGAGCAGGCCTTCCTGAATGTGGGTACCATAGAGGAAGCTATTGCCAAGGCCAAAACGTTGATGCAGTGAAATTGAGCATTGTCACACCGCGCGATCCGCAGAAGACTTTCGACGTTTCGAAGGTTTTCCTTCCAGGCATTGACGGCAGTCTGGAGATACTTTCCGGACACGCCTCTCTGATTGCGGCGCTTGGCTGCGGGGATGTGCGTTGGGATGAGGACGGTGTCCAGCATATAGAGTCAGGTTTCGTCGAGGTTCGTGACAATATAATAAAGGTAGTGGCCGAGTAATGAAAAGGTTTCTGCTCATATTCGTTTGTGCGTTCGTCTGCTTCGGTGCAAAGGCTGAGGAAGGCTTCGATATGGGCGAGTATCTGTTCGGACACATAGGAGACTCGTATGAGTGGCACATCACCTCCATTGCGGGCCACGAAATTTCCATTCCCCTGCCCTGTATCGTGTGGGGAGAGACAAACGGCCCCGCAGTATTCCTTTCCAGCCGTCTTGAAGGCGGGGAGAAATACAGGGGATATTACATCCCTGACGAAGGGGATAATGCGGGCAAGATAGTGGAGGATGCCCCTGACGGAACACAGGTGTGCCCCATCGACATAAGTATCACCAAGAACGTCGCCGCGCTGATGATAAGCGCAGCCATCCTGCTATGGCTTATCCTTGCCTGCTCACGCTGGTACCGTCGCCACGACGTCACGCACGAGGCCCCGACAGGCGTGGCCGCTCTGCTGGAGCCCGTCATAGTGATGATAGATGACGAGGTGATAAAGGACAGCATAGGACCCGGATATGAAAAATACAGTCCGTACCTGCTGACAGCCTTTTTCTTCATCCTCATCAACAACCTTATGGGTATAATACCCTTCTTCCCCGGTGGAGCCAACGTTACAGGCAATATCGCGGTCACTATGGCCCTTGCCCTGTTCACCTTCATAGCGGTTAACCTTTTCGGCAGCAAGCACTATTTCAAGGACATATTCTGGCCCGATGTGCCTTTGTTCCTCAAGGCCATTCCCATTATGCCTGTCATAGAAATCATCGGTATGTTCACCAAACCTCTGTCGTTGATGATAAGGCTTTTTGCCAACATACTTGCAGGTCACGTGCTCATACTCAGCGTTGTGGCTCTGGTGTTCATCTCGGCGACGCTCGGCCCCGTGCTGTTCGGGTCAATGAGCCTTGTCGCGGTGCTGTTCGGCATATTTATGGATTGTCTCGAACTTCTCGTAGCATTCATCCAGGCATATGTATTCACTATGTTGTCAGCCGTCTTCATCGGTCTGGCACATCCGCAGGTAGCTGAAACGGAAAGATAAATATTAACAATCAATTATAACTCATTATGTTACTTTCAATTTTACTTCAAGCAGCAGCAAGTTCCGCACTCGGATACGTAGGCGCTGCAATCGGTGCCGGTCTTGTAGCACTCGGCGCCGGTGTGGGTATCGGAAAAATCGGTAAATCGGCGATGGAGGGTATAGCCCGTCAGCCTGAGGCTGCAGGTAATATCCGTACCAGTATGATCATCATCGGCGCATTGGTCGAGGGTGTCTGCCTTTTCGGCGTCATCGTTTGTCTGCTCATTGTCCTTCTTAAGTAATGGGTCTTGTAACTCCTTCCGGCGGCCTTCTGTTCTGGATGGTTGTGATTTTCGGCGTGGTGTTCTTCCTCCTCGCCAAGTTCGGTTTTCCGGTCATCACCTCGATGGTCCGCAAACGCAAGGACTTCATCACCACCTCGTTGCAGGAAGCCCAGCAGGCACGAGCCCAGGCTGAAGGCGCTGAAGAAACCTGCCGGAAAATGATAGAAGAGGCCCGCCAGCAGCAGAATCAGCTGTTGGAGCAGGCCAGGGAATCGGCACGTCAGGCCATTGAGGAGGCCAAGGCGCAGGCTTCTGCGCAGGCCGCTGAACTTCTTGTCAAGGCAAGAGCCGATATCGAGCAGGAAAAGCGCGAGGCATTGGCCCAGTTGCAGAACGTTGTGGCTGGCCTTTCGGTCGCCGTGTCCGAGAAGATACTCAGGGATACCCTGTCTGACGATAAGGCGCAGGCTGATTACGTGGAGAAAGTGGTGGAGGAATTCCGCCGGAAAGATACGAATTGAATATGCACGACGGAATAATAGCTGACAGATACGCAAAGGCGTTCCTCGAGTACACCGATGCCCACGGCAAATCGAAGGCAGTGGCGGATCAGGTGAGCGTTATTCTGTCCGCTATGGGCAGGTTGCCTAAATTCCGTGATTCCGTGACGGGGGAGTATGTCCTGGAATTCGAAGAAAGGCTGTCCCTGTTGAAGTCGGCTCTCGAGCCTGCCGTAATTGAAGAGTCTCTGGTGAATCTTTACGCATTGATGAACAGGAACGGCCGTCTGGAACAGTTAAGGATGACTCTGCTGGATTATCTGGTGCTTTACCGCAAGGAGAACAATATCCGTATGGTGATGATAACGTCGGCCAGCGGGGATGAGAAGATTACCGGTATTGCCGGTATGATGGCGGAAAAGGAGTTCGGTCAGGAAGTGGTTTCGTTGCAGAGGGTGGATCCTGACCTCGTGGGAGGGTTCATTATCGACAGTTGGGGCTACCGTCTCGACGCCAGTGTGCGTGGGGCCCTGGAAAAGATGGATAAGGGATTAAAGGAAAAGAATAAAAGAAAAGTATAGCGAATATGGCTGTAAACATTAAACCGAGCGAGATAAGCAAGGTGCTGCTCCAGCAGTTGGAAAACGTCGATCTCACCGCAAAGTTCGAAGAAGTCGGACAAGTCCTGCAGGTGTCGGACGGCGTAGCCAGAATCTATGGATTGGAAAGTGCCGAAGCCGGAGAGTTGCTTGAATTCGAGAGCGGCGTCATGGGCGTTGCAATGAATCTGGAACAGGACAATATCGGTGTCGTCCTTTTAGGCGAAAGTTCCCATATCAAGGAGGGCCAGGTGGTTCGCCGTACAGGCAAGATAGCCTGTATTCCTGTCGGAGAAGGCATTGTGGGACGCGTGGTGGATCCTCTGGGCAATCCGATTGACGGCAATGGTCCCATTAAGGGCGAACTGCTGGATATGCCCCTCGAGCGCAAGGCTCCGGGCGTCATTTTCCGTCAGCCCGTTTCCGAGCCCTTGCAGACAGGTATCAAGGCAATCGATGCGATGATTCCTATCGGAAGGGGTCAGCGCGAGCTTATCATCGGTGACCGCCAGACGGGCAAGACGGCCATCGCCATCGACACCATAATAAATCAGAAGGAGAATTTCCTTGCCGGAGATCCGGTATATTGCATATATGTGGCAGTCGGACAGAAAGGTTCCACTGTCGCCAACATCGTGAAGACCCTCCGCGACAGAGGCGCTATGGATTATACGATAGTGGTGTCCGCTCCGGCATCGGATCCGGCCGCCCTACAATACTACGCGCCATTTGCCGGTGCTGCGATAGGGGAGTATTTCCGTGATACGGGACGTCACGCTCTTGTCGTGTATGACGACCTTTCGAAGCAGGCGGTGTCCTATCGTGAGGTGTCACTGATTCTCCGCCGTCCTTCCGGGCGTGAGGCATATCCCGGTGACGTGTTCTATCTGCACAGCCGTCTTCTGGAACGTGCCGCGAAGATAATAGGCCAGCAGGAGGTTGCAGAGCAGATGAATGACCTTCCCGCCTGCCTGAAAGGCAAGGTGAAAGCCGGTGGTTCTTTGACGGCCCTGCCTATAATCGAGACTCAGGCCGGCGACGTGTCGGCATATATACCGACCAACGTGATTTCCATCACGGACGGCCAGATATTCCTTGAGACGGACCTTTTCAACCAGGGATTCCGTCCCGCCATCAACGTGGGTATTTCAGTGTCCCGCGTGGGTGGTTCGGCACAGGTCAAGTCTATGAAGAAAGTGGCCGGTACGCTCAAGATAGACCAGGCTCAATATCGTGAACTCGAGGCATTTACGAAGTTCAGTTCGGATATGGATGCCGTTACGGCCCGTACTATCGACAAGGGCCGCAAGAACAACCAGCTGCTGGTTCAGAAACAGTATTCCCCTATGAGCGTGGGTGAGCAGGTTGCAATCCTGTATTGCGGCACACACGCCCTTATGAGCGACATAGCCATAGAGCAGGTTCCTCTTTTCCAGGAGAAATTCCTCGACAGGATGCGTTCCCTTTACAGTGAGGATGTCCTCAAACCTCTTCAGGCAGGAAAAATAGATGAAGGCATTACTGCGATAATTGAAAAGGAAGCCGCATTTGTTGCGGATGAAATAAAGAAAGGATAGTGGCAAGTCTCAAGGAAATAAGGGCTCGTATAGGTTCGGTGAAACAGACGCTGAAGATTACGTCTGCGATGCGGCTTATTTCTTCCGCAAAGCTTCACAGCGCCCAGGCTGCAATCGCCAATATGGTTCCTTATGAAAAGTCTCTGCGGTCGATTCTTGCCAAACTGGCGGATTGCGAGGGAACCGGCGATGCGGTTGCACCGTTCAGGCACAGTGACGGGCATAGGACTGCGGTGGTTCTTGTGACTTCCAACCAATCTCTCTGCGGTGCGTTCAATTCCGGATTGACGAGGGCTTTCGAGCAGGAGGCGTTCCCCGTGGATTCCACCGTCGTCTATGCGATAGGAAGATTCGGTCTGAAGGCCGCGCGCAAACTCGGTTATGAAACCGTGGATCTGTGCAAGATGGCGGAAAAGGCGAATTATGATGCTTCCGTGGAGCTTTCCGAGTCCTTGACAAAGTCTTTCCTTAGCGGGGAACTCGGCAGGGTGGTGGCCATCTATTCGCATTTTGTGTCCAACTCCGTGCAGAGCGTAACGGTGTCCGATTATCTGCCGTTCGCAGGGGACATAACTTCAGGAGGAGGCGGTGCGAATGACGAGTACCTCATTGAGCCGGATCCGGCCGAAGTGCTTTCAGCCTTGCTGCCGAAGGTGCTGAAACTTTCTTTCCACACTATGCTTCTCGATGCGCAGGCCGCTGAGCACGCGGCGCGCACCATTGCAATGCAGATGGCTACGGACAATGCCGAAGACCTGCTTTCGGAGTTGTCACTCCAATACAACAAACTGCGTCAGCAGGCCATTACCAACGAACTTCTCGACCTTGTAGGCGGACAAATCAACAACTAAACCAAATATTTTATGTCAACAACAAAAAAATCCAGCACGACACCGGCTATAGTAGCGATGTTCCTGCTATTCTTCATGATCGCTTTCGTGACGAATTTCGCCGGAAGTATGGGCGTTATCGTCAGCGCGCAATTCGGAGCCAGCAAGGCCCTCTCCCAACTTGGCACTCTCGCCAATTTCATTGCTTATGCCTGTATGGGTATTCCTGCGGGTATCATCCTTAAAAGAAAAGGATACAAGTTCACCGCACTCGCAGCCGTTACCGTAGGCTTCGTCGGTGTAGGCATACAGTGGCTCGCCGGCCCTATGGCATCCTTTGCCGTATATGTTGCCGGAGCATTCGTGGCCGGCTTCTCGATGTGTATGCTCAACATCGTGGTGAATCCTATGCTCAACACTCTCGGTGGCGGCGGAAACAAGGGCAACCAGCTGATTCAGCTCGGCGGCTCCTGCAACTCTGTCGGTGGTACCATAGCTCCCATTCTTCTGGGCTATCTGATTGGCGGCGAGGTAAAAAATGCCAGTGTCGCCGATGCTACTCCCGCAATGATAATCGCAATGGCAATCTTCGCTCTCGCAGCATTGATCATAGCATTGACCAATATTCCCGAACCTCATATGGAAACAGCTGAGGAAAAGGCCGCCCGCAAGGCAGGCAAGGTGGAGAAAGACCCTCACGGACCTCTTTCTTTCCGTCATTTCGTTCTTGGAGCCATCGCAATTTTCTTCTATGTGGGAATCGAGGTGGGTATCCCCAATACCGCAAATGTGTATTTCTCAGGCATTCCCTCTGTGGGTGCGGCTCTTACAGGCACGATGATAGGCGCATATTGGTTCTGTATGATGCTCGGTCGTCTTGGCGGTGGTGTCATCGGTTCCAAGGTTTCTTCCAAATCGATGTTGACGGCCACGGCAGTCGTAGCCATCCTGTTCCTGCTCGGTTTTATGTTTACTCCTGAAACGTTGACTATCAACATTTTTGGCAAGATACTGCCTATCTCTCTCATTTTCATCACCCTTTGCGGTCTTTGCACTTCTGTTATGTGGGGCTCGATCTTCAATCTTGCGACCGAGGGCCTTGGCAAATACACGGCAGTCGCATCCGGTATATTTATGACTTTGGTATGCGGTGGCGGTATCATTCCGTTCCTGCAGAATCTTCTTGCCGACAACGAAAAGATAGGTTCGGTCAACAGTTATTGGCTGATAATCGCCTGCCTGCTGTACCTTGTATTCTACGCGGTTGCAGGAAGCAAAAACGTTAACAAAGACATTAAAGTAGACTGATAATATGGAAAAGAATTATGTAGTGGGCGTTGACGTAGGTGGCCAGACCACCAAGATCGGCGTCGTAAATACCAAGGGGGAGATTCTTGCCCAGACGGTCATCCGTTCGGACAACAGCAAGGAGTTTGCTCCCTATGCCGACGAACTTGCCGCAGCCATCAAACAGGTAATAACTACTGCCGATGTTGAAGGGCAGGTGCGCGGTGTCGGTGTCGGAGCCCCCAACGGCAACTATTATAAAGGTACAATCGAATTCGCTCCCAATCTTGCCTGGGCAAAGGGAGTGGTGCCTTTTGCAGAAGAACTTCACAAGAGGTTGGGAGACATTCCCGTAACCCTTACCAATGACGCCAATGCCGCAGCAATGGGCGAAATGGCGTACGGTGTCGCCCGTGGAATGAAAAATTTCATTATGATAACCCTCGGCACAGGTGTCGGCAGCGGTATCATCATAAACGGCGAGATGGTTTACGGACACGACGGTTTTGCCGGCGAACTCGGCCATACCTGCGCCGTGCGTGGCGGACGCCGCTGCGGTTGCGGACGTGAGGGCTGTCTGGAAGCATATTGTTCTGCCATCGGAGCTGCAAAGACAGCGGTCGAGTGGCTGGAAATGACGGACGAACCTTCACTTCTGCGCGGTATGGACCATATCACTTCAAAGGATATCTATGATGCTGCAAAGCAGGGTGATGCGCTTGCCATTCGAGTGTTCGAATATACGGGTCGCCTGCTGGGTCGTTCCCTGTCAGATTTCGTGGCATTCAGCGCTCCTGAGGCGATAGTTCTCTTCGGAGGTCTTGCGCGCAGCCGTGAATTCCTCGAGAAACCCATCAACGACGGTCTCAACGACAATGTTCTGAACCTCTGGAGAAACAAGGTGAAGATATTGTTCTCCGCCCTCAAGGAGTCGGATGCCGCCATACTCGGCGCATCAGCTCTTGCGTGGTAGTTAATCGGAGTCTTTCTTCTCGCCCAGCAGTTTTGCCATCTTTGGATAGAGGAAACGCTTGATACTCTGTTTGGGAGTCTTTTCGAAGGGTTCGGCGCAGGTTTTGATTTCCGCTATCTTTTCGAACGGCGCCACCAGAGAATTCAATTTGGCGAGAAGCCCTTTCATATAAGCCAGGATGCCTTCGGTGTCCTGGTTTTTCATTATATCCGCATCGGGAACCACCAGTGCGATGAGTTTGCCGTCTTTCTCATAAACCAGGCTTTCCGCAACGCCGTCCAGGTGGTTCAGTTTTCCTTCGATTTCCTCCGGGTAGATATTCTGTCCGGCAGAGGTCAGTATCATACTTTTGCAGCGTCCCCTTAAGAAAATGGTTCCGCTTTTATCCACGAATCCCACATCGCCGGTATGGAGCCATCCTCCGCGCAGAGCCTGTGCAGTTGCCTCAGGATTTTTGTAATAGCCGGTCATTACGTTCGTACCCTTCACGCAGATTTCGCCAAGTCCGTTGTCGAAACCTTCCGTATCCAGGGCCACCGACATTCCGGGGAGCAACCTTCCGCAGGACGTCTTTTTGAATTTTCTCCACCTCTGGTAACTGATCAGAGGGCCGCATTCGGTCATTCCGTAACCTATCGTAAAGGGGAACCTTATCCTGTACAGGAAATTTTCCACGTCCGGGGACAGTGCTGCACCGCCCATATTGACCTCTTTCACCCTGCCCCCGAAAGTTGAGAGCATCTTCTTCCTTATGACCGCAAACACGCATTCTTTGATTAACGGAATCTTTACGAGTGTCTTGAGCGGCTGCTTTTCCAACAGGGGGAACACGTTTTTCTGCACGATTTTCTCCATCACCAGGGGGACCGTGCAGATCAAATGCGGTTTCACTTCCCCAAGAGCTTTGACCAGGACACTTGGAGTAGGGATTTTCCCGAGTACGTATATGTGTGAGCCGGTTGCCAGCGGAGTCAGCATATCAAAGGCGCAGCCATAGGCGTGAGCCAGCGGCAGAAGAGCCAGTACGCGGCTGCCCTTGAAATGGAATTTGTGGTCGATTGCGAACTGTACGTTGGCTGTAATGCTGCGCACCGGCAGCATTACGCCCTTGCTGTTGCCTGTCGTGCCGGAAGTATAGCTTATGATCAGCGTATCTTCGTCATCAGGGTCTGCGTAATGGAGCTTTTCGATGTCGAAGTCCTTGCAATCGGGATCGGGCAGCGTTTCGATGACTATGGTGGAGGTGATATTTTCAAGGCCTGAGACGTTCAGGCGCTCCAATATCCTGTTGTCTGCAAACAGTAGACGGGCGTCGCTGTGATTGATGATGCCTTCCATGTCAACGGGGTTGAAGTCCGGAAGAATAGGAACGATTGTTGCCCCATAGGTTATCACGCCGATATATACGCCTATCCAGTCTATGCTGTTTTTCCCGACGAGGGCCACTTTGTCGCCCTTGGCTATGCCGTTTTCCTTGAGAATTCCGTGAATGAAGTCCACTCTGGCCGCCAGCTCCTTGTAAGACCAGGTTCTTCCGGTCAGATAATCGGTCAGTGCAGGAAGTTTGCTGTTCTTCCTGAAGGAATTTTCATATTGCAGAATGATATTCATCGTAATCCGGTAATTATCATCGTTGCAAAATTACATTGTGCCGGGGAAAAGATGTCCAAAAAGTGATGTGGGATGAAATTTTGGGATAAAAATGCAGATTTTGTGACGAAATATGCAAAAATAGGGATATATTTGGAGTGAATTTGTAATCGTCACATATAAATTATGGAGCTTAAGGATTCGTTTTTACCCAAAGTTTTTTTCAAGTTCAAGCAGCAGGTTCTGCATTTTCTGGCAATTCCGGTTTTTCTTTTCCTGTTTCTTACGCTGTACAAGCCTTTCGGTCTGGATGTCCTGCTGGATTTCCGCAATGGTTCCTTCGCCTTCAATTGCTCCATCATAATGTCCATAGAGGCGGTGGTGCTTATGATTTCGCGTCTTCTGCTGTGGGGATTGAGGAACAGCACCGATTTCAAGCGTCGTACCTATCTGATCTGGTGCCTTGGCGAAGTGGTCGTAGCCTCATTGTTCATTTCATTGTACGTGACGCTGATATCCGGCAGGCAGTACATTTATATTGACGTGCTGCCGGTCGTTCTTGCTGAACTTGCCGCCGTTCTTGCCTTTCCTTACGTTATACTGACAATGTTGCTGGAGTCAGACATCGTTGCCAGGTACAATATGGACACCGATGAGGAAATGACCAGGATGCGCTTTTATGATGAAAAGCACAACCTCAAATTCGTGGCGGATTCCAAGTCCGTCCTTTATGTCGAATCACACGAAAACTATTGCGGCATATATTACGTGGAAGGCGGCAAGGTGAAGAATTTTCTCTTGCGCGGCACTATGAAGAGTATGGAGGAGAACTGCGCCAAACACGGCATCAAGCGTTGCCACCGGTCCTATTTCATAAATGTGGCCCGTATAAAGATACTCCGCAAGGACCGTGACGGATTCAATGTCGCCGAACTGGATGTTGACGGTTTGGACAGCATCCCCATCACTCCGCGCTATTATCCGGATATTGCCGGCAGTCTTTAGAAT
>JAKSJV010000038.1 GCA_024402005.1 Bacteroidales bacterium
GTGACATAAATGTTAATAATTCATTTCGATGACCTTATCAGGGAGAATGGAATTCCCCATATCTTCTTCCGGAAGCGTTTTGGTGAACAGGACAATGTCAACCTGTCGATTAGCAGTAAAAGGCAAAACATCAGCTATCTTTCTGATTTCGTTGGTCAGAAGGCGCCCGTTCTCACCAGCCGTCCACTTGCACTCGCCGACCAGAATATGCTTCTTGTCAAGCGATTCCGCCACAACGTCTATCTCCACATCCTTGTATTTTCCGTCAACAAGTACCTGCCCCCACCATCGTCTCGCCTCACCATATGTGATTCCGTTAATAGTATTACCGGTTACGGCATCACGGCAAAGCCTTTCCCACCAATACCCACATCGATCAGGCAATTCCACATCAATAAGATTTTCTATCAGGGCTGTCCTTCCAAGTTCGAGGAACGAGCGGTTAGCCGACACGAACTTGTAATGGAAACTGAGCAACGGGTCTGCGATGCGGTACAGGCTCTTTTTACTGTCCTTTGCGGACACACCGAATGGTATATCCTTTTCCAGATATCCCAGATCAATAAGTTTAGCCAACGGCCTGGAAAGGTTTGTCGCCGGTTCGTTGCATTTGGAGGCGATTTCCTTCAGTCTCGTGGCACCACCCCCGATTATCGTCATTATTGTGGCTGTTTTTACTATATCCTTCAGGTCATCACGGAACAGATGTTGCGGCTCCTCGTATAATGCTCCGAAAGGAGACAAGATATGATCCTTTATGGCATCCTTCAAAGAAAGCGATTCCTTCCTCAGCTTCCAGTATCTCGGTATGCCGCCCCAGACAGCATAGTTCTCTATGGTCGCCTCGGCGCTGAGGCCGAGTGCCTCCTGCAGATACGGGAGCCTGATGGGGCCGATGTTAAAATCAGCTTCCTTTCTTCCATACAGAGGTGACGCCTCATCGTGCGTCAGATTATACATCATTGTCTGTGACGAACCGCAGAGGATGATGTTGAATCTGAGTTCTCCGGAATCAAGAAGCGTCTGGATGACCGATGGCAGCGACGGATCACTTTCCGCCAAATACGGGAACTCGTCGAGACACAGGGTCAACTTTTCCGTTACCCTGTAGTTCAGGGCCGTAAGCAAGGCTCTCCAATCCTTGTACCAGGCATCTCCGAAGCCACTGAACCGGTGTGATATCACATAGCTCAGATTGGACATCTGAGTCGCAGTATCGGTCCTGTCGGCTTCAAAGTAGATATCATCCCCGGTCAGGATTCTTTTGATGAGTGTCGACTTTCCAACGCGCCTGCGGCCTCTTACGATAGCAAATACAGGCTCTTTCTTTGAAAGCAGGCTCCTCAATTTTTCCTGTTCGGTTGCCCTGTCTACAAATTCCATATTCATCTAATATTATGCACTGCAAACATAATGTTTTATATGCATAATTCCAAACTTTTTAAAATAAAATGTTTAAGCAATATATCTGGGCGATAGCCGTGACTACCAAAATGGTATCAATAGGTGATTCAAAAAAATCTTTTACCTTTGCGTTTGGTGCTGATACTACAATACCAACAACTTTATGATGACGCTTATTACTATATTGCTGACTACTGTCACCTTTTCGCAATTTACTATGCAGGAGGGTCTTTCACAGAATGCCGTCTTTTCAATAACACAGGACCAAGACAGGAATATGTGGTTTGCTACATATGAGGGAATTAACAGATTTGACGGTTATAATTTTACGGTATATTATCCGTTGCGTGATCCGGATTTTACTCAGGTGGAGGGTGCGGATCCGCTTATCTACGCTGATTCAAAAGGAAGAATATGGGCTTATGACGGCGGACTCAGCCGCTACGAACCTGTTAAAGATAGTTTCTCTCCAATAAATGATGGGCCTCGAGGCCCGATTACTTCATTTCTTGAAATATCGGCGAATAGGATGATGATAGCTGTTGATGGAAAAATCTTCGTCCGGAATCTTGATGACGGTTCTCTGATTGAAGATATAACGTTATACGTAAGAGGTGGAGCATCTGTAATGGATAAGACTTTGCGATAAAGAGTCTTTTTGGAACGAGATTTCAATACGTTCGTACAATGATATGCTAAAATTAATGAACTTATAGACTAACAATATCTTTTGTGAAAAAATCAGTCATTTTATTTGTTCTTCTTCTGGCTTCTATTTCTCTTTCGGGTACGGAACGGGAGTATTTATGGTCAAAAAAGAATATGCCGGATGCGCAGCCGCATCAGATTGCGGCTATGCTGCCTGACACGAAAAAAGAGGGGTTCAAACCGGATAAAAACAGGATTCCTTACTTGGAGTGGTTCGACGCTCCTGCTGCGGAACTCCGAAACGGAGCCTGTATGATATTGATTTCCGGTGGCGGTTATAATAACACCTGTGATGTGAAACCTATTGAAAGATGGCGTGAGGCGTTGACTGCCGCAGGCGTACAGTGCGTGAGCCTTGTGTATCGTACGCCGCGTCCGGAGGGGTTGCCTTATTACAAGATTGCCTGGGAGGATGGCCAGCGTGCGGTGAGGATGGTGCGCAGCGAGGCGGCAAAGCGTGGTTATGATCCTGAAAAGATAGGTGTCATCTCTATGTCAGCCGGTTCGCACATGGCACTTCTTTTGGCAACCAATTCGTGCACCAGGGCATATAAGCCGGTGGACAAACTGGATAGCATATCTTGCCATATCAACTGGGGAATTCTCCACGCACCAGCATATCTGACTACGGACGGTCTTGGCCGTAAGGCTTCCCGTGAAGGCTACGGTCCTGATGTCAAGTTGGACAGTATTTTCCGTTTTGACTCGAAGACCTGCCCGTTATGCCTTAATCACGGCGGTATGGATCCTTATTCCCCTAACGGTTCGACACTTGTCTATCGAGAACTCCGCCGCCGTGGTATTCCTGCCGAACTGCATCTTTATGCAGGTAAGAAACACGGCGTATATGGTATAGAAAGGGGTGTGGAATTCCTGCGTCAGATGGGCTTTCTGGGTGAGTTGCAGCCGGAGGAGGAACTTTTGGCCCGTTACGCTTCCGACAGCGCGAGGGCCGGATTCCCTGAGGAAAAGGAAGTGGAGAAACTCAACATTTGGCCTGAAGGCAAGATGCCGGACAGACAGACGAATCAGTGCGAGCCATATATCCAGTGGCATTTCCCGAAAGTTAGGAAGACGGATGCTATACAGATAATCTATTCTGGAGGTGGTTACAGGCATAGCACCCCAGAAGGTTATGAAGTAGCCCCTGCGCGCAGATATCTCAACTCTCTGGGTATGACGGTCGTGACATTGAAATATCGTGTGCCGCGTCCTGAACCGGAAAGCGGCCTGGATAAGCATACTACAGCCTGGCAGGATCTGCAGCGTACGATACGCATTGTCCGCAGCGAAGCTTCCTCGTATGGTCTCAACCCCGAAAAAATCGGCATTATGGGTAGTTCTGCCGGTGGCCACCTGACACTTATGGGTGTCACTTCGTCCCTGCATCAGTCCTATAATCCAGTGGATGCAATCGACAAACTGCCTTGCAATGTACGGTGGGGCATAGCCATTTATCCCGCATATGTTCTGACTGACGGCTTGAACAAGTGCAATACTACAGGAGGAAACGATGATTCTGCCGTTCTGGCTCCAGATTTTTCCTTCGACCTTAAAACCGCGCCAATGCTTTTTGTTCATGGAGATGCTGACGCTTGGGCCGCAATGAATTCCGTCAAGACCTGGGAGAAAATGCGCAGTATGGGTGTCCAATGCGATCTCCATACTCTTGCCACCCGTAAACACTGTTTCCAGAAGACGGCTTCCCCTGGTACGGGGAGCTACACATATCTTGAAAGAATTTCGGAGTTTTTAAAGGAGCAGGGCATCCTGAAATAGGTCAAAATTTTTTTACACTATTAAATAGTCTGATATTATGACATTGACTACCATTATTTCATCGCTTTTCGTAGCAGCTCTTCTGCCGTGGCAGAATCCTGCCGTCAACGAAATCAATCGTTATCCTATGCATACAACCTTCGATGCCCATGAGCATATCCAAATTATTTCGCAAATAATGCGAATTATTGTCCGCAAGAAAAAAGAAAGAAAAACTTCAATACGTCAGACTTTACCGAAAAGTTGCAAACAAAAAACGAAATTACTATATTTGTATCATAAATGATACTAAATAAATGAAAGTACTGTTTGACAGATATACAATATATGATTTCAGCGACGAGGCAATCGTTTCGGAAATATGCCGTAAGGTAAGGACCTTAAGGCGGAGTTGCTGTGTCACACAACAGGAGTTCGCAACGAGGAGCGGCGTTTCCATCGCCTCGGTGAAGAGAATAGAATCCGGAGCTATGACCGACATCAACGTCGTCACTTTGATAAAGATAATGCGTACCTGCGGAGTTCTTGAAGGGTTTGCTGACCTTGTACCAGATGTTCCGGAATCTCCGTTCCTGATAGACTGGAAGTCTGGCACCAGAAAAAAGAATTGCAAGTCAGAATACAAAAAAGCATCATTATGATAAAAAATCCTGCCGCTGTGGATGTGCTGCTTTGGGGTAACCGCATAGGGAGACTTACCTGGGACGCAGATAAGCAACTGTCTGTTTTCCAATTCAGTGACTCTTACTTCGAACTGCCGTATGATATATGTCCTTCAACACACAAAAAGGGGAATATGATGCAACCGGCCTTCTACGGGCGGCCAGGAGAGCTATATCAAGGGCTTCCGGAGTTTATTGCCGATTCCCTTCCGGACAAATGGGGTTCGACCCTATTTGACAAATGGATGACAGACAATAAGGTAAGCATTCTGGATTCGACGCCGCTCCTCAAACTTTCATACATAGGCAGAAGAGCTATGGGGGCATTGGAATTCGTCCCTGAATGTGGACAGACAGAGGAAACGGATGACATAAATATGAAGTCGCTTGCCAATCTCGCTTCAAAGGTATATCTTGACAGAGCACAGGCCGTACTTTCGGAAAGTGAGAGCATTACGATGAAAAAACTCATCTATCTGGGCACATCTGCAGGGGGTAAGAGGCCGAAGGCCGTCGTAGCCTACAATCCGCATACCGGAGTGTTCAAATCAGGGCAAGTTGATCTGCCTGAGGACTTCAAACACTATATCATCAAGTTCAAGGAAGACCCTCTGTCCCCTACATCCGAGATAGAGATGATATGGTATGAAATGGCCCGGGAGGCAGGGATAACAATGATGCCGTGTTTTCTGAAATCCATTGACGGAAGAAACCATTTCATAACGGAACGTTTCGACAGGGTGAACGGAGAAAAGGTATTCACACAAACCCTGGCAGCCATTTTGCCCGGGGCGGACGACTACTTGAAGATTGTGTGGCTCGCAAACACTCTGGCCCTCCCTCAGGAAGACAGGGAACAACTGTTCCTGAGGATGGTGTTCAATTTCGCGGCTGGAGTGTCAGACGACCACAACAAGAATTTTTCATTCACAATGGACAAGAGGGGCAAGTGGCGTCTGTCGCCGGCATATGACGTGATGTTCACAGCCAACATCTGGGAAGACCATTCAGCACACATACACGCCCTCGGTATAATGGGGAAACGTTCATCTGTCAGCATAGCCGACTTAGTCGATTTCGCAGGGGATTTCATAGACAATCCGCAGGAGAAGATCGAGCGTGTTCTTGCCTCCGTGAGCAAGTTCGGTATGTGGTGCGAAAAATACAACATTGGCCCGGACATCCGTGCGAAGATTCAGTCTGCCCTGGATTTTGTGAGACCAAGATAGTCAGTCACAGGGCGGAGTGTAGCCGGAAAACGGCTATTTCTGAATTCTGATTCCGAAACCGCCACCGGGGGCAAGAGGAATTGTAAGTTTTGAAGAGGAATCGACAGAAACCGTCTCCAGCGTATAATCCTCTCCGCAGCGGTCTGCATTGACCCCGTCCCGGAAGACGGTGGCATTCCACTTGCCCCTGGGCAGGAATGAAAAGTCCACTGTAAGCTCGCGCGCAGTCCTGTCTGTGAGTCCGCCTACATACCAGTTCTCCCCGTTACGGCGCACCATCACTATGTATTCGCCCACCTTTCCGCTCTGCACGAATGATTCATCGAACACAGTGGGAAGGGATGTGATGAAATCTGTAGTGCCGGAATCCTTGAGATAGCGGCTGGGGGAGTCGCACATCATTTCAAAAGGAGAATCGAATACGAGATAGAGTCCTATCTGATGGGCCCTTGTACCTTGCACAATGACACCGCGAACCGTATGGCCCTTATCAATGAGACCGCCGTTCACCATAGCCCCCGGGGTATAATCCAACGGACCGGCCACCTGGCGGATGAAAGGTATGGTGACATCATTCTTCGGCATATCTTCAGCCCTGGCCTCAAGACCGTAAACTCCCTCGAAATTCAAGACGTTGGGATATGTCCTGTTCAGTCCGCAGGGTTTGTAGCAACCATGAAAATCCAACATGAGACGATGTCTAGCGGCACTCTCCGAAATATCCGTCAGCAGACGTACCGTCTCCTGGTCCTGGCCGTCGTGAAAATCCAGCTTGAAGCCGGCAATGCCCATCCCGGCATATTTGTCAAAGACCTCCTCGATACCGCATTTCTCCAACAGATGCGAGGTTCCCCAAAGCCACAGACGAACATTCTTAGCGGCACCGTACCGGCACAACTCATCAAGATCAACATCCTTTATGGGCGTCATCATGTCCGGAGCCTTGTACCACCCTTCATCCAGCACAACATATTTCAGACCATGCGCCGCTGCGAAATCTATATGATACTTGTAGAAATCGGTGTTGATGCCGCATTTGAAGTCGACGCCGGACAGACGGAAACCGTTCCACCAATCCCAGGTCGTGAGCCCCGGTTGTATCCATGACGTATCTTCAATACGGCTAGGCTCGGCAAGAAGGTAGGCCAGATTGTTTGTAGGAAGAGCCTTGTCTTCCTCGGCCCAGGCGGCTATCCTCCAGGGGAAAGAAAACTTACCGGGAATCTCGGCGATATAGTATTTGGAAGCAAGACGGTGCTTGTTGTATCTGTGCGAGTATCTGAAATCCGCCATAAGCGGAGCGAAGGCGGCATAGAACCTTCCGTCACCGTGCATGACAAATATTCCGGGATAGTCCAGCACATCCGTTTCCATCAAGAGGATATTACCCTGAATCCCTTCTCTCAAAAGAAATGGCAGATAAGAGTGTTTCCCTTTCGGGATTGAGGGATCAAGATTACACATTTCGTCAATCTGCTTACCCCTCAAGAAAGAATATTCCGTCTCGAATGAAGTCTCATACGGATATCGGAATGTCTCCTTTATCGGTATTACAACCTCTTCCGGATTGTGACAGGAAGTACGGAATTCCACTGTCTCGCCAACAATCCTGCCTCCTTCCCTGAAATCAGTAACAACCCTGTATGCAACACCCTGATCGTAAGCACGGCACTCCAGATGCCATCCCTTGAATTTGAGTATAAGGGAATTGTAAACATCTTCCATTTCGGAGCAGCGGTAGAACAGCACGGGAACTACCCCGCTGTGGCTGGCGCAGCTGACCTTCGGTTTACCGGGATTTTCCCCTACAATGCGCCCGTCGGCATACTGCACTGCTATCCTGTTACCACAGCTGACATCCACTCCATCAACAGACAGACTCCATTCTATAGCCGTTCCGACACCGACATCCATTTTCAGTCGCCCGGAAGGACTGGTTACGGAATATGCCGCTGCCGTCAGAGAATACAATAATAGTGATAAAAGAACAAATAGCTTACAGATATAACTCCACATGTGCGAATATAAATTATTTTCAATAAATAAAGAAAAAACATCTTTTTTTTAAGGGAAAACACCTAAAACAGACAAAAAAACTCGTTAATCCTATCACGATTTCTATCAATCGTTTATCTTCAAAGAGTGTGTTTCATTTCCCTTCTCATCGAATATTCTAATCATTAACGAATCATTTGTAGCTACGCAGTCAAGGCGTGATTTATCATCATTGACAACGATTACGTAGTCATTCCCGAACGTACCCTTTTCGTAGAACAGGTATTTGTGATGATGACCGCTCAACATCAGTTTGATACCTGCCTCATTCAACACCGGCATAAGGTTTTCGGCAATCCACTGTTGTGAATACCAGGCCTGTTTGTTGTTTATCGTTGGAACGTGGATCGCGCATACCTTATGTGGAGCGGATGCGAAGTCTTCTTCCTTCACCGCATGTCTCAACCATTCCAATTCCTTTGCACGATATTCATCATACTGAGCCGTACCGGAATATTCCACAGATCTGTCAGGCTTGTCTTCACCGGCATCTAAAACCACGAACGCGACAGGACCTTGTCTGAAGGTATAATAGAACTCGCCCGTCGGGGATGGAAACAATGCCGGCACTTTGTCCCAGTCCTCTCCCCTGCCCTCGTGATTTCCGCGGGAATATACTATCGGACATTCCATAGCCTGTTCTGAAATTGGCATAAAGGTGTATTTCATCACGGTATCCACACTTCCTGCATAGGAAATGATATCACCGTTAAGAAGAATGAAGTCGGAGCTTCTATCCATACCTGACATAAGCGCTTTATACCTCTTTGCCCGGAAATGCATATCGTTCACCATTGAAAAACGTACAGTATCTGCTTGCTTGTCGAAAGTCTTGACGACACATTCCTTTTTCGAGAATCTGAAATCCATTTCAGGTCCGAACTGAATTGCGTACGGATCGGAAGCGTCCTTCAGAATCCTTCCATAAATACGATAGCGATAGCTGGCCCCCGGGGTTAACCCTGTCACCTTGATATCATGAAGCTTACCCATCGCCCTTCGTCCTGCAATGGTCTGATAATATCTGGTATGGGTTGTTTTATACCAAGTATTACCATCATCAGCAGCTACTTCCACCCACACGAGTGCTGGTTCCTGTGTATAAAAAAGAACATCAAAAGATGTCTCGGACATATTGGTAATCCAAGGCCCATAAGTCAATTTGAGATGTTTTGCCTGAACGGCCAAAGATGCCGTAAGAATGAGAGTAATAATTATTAAGATTCTTTTCATAATAGAAGTTATTTGTCTTCCTTGGCGAAGAATTTCCACTGGAACAGGGCCAGATAGATGGCTCCGCAGGTAACGCAGCTGTCGGCTATGTTGAATACGGGCGGGAAGATGCTGAAGGATATCATATCCACCACCTTGCCCATCATAAAGGGAGCGTAATCGAATATCAGGCCGTAGAACCAGCAGTCTATGATGTTGCCCATAGCACCGGCGGCAATGAGAGTCAGGCCCACAAGCACTCCTGTAGGCACCTCAGAACCTCTTTTCAGCAGTTTCGCTATCCACCACCACAGGAAGCCGAAAAGGACTATGCGGAAGACCGACAGGGCTATCTTGCCTATGACTCCGCCCCAGGCCAGGCCGAAGGCCATACCTTCGTTCTCGACAAAACAGATTCGCAGAAAATCACCGATAACGGGAATGGATTCGCCGAGGAACATATTGGTCTTGACCAGAATCTTTACGATCTGGTCCAGCACGACGAGGTTGAAGCCAATAGTAAAAAGTTGCGCGCCTTTGGAAACTGCCATAACTAGCGCTTGTTCATCATTTCCTTGGCCTCGACGGTAAGTGTTGCGTGGGGAACGAGACGGAGCCTCTCCTTGGGGATGAGCTTGCCTGTCATACGGCAGATGCCGTAAGTCTTGTTCTCGATACGCCCCAGGGCGGCTTCGAGGTTCTGGATAAACTTGTACTGACGCTGTGCCAGCTGGCCTGCCTCTTCCTTGGAAAGGCTTTCGGCGCCTTCGTTGATCTGTTTGAACGTAGGAGTAGTGTCGTCAGTGCCGTTGCCGGTACCTGTCACGGCTTCGCGGAGTGTATTATACTCCTTCTTTGCAGCTTCCAACTTTTCGAGGATTATTTCCTTGAATTCCTGAAGTTCTTCATCGCTGTACCTCAATACGGGTTCAGCGGGATTGATTTTTTCTGCCATATCTTTAATTTTTTGTTACCTTGATATTGATGGATCCGTCGTTCCATTCGACCTGCTCCCCTTCCGTTCCTTCCTCTACATTGACCTTCACGGCGAGAGTCTGTGAAGCGACATATTCTTTATAATCGGCCAACGCCTCACTTATTTCCCTGTAGGCATCACCGGTGGCGTTTATGCATACGTCCACCTTGTCAGTCACCTCGAATCCTGTGTCCTTGCGCAGATTCTGTATGCGGTTTACAAGCTCCCTTGCGATACCTTCACGCACAAGTTCAGGGGTAAGCGTGACATCGAGCGCGAGGGTCAGCGGGCCATCATTCGCCACAAGCCAGCCGGGCATATCCTCACTGGAAATTTCGAAGTCACCGGGCTCGAGCACCACCTCGCCGGCGGCCAGGGCCAGAGTGTAGGCGGTAGCCGCCACTTCCGATTTCTGGATGGCATTGATGGTGTCCTGGTCCAATGTGGCAAATGCAGCCGCAATCTCTTTCATACGGGCACCGTAACGCTTGCCGAGAGTCTTGAAATTGGGTTTTATCTTCTTTGTGACAAGTCCGGCGGAATCCTCGACGAATTCGGCATCCTTGACGTTGACCTCCCCGAGAATCAGCTGCTTTACGGCTTCGAGACGTTCTCTGGTCTTGGAATCCAGCACGGGAATCACAAGCTTGGACAGCGGCTGGCGGACCTTTATGTTCACCTTGCGGCGCAGAGCCAGCACCATTGAAGACGCCCTCTGGGCAAGGTCCATACGCTGCTCCAGTTCCTTGTCCTGTGCCTCACGCTCCACCTGCGGCATAGTCACGAAATGCACGCTGTCCGCACCCGGTACGAGGTCGCAATACAGACGGTCCATATAGAAAGGTGCAATGGGCGCAGCGAGAACCGCCACGTTCACAAGCACCTTGTGCATAGTCTGATATGCGGCAAGCTTGTCGGGAGTCATACCGCCGCCCCAGAAACGCTTGCGCCCCAGACGGACATACCAGTTGCTGAGGTTGTCACATACAAAATCCTGTATCAGACGGCCTGCGAGGGTGACATCATAGTTCTCGTACGCGGCGCGCACGTCTTCTATCAAGGTGTTGAGCAGACTTGTTATCCAGCGGTCGAGTTCCGCGGGAGCCGCCTTCACGCCATAGTCCTTATCTGGCTCCCAGCCGTCCACATTGGCATAGAGAGCAAAGAATGAATAGCTGTTGTACAGCGTTCCGAAGAACTTGCGGCGCACCTCGTCAACACCGTCTTCGTCGAACTTGAGGTTGTCCCAGGGCTGCGAGTTGGTGAGCATATACCAGCGTATGGCATCGGCTCCGTACTTGTCCAGCATCTCGAAAGGATCCACTGCATTGCCCAGGCGCTTGCTCATCTTGGCCCCGAACTTGTCGAGCACCAAACCATTGGAAATCACGCGCTTGTAGGCGGCCTTACCGCTGACCATAGTGTTTATGGCGTGCAGGGTGTAGAACCATCCGCGGGTCTGGTCAACTCCTTCGGCGATGAAATCAGCGGTTTGTCCGAAGCAGGGCTTGTCAAGATTGCGGAGGCCTTCCTGGGCATACGGCATAGCGCCGCTGTCGAACCATACGTCGATGAGGTCCGTCTCGCGGACCATTTTCTTCCCGTCCTCGGAAACCAGATATATGCGGTCCACATAAGGACGGTGCAGGTCTATGCGGTCATAATTCTCTTTTGACATATCGCCGGGAACGAAACCCTGCTCCTTGAAGGGATTGGACTCCATTACACCGGCGGCTACGGCCTTGTCTATCTCGGCATAGAGTTCAGCGATGCTGCCTATGCATTTTTCGGTCTTGCCGTCTTCGCTGCGCCAGATCGGAAGAGGTGTTCCCCAATAGCGGCTGCGGCTGAGGTTCCAGTCCTGGATATTCTCCAGCCATTTGCCGAAACGGCCTGTTCCTGTTGCCTCGGGACGCCAGTCAATCTTGTCATTGAGTTCCATCATCTTTTCGCGGACTGCAGTGGTCTTGATAAACCAGGAGTCGAGCGGATAATAGAGCACAGGCTTGTCTGTGCGCCAGCAATGGGGATATGTGTGAGTGTGTTTTTCTATCTTGAAAACCTTGCCCTGGCCCTTGAGCATCACGCAGATGTCTATATCGAGAGTGGGAGCATCAGGGGCAAGGGTGGCGTCGTAAGCGTTCTTCACGTAACGGCCCGCCCATTCTGCGTATTCGGGCGCCATATTGGCCTTGCACCAGTCGGGGTCGAGGTCCTCTATGCGGTAGAAGCGGCCCTGACGGTCCACCTGGGCCTGACGGTCTCCGTTGCGGTCAACAACCTGCATAGGAGGTACGCCGGCAGCCTTTGCCACCTTATTGTCATCCGCACCGAAAGTGGGAGCGATATGGACTATGCCCGTACCGTCCTCGGTGGTGACGTAGTCTCCCGGAATCACGCGGAAAGCACCCTCGCCGGGGTTGAACCAGGGAATGAGCTGTCCGTATTCCATTCCCACCAGGTCACGGCCCTTGAATTCACCGGGCAGAAGTTCATATTCCATTTTTGCGAAAACCGCCTCGAGACGTGCCTTGGCAAGGATGTAAACTGCCGGAGCGCCTGTATATGGATTGGCGGATTTCACCATCACATAATCTATGCCGGGGCCCACGCAGAGCGCCGTATTCGACGGCAGTGTCCAGGGCGTGGTTGTCCAGGCAAGGAAGAACACGGGAGTATCACCAGCCGCGGCACTTATCTGCGCGGGGACTTTGCCCGTAACTTTGAACTGCGCGGTGCAGGTGGTGTCCTTTACGTCGCGGTAGCACCCTGGCTGGTTGAGTTCGTGAGTGCTGAGTCCGGTGCCTGCGGCGGGAGAGTACGGCTGTATGCTGTAGCCCTTGTAAAGAAGGCCCTTGCCGTAAATATCCTTCAGCAGATACCACAGAGTCTCGATATAACGGTTGTCATAGGTAATGTAGGGGTCTTTCATATCCACCCAGTAACCTATGCGGTTTGTCAGGGATTCCCATTCGGCAGTGTACTTCATCACCTCCTTGCGGCAGGCGGCATTGTATTCCTCGACACTTATCTTCGTCCCGATGTCCTCCTTGGTGATTCCCAGCATTTTCTCCACTCCGAGTTCAACCGGCAGTCCGTGGGTGTCCCATCCTGCACGGCGGTTCACCTGATATCCCGTCTGGGTCTTGTAACGGCAGATTGAATCCTTGATGCTGCGGGCCATCACGTGATGGATGCCCGGGCGGCCGTTGGCGGACGGCGGACCTTCGAAAAATACGAACTTCGGACAGCCCTCGCGGATTTCCAGCGATTTCCCGAATGCGTTTTCCTTCTGCCATTTGGCGAGGACTTCAGCACTCAGGCCCACCAGATCCAAACCTTTGTATTCTTTGAAACTCATATGATTTTTGCTATTTTTGCAATACGTTTCTTCGTTAGCCTGCAAAGATACAAAAAAAATGAACACACCGGACATTATAGTTCTTTTGCTCATCCTCATCCCCGGAATATGGCAGGGGCTCAAGCAAGGATTTATACATCAAATCGTTACGATAGCGGCCCTGTTGCTGGGTGTATGGATAGCATACCGCTTTGCCAACGGTGTAGGGGAACAGATTTCACAGCACGTCACACTCCCCGAAAACGTGGTCTATATTCTGGCATTCCTGCTGATTCTCATCCTTGTTTACATAGTTCTGGCCCTCCTGGGGAAAATCCTCAAGAAGATTGCCGCGGCGACTGTCGGAGGGTCTTGGGACAAGATTCTCGGAATCGCTTTCGCAGTGCTCAAACAGGCATTCATCGTCGGCTTCGTTCTCGTCGCGTTCAGCACCGTGAACGGGGCTTTCCATTTTGTGAGCAAGGAAACGATGGACAATGCCGTTGTTTGCAATATGGTACAAAATTTTACGGAAACGGTGTTCCCTTTCCTGAAAGAGTGGATATTGAAGGGCGCCGCATAGGTATTATAGGTTATGGCAAAAATTCTTCTTATAGAAACATCTACGGCACTTTGCAGCGCCGCTGTTGAAATTGACGGGAAGGTCATCTCTTCCCGTCGCGACGCTTCGCGCCAGCACGCCTCCCTCGCCGCGGTTTTCTGCGATGAAGTCCTCCGCGAGGCGGGACTCAAGGCATCAGACCTGGATGCAATGTGCATCAGTGACGGGCCGGGCTCCTATACGGGCCTGCGCGTGGGCCTGAGCACGGCCAAGGGCCTGTGTTTCGGCTCCGGAGCCAA
>JAKSJV010000039.1 GCA_024402005.1 Bacteroidales bacterium
CCTCGAGGCTTCCCAGATTCAGAAAATGTACGACCTGGAAAGGACAGCGCAGGGCGTGTCAAATCGCTCGTATGTACGGACGATTTCCGTATTTTAGAAAGTCCCGGTAAATTTGCAATTCAAGAAGCAATACAGGCACTCAGCGGTCAGCCCAGATTCATTTCGTGGTGTTCACGACTATCATCTCGTACTCACGGGAACCTATGCCGATCTTTTCGGCCTGCTCGAAGCAGGATTTCCAGTCGGAAAGCGGATGGACATTGTTGAAGTGGTTGCCGCTTTCGTGGAACTCCGGAGAATGGACTGCCGCATAGAGTTGGCTTCCGGGAAGAGGCTCGGCCTTCTGACACAAGTCCACAGATGCCTGG
Source organism: Bacteroidales bacterium (assembly GCA_024402005.1). Lineage (GTDB taxonomy): Bacteria > Bacteroidota > Bacteroidia > Bacteroidales > UBA932 > Cryptobacteroides. The sequence goes on from JAKSJV010000039.1 coordinate 369, forward strand.
TCGATGGCCAGCATATCCTTCGACGCCAGCATACCAATATTCGGGAGCATAGGGACATCGTTTTCGCCGTGGCAATCGCAGGAAGGGGAAATGTCCATAAGCAGGTTGATGTGGAAGTTCGGACGCCCGTCCACTACGGCCTTGGCATATTCGGCCATACGGCGTGAAAGCATCTCGTTGGCCTCGTCATTGACAAATCCTATCGCATCGAAGTTGCAGGCGCCCAGACAGTTGCCGCAGCCGACGCAGTTGGATGTAACCGTCATCTTCTTACGTACAGTATCGAATTCCAGCCCGCCGTTCGCGCAGTTCTTGAGACACTGACGGCAACCGCGGCACAGGTCCTCGTTTATATTGGCAAGCCCGCTGCTGTGCTGCTCCTTCTTGCCGGCACGACTTCCGCAACCCATACCGGTATTTTTCAGCGCTCCGCCGAGGGATGCGAAATTATGGCCCTTGAAATGGTTCAGACTGATATACACATCCGCATCCATAATGGCACGGCCTATCTTCGCCTCCTTTATATATTCTCCTCCTTTTACCGGAACAAGCACTTCATCGGTACCTTTGAGGCCGTCACCGATAATTATGGGACAGCCGCAGCTGAGCGGATTGAAACCGTTCTCCCAGGCACATTCGAGGTGCTCCAGCGCATTCTTGCGAGCCCCCGGATACATCGTATTGCAGTCAGTAAGGAAAGGCTTTCCGCCGAGAGACTTGACCACGTCCACAACGGCTTTTGCGAATTGGGGACGCAGGTGGGCGACATTGCCGTGTTCTCCGAAGTGCATCTTTATGGCAACGAATTTGCCCTGCATATCGATGTCGCCTATGCCGGCGGCAATTATGAGATTCTTGAGTTTTGTAGGGAGACCGTCACCGTATTCCTTGGTATGCAGGTCAGTGAAGTAAACTTTAGCCTTTTCCATTATTTATAAATATTTTTTTATGATGCTGCCGCTTTGAATGCGAGGCAGACCAAACTTGGAAGTCCATAGTGGCCTTGCGGGACAATGGGGGTGAATTGGCGTTTCGTCAATATGCCGTCAGGCAAATTGCGAAATCGACAAGAGGGGTGGTATCCCCCCTTACGTTCCGCAAGGTCACTATGAACTTCCGTCTGCGAGCCAAAGCGGCAACATATCAAGAAACTTCCCATAGAATAATACCTACCGAAACTGAAACATTTAGTGAATGTTTTGTGCCGTATTGGGGGATTTCAAGGGAGAAATCCGCGGCATCTACGACATCCTGCGCCACTCCGTCCACTTCATTTCCGAAAATGAAAGCATATTTCACTCCGTCCTCACGGCGGAACGAGCCGAGTTTCACCGATCTTGCGGTCTGCTCCACGGCAACCACGACATAGCCCTCGTCCTTAAGTCGCTGCACGAGAGAAAGTGTGTCGGCGCAATGCTCCCACGGCACTGACATCTCCGCCCCGAGAGCCGTCTTGTGTATCTCGGCAGAAGGAGGGAAGGCGCATATGCCGCAAAGATACAGCCTGTCAACTTTGAAGGCATCGCAACTGCGGAATGCGGAACCCACGTTGTGGGCGCTGCGGACATTGTCGAGGATGACCACCACCCCGCTCTCCGGCGCAGCGGCATATTCTTCCGCCGAAATCCTTCCCATCTGGGCCGCTGTCAACTTGGGATCCCTCATCGCCGCACCCTATATTATCGTAATGTTGGAGCTCAGCACCCATCCTTCACGTCCGTCGGAAAGCGAAATGTTTGTCCAGTCACCCACCGTGTCCAGCACCTTGACTTTCGTTCCCTCGTGAATCACGAACAGGTCATTGGTCCCGGAAGGAGCGCTCTTGGCGCTACATACCGGTTTGAAGACAATCGCGGCATCCCGACGTTCGAAGTCATTTTTCTGCCAGCAGGCATTGATGATGCAGGGTATCATAAGCAGGAAGGCCGCTATTGCGGCGAAGAATCCCGCGCGGCGCCATACGCTCCTCCGGGACAGAAAGAATACCAGAAGCATCGCACAGCACAATGCCAGGAAAACGAAGAACAGCACCGTCCAGACATTGGATGACAGGCTGTAGCATATATTGCGGCTCCAGGTTTTCATAAAGAACTCCGGAACGCTGTCTATCCTGTCCTGGGTCATCTGCCGCGCTATGTCCAGATTGTATTTCGCATCCTTGTCGGAAGGATTCAGTTTCAGAGCCCTTTCGTAATAGAGTATGGCGGAAGCGATGTCGCGCCGCTTATAGCTCGCGTCGGCAATGTTCGTGTAAAGTTCGGAACTTGCAAGGCCCAGGGCCTCTATGGAGGTGAACGCCGCATAAGCTCCGGCATAATCCGCATCGGCATAAGCCTCAACGCCCTGATTCCAGAGCGAATCCACATATTCACGCGGCTGGGCGCCAAGTTGGGCGACGCTCGTCAATGACATACCGGAAACCAGCAGAAGCGCCAGGGCAGCGGCTCCGAAACGGGATTTTCCTTTCTTCATATTCGCATCGAGTGTTGAAATAAGTTCCGCGGCCTTGTCGTAAGACCCTTTCATCGCGGCATTGCCTCCATCGGGAGAATATCTTGCAAATTCGCACTCGTCCAGCAATGCAGTGTATTCGGCAGTCAGCGTTTCAGGTGCACCGGCTGCAGAGAATGCGGCGGCTATGCTCTCTTTCGAAAGGTCCGCCACACTGATATTCAACTTGTCGGACGCATAGCCAAGCAAAGCCTTGTGAAGTTCCTCATAAAAGGCAGAATAAAGATTCTTGCCGAGATAGCCGTTGGCCAGAGCCAGACGCTTGCGGGCCGCCTTGGATGCCCCGCGTGTACGCACCAAAGCAACGTCGGAACGTTCCTTGCGGAAAACAGCCACCATAATACCTATCGCCGCAGATAAGAGCAGAATCACGAAAATCAGCGCTACGAACAATCCTGTTCCCACAAAGAAAGTATTCTCGGATGACAGTGCCGGAAGTTTGGTCGTTATATAATGGATGTCCTCGGAAAGGTTCTTCACATCCTTGCGGTTCGATACGGGTATAGACACTCCTTCCGGCGAAACATAACTGTCTGTGGCTGTTCCCTGTTCCACGTGATAATCCATCGCCTGGGTTTTCAGCGCCACGTACTTGCGCGATGAAATATCATAATAAGTGAACTCGATGGGGTCTATCGTGAAATCACCGTGACTGCGTGGAATGAAAGGATATTCGAACACCTTGGCCCCCGACGTTCCGCCAGAGCCCTTGTCCAATTTATCCGATGTCTTTGTGTCATATACCTCGCTGTCAGGGGGGAAATTCACTTTCGGAGCACCTACAAGAGCAACATTGCCATTTCCGCTCACGGTCACGACAAGCGATGCGGCATCGTGAACCTTCAGGGAATCACGACCGAGTTTAGCACTTATCCTGTAGCTGCCGACGGCGCCGGTGAAAGATGCGGGGGCACCTGCTGGCAGGGGTGAAACGCTGACCTTGTAGGAAGTCGAGACAACCCTCTTGCGTAAAGTCTGATAGTCGTCGAAGAAGCCGTCGAAGATGCTGTTGCCACCGACTGACACCCTCTGCTGGACAAGGCAGACCAACTCTGCCGGATCAATCGCGATTGTCCCCGACTTCTGCGGGATGATTACCCATTTGCGGAGCACCGCAGTATTGTAAATCCTGTCACCAACGCTCTCGCGATGGAATTCTATGCTCTGCGGCGCCTCCACTTCCTGTGCCCAGAACCCGTTGAACGTAGGGAACTTGGCATCCTCGAAACCTGCTATGCTTCCGCGAGTGAAGAGTTTCAGTGTGGCGGTGATGGGTTCGCCAACAACAGCCGATGTGCGTGAGAGGCTGAAACGCATAAACAAGTCGCTCGTCGGGGTGGCCTGAGCCTGCGCGGATTCCTGCGTCTGTTGCGAGGTGGCAGGCTGAACATTCTGAGTCTGTTGCTGGGGCTGCTGTTGAGACTGCCCTGCGCCCTGACCGTATTGCTGCGACGCCCCGTTGCCGACAACCTCTATCTGCGGGGTTTTGGAATACACCTGGTTTCCACCGACTTCCGCACTGGCAGCCGGGAGGGCGTAAGTACCTGCCGCCCTCGGCATAAGAATATAGGTATAGGTGTATTGCGAACTGCGTGACGTCTTGCCGTTGATGATGGATATGGACGTGCTGCTGCCGGTCTGCGGGCCCCACACGAGCTGGAAATTCTCTCCCGGCGACCATTCGAAGGATGATGGTTTTTCCGTAAGGGTGAAAGTGACGTTGAACTGCTCATCGATGCCCACGACACCGGGGGCGCTCACCTTTATTTGCGCAGAAAGCGTCAGCACGGAGGCCAACGCAACGAATATGAATGCAATACTTTTCTTCATCTTACCAATTCTTCTCTTTCTGACGGGACTGTGCCTTGAAAGCTTCCGCCTTCTTCACCTTGTCCTGCGTATCTTTTTCCTTGGCGGCAATAGCCTGCAGCATCTGCTCGGCCGCCTGCGGGCTCAATTCGGGCTGCTGACCGCCCTGCCCCTGGCCATTGTCCTGATTCTGATCCTGATTCTGGTCCTGATTATCCTGATTGTCCTTATTCTGATCGTTGTTCTGATTCTGATTCTGGTCCTGATTCTGATTCTGGTTCTGATCATTGTTGCCGCCGCCACCGCCGCCGTTCTGCTGCTGATCTTCAAGCATTTTCTTGGCATAGATGTAGTTCTCCTTGGCATCCAGATCGCCGGGATTCAGGAGAAGCGCCTGCTTGAATGCATCCACAGCCGTGTTGTAGTCCTTGTTCTGGAGGGCGATATCACCCTTGTTGTAATACACGTCTGCATTCTCCGCAGCTTCGGCCGTTTCAATGAACTTCCCGGCCTGTTCCCAATCCTGCATACGGTACAGCGTATTGGCCAGATTGTAATTCGCGGCCACGGAAGTGCTGTCCTTGATCAGGGCCTTGCGGTAATCTATTTCCGCCTCCTTATAATTGTCACGCTTGAAATCACGGTTGCCGCTGCGTACCTCACGCTTGTCCGCAGGTGCCTGGGCAAAGACTGCGACGGACACGGAAAGAAGTAATGTCAATATGCCTGTCAAACGTTTCATAACTATTTCCTGTTGAACAGATTGAACCTGTGTTTGCGGTTGCCTACAAGCATCTCGACAACGAGAAGCAGCAGGGCAAAGCCGAAGAAATACATATACTGCTCGTCAAACTCCTCGAACACCACGGACGAGAACTCCTCGGCATCCATCCTGTGAATGCTGTCGATGATGGGGTTGAGTCCGAATTCACCGTTCCCGGCACGCACATAGGCGCCGTTCCCGACATCGGCAATCTCCTGCAATGCCGCCTCGTCCAGTTTCGTCACCACTATATTGCCGTCCTTGTCCTTGAGAAGGTCACCGCCCATAGGTATGGGTTTGCCTTCCGGGGAGCCGACGCCGACGGTGAACACCCTTACGCCGACCTCCGCCGCCTGACGGGCAGCTTCGACCGCATCATCCTCGTGGTTTTCGCCGTCCGTGATTATTATTATCACACGGCTCTTGCTGCTCTGTTCGCTGAATCCGCGTACAGCCGTGCGTATGGCATCGCCTATTGCCGTACCCTGAATGGGCACGGAATCGGTACCTATACTGCCAAGGAACATCTTTGCGGACACATAGTCACTGGTTATGGGCAGTTGGACGAAGCTCTGTCCCGCAAACACGATGAGACCTATGCGGTCATCGCGAAGTTTGTCCACAAAGCGGGAAATCGCCAGTTTGGCCCTGTCCAGACGGCAGGGAGAATAGTCCTGGGCCAGCATCGAATTGGACACGTCCAGACAAATCATCACCTCCACGCCCTGCGTCTTATGTTCGGAAAGCTTGGCTCCTATCTGGGGCCTCGCTATGCCTATCACGAACGAAGCGAACGCCACGGCGAACAATATCGTACGCACCCAGCCCTTGGCCCCGGAGACGGATGGCATCAATTCTTTCGCAAGCCTCCTGTCGCCGGCAAAGGCAGCCACACGCTTCGAACGCAGCCAGCGCAGCAGGGCATATCCCGCAACCAGCAGCGGAACAAGTATCAGCAGATACAGATATCCCGGATTGGCAAAGTACAGCATATTACGGCAACCTCCTTATTACAGCCACAAGCAATATCTCCAGCAGCAGCGCGATAAGCGCCAGCAGAGCATACCTGGGGAACAGTTCTTTATATACTGGGAAGGAATCCACAGTCGTGCGGACCTTCTCCATCTTGTTTATCTCTTCGTAAATTTCAGCCAGCTTGGCATTGTCCGTGGCACGGAAATAGCGGCCACCCGTCTGCCCTGCTATATCCTTGAGCAGGTCTTCGTCGATTTCCACCTGCATATCCTGCACGTCAGGACCCCAGGGGGTCATAACGGGATAAGGAGCCACTCCGTTCGCACCTACGCCTATAGTGTAAACCCTCACACCGTAGGTTTTGGCTATCTCGGCGGCGGTCTGGGGAGTAATCTCACCACGGTTGTTCACACCGTCGGTAAGCAGTATCACCACCCTGCTCTTCGCATCGGAATCCTTCATTCTGGATACTGCAGTAGCCAGTCCGTTACCTATCGCAGTACCGTCCTCGATAAGGTCGGTCTGTATTTCCTTCATAAGGTTGATGAGTGTAGCACGGTCGGTGGTCAGAGGGCACTGCGTATAGCTCTCACCTGCAAAAACGACTATGCCCATACGGTCCGAAGGACGCTGTGATATGAACTGAATCGCTATGTCTTTGGATGCTTCGAGACGGTCCGGTGTGAAATCCCTCGCCAGCATAGAAGTCGAAACGTCCATCGCCATCACAATGTCTATTCCCTCCGTGTCCGTCTTCTCGACCTCCTCGCTGCTGCGCGGACGGGCGATGGCAATGACAATCATCACCAGGGCGAATATCCTGAGGGCAAAGGGTATATGACGCACGACGGCCATATAGTCCCAACCCCCGGCCTTCCACGGGGTTATCGTGGACACCCTGAGATGGGGATTGCGGCCTTTCAACTCAAGATACAGGTAGTGCAGCACCAGCAGCGCCGGCACTACAAGCAACCATAACAGCCAGGGATACTCAAAGAACATTGGCGCTTTCCTCCTTTATATCTTCCTGATAAGTGGTGGTGACGAATTTTACGCTCAAGGGCAGAACCCTTGCATTTTCTTCGTCAGTAGCCACGTGTTTTGCAAATTTCACGAAATCCGAACGCTCGAAAAGAGTCTGCAGGTCGGCCTTCAGGTCTTCCGGCATATCGGACTTCTTCAGGGCCTTGAACATCTCGGCCGTAGTCATTTCCATTGCGCCGATACCGTACCTGGATGCAATGTATTCGCGCAAGGCATCGGTCACACCGCTGTAGAAGGCCTTCTGTTTGGCCGGAGCCCAGTATTTGTCCCCGCGGTAGGCATCCAATTTGCGCAAAGCGATGATGTGCGGCGGGTCCTTATGTGCGGCTTCCTCCATTTTGCGGCGGTGACGCCTGATGAAGAACAGGGCTGCATATACGGCGCCTGCAAGCAGCAGTACACCGAAAATCCAAGGCAGCACCTCACCGAAAGTCACCGGATAGCGCATCTGTCCCTTGATGTCGTGTATTTCGAATGTGGCGGTATCGACGGGCATAGTGCAAAAGAGCACGTCCTGCCCCTTGAATTGCAGCGTGTCCACGCTGCCGTCTCCCCTGTGGATGGCCACAGGAATACCTGGCAACCGATATTCGCCTTCCTCGAAGGAAGTGATGGTGAGAGCAACGCTCAAGTCCTGGAGACTGTCTTTCCTGTGAATCTTCAGGGTGTCGATCACCCACCCTTTCACAATGTCGATGTCGGCCATCAGCGTATCGCCCACCTGCGGCAGTTCGACGGCATCGGACAATGCCACGCCGGGAAGATTGACACCATACCTGAGTTGGTCGGCGATAAGTATGCTGTCACGCGGCTGGAGCTGCTCGACAAAGGCGGCAGGGCCATCCTGAACCCCGGTTTCAGCCGTCTCATCGGCCTTGGGTGAGCAGGAAGCCACAGTAACGGTCGTGACAAAAATATTAAAAATATGTTTCAAAAACCTTGACATCATCTTCTATGGAAAAAAGTCATAAGTCCCTTGGCATAATCCTCATCGGTGGAGATGCTTACGGTGTCTATCTGGTAGCGGCGCAGCATCTTCTCCGTTGCGGCATTCATACGGGTGAACCACCCGCTGTAGGCCTCGCGCACATTCCTTGAATCACTGTTGATCCAGCCGTCAGCACCAGTCTCGGCATCCTTCACGTGGATGAGTCCCACAGCAGGAATGGTCCTCTCACGGGGGTCATACACCTGTATGACTCCCAGATCGTGGCGGTTGACGGCCACCTTCAGGGCATCCTCATATCTGGGCTGGCCGCCAGAGTCCACATCCAGCATATCGCTTAGGACGAAGGCGGTGCATTTCTTCTTGATGGCGTTGGTCAGATAGCGCAGCGCTTCCGAAAGGTCCGTACCGTCATTCTGCGGCTCGAATTCGAGAATCTCGCGTATGATGTGCAGCAGGTGGCTGCGGCCCTTCTTCGGCGGGATGAACTTCTCCACCTTGGAGCTGAAGAAAATCGCACCCACCTTGTCGTTGTTGATGATGGCTGAAAAGCTGAGCACTGCGGCGATCTCGGCTATGAGTTCGCGCTTGGTACGCTGTCTGCTGCCGAAAAGACCGCTGCGGCTCATATCCAGAAGCAGGACCACAGTGAGTTCGCGCTCTTCCTCGTAAACCTTTATATAAGGTGTACGCAGGCGCGCGGTGACGTTCCACTCCATATTGCGTACGTCATCGCCCCACTGGTACTCGCGCACCTCGCTGAAGGTCATACCACGACCCTTGAAGGCGGAGTGGTATTCCCCGGCGAATATCTGGTGCGACAGCGCTTTGGTTCGGATCTCTATCTTCCGGACTTTCCTGAGCAGTTCGTTAGCTTCCATTCAGACAACTGAAATCAACTGTTAAGGCACCTCGACTGCATTGAGTATCTCCTGTACGACTTCCTCGGTCGTAACGTTCTCCGCCTCGGCCTCATAGGTAAGACCTATACGGTGACGGAGGACTTCAGGGCATACGGCGCGCACGTCCTCGGGGATCACGTATCCGCGACGTTTGATGAAGGCGTAAGCCTTGGCGGCCTGGGCCAGCGAGATGCTGGCACGCGGGGATGCACCGTAGGAAATGAGACCCTTCAGCTTCTCGAGATTGTATTTTTCGGGAGTACGGGTCGCGTACACGATATCTACTATATATTTCTCGATCTTCTCGTCCATATACACCTCGCGGACCACTTCACGGGCACGGATGATGTCCTCCGGAGACACGACTGCGTTGGGTTTCGGGAATGTCCCTTTGAGATTGAGGTTTATGATTTCTTTCTCCTCTTCCTTTGAAGGATACCCCACGATGACCTTCAACATAAAACGGTCCACCTGCGCCTCGGGCAGAGGATAGGTTCCTTCCTGCTCTATGGGGTTCTGGGTGGCCATCACAAGGAAAGGCTGAGGGAGTTTGAAGGTTTCTTCGCCTATGGTAACCTGTTTTTCCTGCATCGCCTCGAGAAGGGCTGACTGAACTTTCGCAGGGCTTCGGTTGATCTCATCCGCAAGTACGAAATTGGCGAAGATGGGGCCTTTGCGGACCGTGAACTCTTCCTTCTTCTGTGAGTATATCACAGTACCGAGAACGTCGGCGGGAAGAAGGTCGGGAGTGAACTGGATTCGGCTGAACTTTGCGTCCACCGCCTGTGCCAGAGTGTTGATGGCCAATGTCTTGGCCAGACCGGGAACACCTTCGAGAAGAATGTGCCCGCCGCTGAGAAGACCGATCATCAGGTTTTCCACGAGATGCTTCTGCCCGACGATGACCTTGTTCATCTCAAGGGAGAGCATATCCACGAACTGGCTTTCCTGCTGAATGCGGTCGTTCAATTCTTTGATGTTTACACTATCCATATTTGTGTTTGAAACTTGATTTTTCAAGTGAGTTTCCAAAAGCACAAATATACAACAAAATCAGTGCCAATATCACAGTGCAAACACTAAAATCATATACTGCGGGTCAAAAAGTGAAATTCGCCCTGATGAAAAAGTTGCGGCCAGGCTCACAGATGATGTTTCCTCGGTTGGTGGCCAGAAAGTTGGTATAAGTCTGATTTGTGATGTTGTCCACTCCGGCGAAGAGCTGGAGCGCACAGCGGCCGAAGGTAAAAATCCTGGAGTGTATGGCAAAATCCAGCCTGTACCACCCCTGCGTGGCCCGTTCTCCCGAGGCAATCTGCCCGTCCTTGCGGGCTCCGGCGGCAACGCATTCAAAGCTTGCGCCGAGGATTTTCATATTGTCGTAGGAAATGCCTGCGCGGGCGTTGAGCGGCGGAATTCCCGGCAACCAGTTCCAATTATCGGAGATTTCGCGGCCTATGGTCCAGTCACCCGAAGCATAGACTTTCAGACCTTTTATTATTTCATATGAAATGCTGAAATCGAAGCCGTAGAGCAGCGCACGGCCGGCATTCTGGAGAACGAGGGTATCGTTGACGCTCTCGGCCTCTACGTTCATCCTGCGCTCCACAATCATATCCCTTATGCCGTTGACATAGGCGGACAAGTGGAATTCGAACCCGTCGCTGCGGGCCCTCACGCCCAAATCCGCGCCCAGTCCTTTCTCCGGTTTGAGGGACGGATTGCCATAATGGACCTTGTTGCCGCTGAGGTCGATGAACTTGAAAAGTTCCTCAAGGGCGGGACTGCGATAGGACCTGGAGACGTTCAATGTCAGGTCACATTCCCGGCAGGCCTTGAACAGAAGTCCGGCATTTGCACTCCAGGAAGGGTCGGTGCGGCTGCCTTCCGGGAATGTGGCGCAGGAACTGTTGCTGACGTGGTTGACATCCGCACGGGCACCGAGATCCAACAGGAGACGTCCATCCAGAAAATTCATGGCGTCCTGCACGAAAATGCCGGCTGAAGTATATGAAGCGTCAGGAAGAGGCGTTTCATTGAGCACGACCTGCGATACGGGCTCACCGTCGGAATATTTGTCTATATACTTGTACCTGTAGCTCGATATGCGTCTCTGCCATATTTCGGCGCCTGCGCGCAGGTTGTTCCACCCTGCAGGGTCCCAGCGGCTTTCCGCCCTTGCACCGAAAGTCCTGTGCGTTGCACCGGGAGTCACCAGCACCGGCCTTGCCCCTGTCTGGGGTTTGGGAGCATTGGGCTGCATCTCGACATCCAGCCTGATACCCTGGTAGAAGACCTTGAAGTCCAAGTTGGACAACGACTCAGTTATGGCGGTCATACCGTAACTGAGGCTTGCAAGGGTTCTGTCGGCGTTTTTGAAGGTGGCTGTCGCCTGTGGAGAGAATGCCGCGCCCCCGGGAACACCCACATCCCAGGAATGACTCTGCTGGAAGTTGAGTTTCAGTACACGGTTTTCCTTCGGTTTGAATCCTGCTTTAAGAGCGGCGTTGGCGCTTTTGTAAGCGCTGTTCGGAAGATATCCCTGTGGAGTTCTGATGTCACCGGCACCATAGAACGAGCCGCTGGCCCTGACATACCATTTCCTGCCACCGCCCTGGAGCGAAAGATATTCGCCGTGGCCGTTGTTGGCGCTGGCGTAATTGGCGGTGAAGCGCCCTCCGAAGTATGGTTCATTCGCGAAATGCCCGTCCTTTGTGATGACATTTATTATGCCTCCGACAGCTCCCGTTCCGTAGATGGACGACTGAGCCCCCTTTACCACCTCTATTCTCTCTATATCATTGACATCCAGCATACTGAGAGATGTTGTATGCTCCGTGGCCACCGCCACTCTTACTCTGTCCACAAGGGTTACGAGACGGTCTTCGCCGAATCCGCGCACGTGTATGTTGGTGGCCCATACCCCGTCACCGCCCTTGCTGAGTCCCGGCTCCCTTGAGAGCACGTCGGCCGCAGTGGTGGCAACGGACTTTTTGGCGTCAAGCGATGTCACGACATTGACATCAGCCGCCATATCCCTGATTGCGCCGTCAGGCCTGAACGACGCCACGACCGACTCCTCCAAAGTCCGGACGGAAACGGTCGTATCCTGCTCCTCCGGAATGCCGGAGTACGGTACCAATAATACGGAGCCGGCAGCGGGCAATGCCGTCAGGAGTGCCGGCAGCGACAAAAGGGCTTTAATCCTGAAGCGCGGTTTCATCATCACATTCATTTCGGGGTTTGAGCAAGGCGGATTTGACTTCGATGCCGCTGAGCCTGCCGAGTTGGCCGGTCAGGGCTCCAATCCGGTCCGTAGTGCCTTCGATAAGGATGGTGATGATGCTGTTTCTGCTTGGTCTCGGATATCCCACGCGACAGAGAATGATGTCCGCGTGCTTCGACAGAATGGCATTCAGCGCTGGCGCCTGTGCCCTGTCCTCGACCGAAATGATGACTGTACCTGTTCTTTTTTCCATCTTTTCCCTCAGAGCTTCCTCCGGATCTGATTTCTTCCGCAAAGATAAGGATTTTTTCGCAGCAAAATCCGATTTTAAGTGCAATTGTTTTGCTTGTACAATTTTTTGTACGTATATTTGAAAAAAGTTTTTGTATGGTCACAACGAACATTTCAGAATTCAGGTCCAATATAAGACAGTATGTGGATCAAGTATTGTCTGACGGGAATCCAGTCCTTATCAATAGGGGAAACACTGCTGCCGTTTTGATTTCATTGAATGAATACAATTCCATTCGCGAAACAGAGGCTCTGATTCATAATGCAGATTTACCGGGAGAAATTGAAAATGGCATCGCCTCATTGAGAGCAGGCAAAACCGTTTCTGTAAATATAGAAGATCTATGAATCTTGAATTTCTGCCAAAAGCCCTTGACGTTTACAAACGTGTGAAAGAAAGGGATACCGGTTGCGCTGATAGAATCAAGGCCCTGTTGAAGGACATCTTGGAACATCCCGAAAGCGGGATTGGTGCTCCAATGCAATTACAAGGGAAATACGCAGGTGTATGGGTCAGGAAAATCTCGTTTGAAGATTCCCTCTACTATGTATTCGATACAGAGACCATAGTAATACTTTCCATTTTTATGCGGCCGGATCGTATGCGGGACACCGAAGGTCCTGCATCCGACGTGGACGGCCTGAATGTTGAATCCTTCTCGGAAGATGAATACGCTTCCGTTATGGCTTTGATGGCCGCCAACAGAGGTAAAGACTCGGAACCAAAAGTTGGCATTTTCTGGTACAACAGGGCCCGTAATGAGCTGTTCGGCGTTGTTTCTCACCGGGTGTCCGATTATTCCAGGGCTAATGCCTCGGATGGGCGTATTACGTGCTCTGAAATGCACGAGGATATTTGGAAGCGTGAATTCCGCAGACAGAAATATCACGGCGATGGGAATGGTCCTTATATCGGTGCTTATCAGGACAAACCTCGTGGGCGGATTTTTTATAACATTGAAGAAGACCGCTATGAAGTTGCCGTGGGCAAATGGATTGAAGATTTTCCTACAGCATACCCATTGATTCTTGAAGAATTCAACCTTCCAAAAGAGAGGACATCCATAAAATATGCCATTCATTGGGATATCGGGATGTCCTGGAGATAGCCGGACTGATTATGAGATACAAAATAACACTTTCATATAACGGTGCGGGGTTCTGCGGATGGCAGATCCAGCCCGGAGACCCGTCGGTACAGGGGGCGTTGCAGGATGCCCTGTCCACCCTGCTGGGGACTCCGACGGAGGTTGTGGGAGCAGG
>JAKSJV010000004.1 GCA_024402005.1 Bacteroidales bacterium
CTCGGCATCGCCCTTTACCTCCAGAGCCAGTTGCCTGACGAGTTCGCCAGGTGGCGCTCCATCTACGCAGCCACAGGGTGTCAAGACCCCAATTGCGTTGCAATTGGCCCCTCCCAAGCAAGCTTGGGTCCCTCCCCCTCCGTCAGGCCGGGGTTGGCCAGAGGTCTTGACGACCCTGCGGCAGCCTCCGATTGCGTGATGGTGCTGGACGTAGGATGCGGAGGGGGATTCCCCGGTATTCCGCTGGCTGCGGTGTTCCCTAACGTGCAATTCACCCTCTGTGACTCGATAGGCAAGAAGGTCCGTGTGGCATCCGAGGTGGCCGCCGCACTGGGCCTGCACAATGTCGAGTGCATACATTCGAGGGTGGAGGACCTGCCGTCATCCCGTCGCTGGGACTGGGTGGTTTCCCGTGCCGTAACCTCCCTTGACAACTTCCTGCCCTGGGTCCGCGGTCGCTACACATCAGGTATCCTTTATCTCAAGGGCGGTGATATTTCCGAAGAACTGGAAGCCTGCCGTAAGAAGTTCAGTGTTCCGTGCGGCCCCGGCAAGGGTATTGCCGCAATGCCTTCCGTCTCCACCTGGTCCCTCTCATCGGTCCTTGCCGACCCCTACTACGCCGAAAAACTCGTCGTGCATCTTAAGTAACTTTTTGTAAAAATACTGTGACGTTTGGATAATTTTACCTATATTTGCGGCGATATTTGAAATACGTTTGAACAAATAAATGGTAATTATGTCAAAAACGCAGTACGTAAGTCCCAATGCGGAAGTGCATATTTTAAGGGTCGTCAGCATAATCTGCTCGTCCCCTCTGTCCCCCGGTTCCGCCGATGCGGGCGAATTTGGTTATGATGACGAATATGAAGAAATGGACTAAGATTATGAAAACAAGATCAGCAATATTTTCAACACTCTGCATTTTCGCCTTTGCGGCAATTTCCTGCACCAAGGAGGGGAATGCCCCCCAGGACGCGGCCTTCGAGCCTTTCAGACTGGACGCGGTTTCCGAAGCAGCCAAGACACATCTCGACGGCCTTGATGTCATCTGGGACAATGGCGATGCTCTCAGCGCCTTCTCAGTGAATGCGGCCACCCATACCAACAATAAGCTCGAGTGCACTTCATACGGCACGAGAAGCGCTTCTTTCAGCGGCCAGATTGACGACGGTACCACTTCGTTCTATGCCGTATATCCTTACGGCGAGCTCAGCTACAGCGACGGTGTAGTCAGCGGAGCGGTCATTCCCGCCACCCAGACAGCCACCAACGGCAGTTTCTCCAACGGTGTTTCGCTGGCAGTGGCTTCAGGCACCAAGACTCCGGGCGATCCCGATTGCGGAAGCCTCGGCTTCAAGAATCTCTGCGCCGTATTGTCCTTCACTCTGCCTGAGGATATCGATTTTGCCAAGCAGATAGTAATCAGTTCCAAGTCAGGAGCCGGTATGGCCGGTGCGGTGAGCATCGATTGCGCAAAACAGACCATCTCCGGGGCCGGTGCGTCTTCAGTCACCCTCAACGGTGATTTCGTTGGCGGCGGTACCTATTATATAGCAGTAGCTCCCGGTGAGTATGCCAACGGTTTCCGCTTCACGATTACATCCGACAAGGGCAACAGCTATACCCGCGAGAC
This sequence comes from Bacteroidales bacterium, assembly GCA_024402005.1. Lineage (GTDB taxonomy): Bacteria > Bacteroidota > Bacteroidia > Bacteroidales > UBA932 > Cryptobacteroides. The sequence goes on from JAKSJV010000004.1 coordinate 1,637, forward strand.
CACCAAGACAGTCTCCGCCTTGGCCGGAACGATCTATCCTCTGGGAACTTTGAGCCTGGCTCTTGCCGGTGCCGACTTCACCCATTCCGTATCTATTACGCACGATTATACCAGCCAAACACTGACAGGTTCCACGGCAACGCTCAACGTGGAGGTGAACAAGTCGGAATTTGCCTATGCCGTGAAAGAAATCAGGGTTGAGAACGTGAAACTTGTCAGAAACTCGGTTACATATTGTACGCTCGGTTCGCATTCTGCTGGCGGCTCAAGACTTGAAACCAGTTTGACGAACACTTCGTCCACGCCATATATTCCCAAGGGGGATTATTCTTACAGCGCGGACGTCTGTTATACAGTGACATCTTCCGCCGGAAAGACAACGGAGCGCAAGGTGAGCATCTCCGGCAAGGCGACATCCGTTTCGCCTGACCCTGCCAAATTCACTCTGGACGCGAACTTTTCGGGATACACTTCGTACAGCTGCTACAAAGGTACTGACGGGAAGAGCGCGAACGTGAACGATGCCAATAATTGTGACAATGCTACAATCTACGGAATAGGAGCATCTTACAAGAGCGGATTACGCCCTGATGTATATAATCAGTGCAGTAGCCTGCTTTCTATAAGCAGCACTCTGGACGGGAACGCTGCCTACGGCAACGTCGGCGGTCAGACCTGGGCGGCACACACAATCGGTGCCACCTGGAGCTTTGACGGAGCCAGTGGAACCTGTAACAGTGAAAAAACGGTTTACATCACCGGGTTGCCGTATAATGCCAACCCTCCCAAAAACAGCGGATCTCATCCATGGACTCTTGAAGGGGGGAAGGGCAAAGTTACATTTGAAAATAATAGAATTAAATTTATAGATGGGACTGCTACAAGTGATCCTAAGGTGCAATCGCCATCATTTGTGATTCCTGCAAATATTCCTGTAAAAATTTCGTATAAGGCGTCTGTAATTGCCAAAAAAGTTTTGATTACTTATGATGGTGAATTGTATGTGAAACTTTCAGGTGTGAACTTCTACAACAAAACCACAAGTAATACATCTGAACAAATCACGGAAACCACCACGACAGGTACGCTTACCGTTTCAGAGCCTTATTTGCAAGCAGGAAATAGCAAACGTACTGCTTTGGGGGGTGGTGGATATTTATACTACGTTAAGCTCGAATATAGACAATAGTGATTTTAGTCAGATACCGTTAACCTATGTCCCCTCTTCACGCAAATGTAAAGGAAATACCGTTCGAGATGATGCCGGACTCACGGAGTATGGCATCATTCGGCGATAAACTGATAGTCTATGACAATATCAGCGTTCCTTTGTCGGAGACATATACGGACGAGATAAAGTCCTTTGTGGGGGGCCTTCCTCTCAAGATAGACTTTACGGTGGTGGTGTTCTGTCTCGAAGGGCGCATCAACGTCGGTTGCAACCTCCAGCATTATTCCATAGGACCGGGCGACATAGCGGTTTTCGTGCCCGGAACCATAGGCGAGAGCATCGACATCGCCCCCGACAGCAAGCTTATTGTTTTGTCCCTGTCGGACGACACTTTCCGTCCTACAGGCTCGCTCAAGAAGAATCTCTATGCCCAGGCGAACTTCGTCAGGCCCCTCAAGTTCAATATCGTCCCAGATATGATATGGCCGGCTGTGCAGGAGTATCAGCACCTCAAGCACGCCCTGCTGCACAATGAGTTCCTTACAGACGAACTGGTGGCGTCATATATAGGCGTGCTCACCTGTTTTGCCACGATAAGCCTCGACAGATGGAACAGCAGCAAGCCTGAGAAGGAAGCGGGTAATGTGCCCAACAACAAGATTTACAACGAGTTTATGGACTTGCTGGGCAAGAATTTCATCGAACACAAGGACGTGGCTTTCTATGCAGAGGCCAGCGGTCTGTCCGACAAGTATTTCTCGCGCCAGATATACAAGGTCAGCGGCAAGCATCCCCTGGAATGGATAAAGGCCCACGTGGTGCTGAATGCCGAAGCAATGCTCCGCAGCGGCGAATATACAATAGCCCAGGTGTGCGAGGCGCTCAAGTTCACATCCCAGCCGGCTTTCAACCGCTATTTCAAGGCCGAAACCGGAATTTCCCCCAAGGAGTATATGAAGGGGTAGCCCGGACTGCCCCATCTGTCCGGTATCCTAATATATCATTTGCATTGCATCCACCCATAGAGTGCTGGTGGATGAGCCTGTGAAGTAGTCTCCCAGCATACTGGCGGCGCAGGAGACCACAATGTGCGTGGGCTGGCGGTGAACATCCCTGTATTCCAGAGGTATTTCAACCTTCTGCCATTCGCCTATTGTTTTATTGGAGGTGAAGCTGCCGTATGCGATGACGGCGTCTGCCTCCGGGTTGAACAGCGTCTTCTTGTCCGTGGTGTTTACCTGTACGGGGCTGTCCTTGCTGCCGCCATAGACTTTGTAGTCCCAGTCTCCCAGAGCGATGAATATCTGGCATTGGTCATTGTCGCCTTTCTTGACGGACGAGCCTTCGGGAACCTCACCTACATTATCTATGACACCGCAGTTATACTTGATCCACAACACCAGTTTGCGCGGGCGTAAGGTAAATGGACGGCCGAAGTTGACTTTGCCTCCGCTGGTGCCGACAAGGCCTGCGAACTCTCCTGAGAAGAGGTTGCCTGCCGCGAACTTTATGACCACATATTTGGAGTTGAGCCTTGCGGAGGACGACCCGTCTGCGAAGTCAGAAGGATCCGGCGCGCATATGACGCCTGCGGAGCCTACGGACGTGGATCCCTTGTTGCCTGAATCCCACCATTTTTCGGGGGCGAACAGACTGGCCGGGTCCCACCAGGATTTATAGTTGTCGCTTTCGGCATTCGAATATATCTCGAAGCTGGAATTCGGAAGCTGTTCCTCCTTTTCGGTTGTGAAAGTCTTGAATTTCGAGAGAATGTCTCCGCTGAATGCACAGCATTCATAGGAGGTTTCGGGTGTGAGCCCTTCTATGCAGGCGCTGAATGTCCCGCCGTCTTGCTCTATTGCATCATCGCTGACTACAGTCCACTCTTCAGTCCCCGCCACTCTGTATTTGAAACCGTTGTACGCTCCTGTCACTCCTGTCGCCTTAACCCAGGCCACCCGAGTCCAGGCAGAAAGTTTAGTGACGTTGACGTTCACTTCGACGGGCGTTACGAATATCCTCCAGTTTTCCTCCCTGCCGTGGGCTGTGATCTTCACTTCCACGACATCCCTGAAGTCCTGGTATCCCAGCAGGTCGCGGGAGTATTCGGCCCCCTCGGGACCGAGCTTGGCAGCGAGTACACATACCTCCGTTTCCAGGTCGAGGTAGTCCGGAACGTTCACCAGCACCCTGTGGTTCACGTCATCTATCACCGTCTCGCCCATTTGCGAGGAAACATAGAAATACCTGTCAATTTCCTGAACCGAACTTATCGTCCATTTTCTGGACAGGTCATAGTTGGTCAGTGTGAAATGCAGAGGCTTTTCCAGGTTGAAGACACCTGTAAGGGTGGTGCTGCACTTTGTGATGTCGTCTTTCAGCGTTACTTCCCTGATATTGACATTCTGTCTGTCGGCCCTTTCTTCAAGATGGATGAGAACGCTGTTCTCTTTTTCATTTATGTCTATGCTTGCGGCATCGTCCACCTTCATCGCCGTGATGGCAGGCTCGATCTGAGGGTAGGGGAGGTCATTGACTATGCAGGAAGTCCCCGCTATGCCAAGCAGGAATACAAATACCGGGTATGAGAGCAATCTTTTCATTTCTAGAAGTGGTAATGTATTCCGAAGTTCAGACTGAGTACATTGAGGTTCATGGCCGCTTTGGCCTGCCAGCGTGATCCGTTCTGGTCTCCGCCCGAATATGATCCGGCTTTGATGAATCCCAGGTCGGCAATTCCGATGCCGAGTTCAATGGATACGGGTGGAAGTATGTACAGGATGAATCCCGGTGACAATGTGAGATTTATCTTGTAGGTGTTGTCCGTACTCCCTCCCTGCATTACGGTATTTATGCCGGTAAAGGACAGCGATTCTTCAAGATAGAATCCGACGGACCCTGATTTGGAAAGTCCGATGTAGTTGCGGTGGAATACAGCTGCAGAATATCCGTTGACATTGACGGATATGTCCTTCAGGCTGAAGTTCAGGTCGCTTGTGAGATTCAGGTCCAGGGCATTGACGTTTGCAAGGGCGTGTATGTAGCTCAGGCGCAGACCGGCGCTTGCGTTGTCCCTGTATGCCATCTCGAAATCAGGCGCTATCCTGAACACCCTGCCGGCGGCGTCGATGTTCTTCATCAGGAGCAGCACTTCGCTGTTGCCGCTGTTGAGGCTGCCGTACATAAGTGATGCTCCGACCTTCTTCTCCCCTTTGTACAGAACGGTCCTGTTTTCGAATTTCTCTCTCCTGGTCTCTTTCTCCGCAGCATAACTTCCGGTACATAGCAGTTGCGCCGTACCGATGCAGACAAGGAGCGATATGAGACGTACCCTTTTCATCAGAAGGAGAATGTGAAACCGACGTTGAGGGCCAGCAGATCCACCATATAATATCCGGTGAAGCCGTTGCGTGAACCTTCTGCCACCTGGTTGTGAACCTGTTTCGTGTTGTTTATACCGAGTTTGACCAGTCCTATCCCGGCCTGCATCGAGAAGCAGTCAGTCAGATAGAACGATATGCCCGGCTTCACGAAAAGCCCTGCATACAGGTCCTGCTGGTATGTTCCGATAATCTGACCGTCCTGCCTGTTGGAGAGTTTGGAATGGGAAAAGTTGAAGTCCAGACCCATATCGACATAGAAGGCGAAGCGTCCCGTGTGCCCGAGCACCAGATATTTGCGGGCAAATACGCTGGCCCCCCATTTGTCCCCTATGGAATAGAGGTCTTCGACGCTGAAGGCTATGTCCTTTACGGCTATTCCGGCCTTTGCGACGTCCAGCATGCTCCTGTTGTAATATACTGAAATTCCTGCCGCAAAGTCATCGGCAAAGGCGTACAGATAGTAGGGCTCGACCTTGAAGCTGTAGCCGTTGGACGTTACCCCGTCGGTTACGAAGAAGGCGTAATTGTCATTGACGTGCATCGAGAACGAGGCTATGCCTCCTACCTGATTCTCTCCCTTTGCGAGGTGGGGATGTTCAGGGTTGAGTGACGCCACTCCACGGTCGTTCCTGTCCGCAAAAGCTGTGTTGCAAGCTATGCAGAATAGGAAAATGACCGTGAAAATATAGCGTCTCATCATTAGGCTGCGATCGTCTTATTCGTAAAGCAGTTCGAATTTGTCGATATAGAACTGGCTGTCGCTGTATCCGGTGAAGTAGTCACCGTAACGGCTGGCGGCGCAGGACACGATGATATGGGTTGGCGTAGCCGTCAGATTGGTGTAGTCAAGATTAAGGGTAACCTGAGTCCATTCCGTAGCGGCCTCGTTTGCGGGCTTTGCGAATTCTTTATAGGCTATGGTTTCCGGAAGATTCGGATAATCCCAGAATGTGGACTTGTCAGTGGTGTTCACCTGTACGGGGCAGGAAGTGCTTCCGCCGTATTTCTTGCTGCTCCAGGTGCCCAGAGCCACCTTGACATTGCACTCGTCCCAATCGCCTTTCTTGGCGGGAGCACCGTCCTGCGCGTAATCTATCTTGCCGCTGTTGTATTTGTACCAGAACCGTACTCCCGTAGGACGGCCTGTGAAGGGACGCCCGAAATTGACCTTTCCGCCACTGGTTCCCACGAGCCCTGCAAATTCACCTGTGAACAGGTTTCCTGCAGCGAACTTGATTACGACGTACTTGGATTGGAGCAGGGCCGATTTTGTGGAACCTATGCCTGCGGGAACGTCAGTCGAGGAGTAGCAGATGGCTCCGCTGGCACCTACCGAAGTGGATGCGGATGAACCGCTGTCCCAGAACTTGCTCTTGCAGGTAGGATCTGAGGACGATGTGTCATAGAAGCTTATGTACTTGCTGCTCTCGCAGTTGCTGGTTACCTCGAAATTACTGTTAGGCAGTTGTGTCGCCGCATCGGTGGTGAGTTTCATAGGCGTGCCTATGTCCTGCCCGTCGATGACGAGTTTGTAAGTGTATTCCGTGCTGCCGATGAGGCCTGTGAGGACTGCATCGTATGAGCCTTCGCCGCTGCGGTTGGAATCGACGGTAATCCACGTGATGCCGTCCGCGCTGTATGCGAACTTGATGAGCTCGGGTTTGCTGTATTCTTCCTCGTCAACATTGGCGTGAACGGTGGCGTGGCCTGCCCAGATCTCCATTGCGCTGCTCTTCAACAGACCTGTCGATACGGGGTCGAAGATTACGATGTCGCTGAAGATTTCTACGTCACGGTCAACTAAAAGTTCGAAGCTCAGGTCTCCCTCCTTGATAGTATACTTGGGGGTAAGTTTGTAGAGTTTGCCTTTCTCGATGTTGGTGAACTTGCCGGAATTGGTCACCGTGCTGCCGTCCTTGTCAAGAGTGCCGCTGAATGACCAGCTCAGTTCGGGGTCGATGTCGGGAAGAAGGAAGTAACCTTCGCTTCCGCTCTTCTGGGCGGTGTAAATCAGCTGTTTTGAAGCATCGCCCGCATCCACGCCTATCGTGAAATTGTAGCCGTCCCTGAAATTGTCGGCAATGGACTGGTCGAAGGTGACCTTGGTTATCGCATTCACGACGTTTGCAGCCACCTGGACTGACTGGGTCGCACCTGCGGTGATGTTGAATTTCGCAGAACCCTTGTAGCTCTTCTGCTCCCAGGATGCGGGTGCAGGTGTTTCATTCGCGAGTTCACCTGCCTCCACGTCCACCCTGTATGAGTCGGCTGGGAGATAGATGACCTCCGGGGCCTGTGCATATTTGTAATTACGAACCATACCGGTGTAATCACCTTTGTATATCTTTACATTGGCCCTCGCGAGCAGATCGTCCTGTGACAGAGCGCTCTTTGCCCGGTCGATGTCCACGGCAAGAGTCAAAGCTCCTTCCCCTCTGTTGTCCCGTATTTCCGTCTTTGCGCAGGAAACGGCAATGGTTGCCATTGCAATCGTTGCAAGTATTGTTATGTTCTTTTTCATAATATGCTCCTCCATTGCTTATTTTTCGGGTACAACCATAGTGATGGGGATAGACTTCTTGCATCCGGTCTTGTCCATCACGTTCATCACGAATGAATGTGATCCTGTAAAGCCGTTGATGGGCGTCTGCGCATCGGAAAGGTTGAAGTCGATTTCAGTCTTTCCGGCCACAGCATCGCCGTAAGGGAAAGGAAGAATCGTTGTGAACACCTCTATCGCTCCGGATGAAGGATTTACGAGGTCGAGAGTTGCCGAATCGTCGTTGATCATCTTGACTGAACCTACGAAGTTCGGATTGTCTGAAGTTATATCGACGGAGAACTTGAGAACTCCGTTGGGAACGATGGCCTTCATCGTCAATACGAAAGGACCGTCATCATTCCCGGGAACGATGATGGGCTGGGCGATGTCATAGGAGCAGGTGCTCTCGAGCTTGATGCCGCCGTCTCCCTTGGGGGCGTCAGGGTCATCGCCGATGACGGTTTCCGCTGCCAGCACATCGCTGTTCAGCTCTATGTCTTCAACGAGGTCCTCGATTACGATGCTGAAGTCGGCGCTTCCGTCTTCAGCCGCCTTCTTGACGAATTTGATCTGATGCCAGGTGCAGGGCTTGATGTTGGAGATGGTTATGTTCTGAGTGCCGTTGCTGCCGTTGACAGAGCCCTTGAATACGATTTCCATCGTGGTGCTGCCGCCGTTGTTCACAGCGAAGTATCCGGCACTGTGATCATAGTTTGCAGCTCCTCCGATGTAACTTACATTATACACGAGAGGAGCTGTGGGGGAAACGGACACTGTGGTTGTGCAGTTGCCGGTCACCATTGCGAGGAACTCCTCACTGTAGTCGACGGTAACCTTGACCTGAAGAAGCTTGCATATCATCTCGCCTATTTCCGTAGTTTCACCGGAGACGATGGTCACGTCTTTCTGTGCGCCATATACGGGTTGTTCGAACGTGGCTGCGGGGACGTCCTCTTCGGAACGGGCGATGACGGTGTATTTTCCTTCGGGAAGGGAAATCTTGTTGTCATTGTCCTTTATTGCCTTATAGTTCGTGACGATAGGATCTGTTGCCCCGCTCTTGTCATTGATTATGACGGCGTAGTTCCCGCCGGCTGGCATCACGGACTTTGCCTCTACGGCTTCGTCCACGCTGAGATTGCATCCGGCGAAGGACAGTGTTCCGGGCATACCGGCCTTGGATATTTCCTGCCTCTGGGCGCAGGATACAAGCGCAATCAGCGCCGCAAGTGAGAGTATTATGTTCTTTTTCATAATCGATGGTGTTTAGTTGTTGATTTCCACGTCACCAAGGTCGAACTCGGCAACCGTATCGTTGAACGTGACGGTCACCTTGAGCCCTCCGACATTGCTGATGTCATACTTGAGTGTGTAGAGTGTGGCGGGACTGAGGTCCTGGTAATCCTTGCTGAAGGACTTGTCGGCGCCTCCCTGATTCTTGAAATTGCCCGTGATGGAGAATTTGTAGGCTTCAATGAAGATTGCCGTATCGGAATCCTTGGCTATGTCAAAGGAATTTCCGTTGCCGGTGGTGAGAGTGAACTTGCCTTCGGTGAAATAATTCTTGAAGGTGTCGGTGCAGACAACTTTCACAAGGCAGTTTTCCAGTTCAACGGGAATCTTGACGGTAGTGGTGGCAGCGCCTTCGATCGAGAAATTCGTGTTCCCTTTGTAGCAGGGTTTGCCTGCGCCTTCCTGGGTGACGTCGCCGTAGCTTGCCGCTACGGTATAGGTTCCCACAATCAGTTTGGTGGCAGGAGCCCATTCTTTTACCTTGCCTTCCCAGATTTTTTCCTGACTTGCGTCCTTGATGGTGATTGTGAATTCGCCTGCATCAGGAAGAGAGGTGTATTCCGACACCTTGCTCTTTGCGACATCCTCTATGGAAACGTCGCTTGCGATGGCGAAATCGATGCTCCCCGAGCCTTTGTCCTTGCTGCAGGAAGCAATGGCCAGCGTACAGGCCAGAGTGATTAACAGTTTCTTTTTCATAATATTATATATTGTTAATAATTATTCATTTTCATTTATTCGGGATAACAGTGACCTTGACATTGTCGATATACAGCCAGTTGGTGTTGTTGTTTGTCCCGGCGTGGTCCTCGACCTCGGCACGTATGGATATGCGGTTTACGGGATTGTTGGGATCCACCGCGGGCAGGGCCATGTCCACTGACATATGTAAAGGAAGGTAAGTCCAGCTGCCATCCTTGTCGTTGATGGTGTTGTCGCTTCCGAACGTTCCGTCCTTGGCACTGCCGCTGTAGCCCTTGGTTTGACGGACATAACCGACCCAGAAATGTGTAGGGTACTGTTTCCCTCCAAGTCCTTCAGCAAATGTTCCGTGAGCCTCATTGGCTCCGTAGTTGAATGTCACCCTCACGTTCACGGGCTTTATGACATCACCGGTCAGGGGTGCTGAATCCACGCGGGAATGATAGCGGGCTGAGGTCTCACGGCGGGGTGCCAGACGTATGCTGGTCCCTGTCTGGCCCCCGATACGGGCTCCCGTCCATCCGCTGAGGAATGATACTGGATCGCGGTCGCTGGCTTCACTTACCTTATATACATCGTGTGAACTGAATCCCGTCAATGTCGAGAAGTTCTCATTCAGCAGGTAGGGGACTGTCATTCCCATAGCATAACTTCTGTACAGATTCAGGTCTGGGATGGAAAGTGTCTCCCTGCTGCGTATGTGCTCGGATTCGTAAGTTACGGTAATCTTGTGGCCTCCCATTGCGAGGTAGGTTTCGGCATCCTGATACGAGAATGACAATTCTTCTCCTATTGCAATATCTCCGCCGGGCTCGAAACTGTATGTATTGACTCCGTCATCTCCGAAATGCAGGCTGCTGTCATCGGCTGTCAGGGTTATCTTCTGTATGTTTTCTCCCAGATTGTTGCCCACGAACTTGAAGTTGAGTGAATAGTAGGGGTCTATCCTTGTGATATCCAGTTTCACCGGAGTTGTGTGCCCGGCCTTGAAATCCCTTCCTGTCAGATGGTAGCGGCGTACCGTGCCTATCCAGCTGTCTGAATAGAGGGTGATGTCCATGGTGCCTCCATCCGTGAATGACGTGGGACAGATTGCCGCGAAGGTGTAGTTCCGTCCTCCTCCGTACGCCGGAGTGAGGGGCTTGTTCATTTTCAACGTGATTCTGGACGTGCCGTTCGTCAGCACAGCTGTGCTTTCGGGGTTGTCCCTGTCAACGGTCACTGTGCCGACAACCGGCTTCGATACATTAATCACGACCTTCTTTATGCTTTCACCGTTGAGACCGGTGGAACCGGCCGGGAGGTAGAATTTGAGGATGTGCATCATATGCTTCATCCCCAGGTTGACGTTGTCCTTGTCCCCCAGTTTATACTGTTTGAGAGCTTTTCCAACGGACGGGCCGGAAAGCATTATGTCCGCGCCGTCTCCTGCCTGTCCGTCCTGTACAGCAGGGAGAGTGTATGTGAGTGCCGTGCCGTTGACTGATTCGGGGGCGGGGTAGCAAGCGTAATAAGTGTATTCACCATCCGGCATCGGGGAGGGGAACTGTGCAGAGAAGATTGCCGTGTTCCCGTACTGGCCAAGCGAAGAAAAACCTGTCCTGTCTATCACGGTCTCTCCTGTGGCATTGTCGTAAGCCCAGAGATAGACAATGTCTCCTGAGGACCAGCTTGTGCTGATGCCGTTGTCGTCTATGGCTGTTTTCGTCCCGTCATTTCCTCCGGCAATCCCGAATGACAGTTCGACCGGTGAACCCGGGATGCTGTCTGTACCGTCAGAAAATCCGCGGCAGGCCGCCGCGAGAATTGTCAGCAGGGAAAGGACCGATATCCTTATGGAATATTTTATGATGCTCTCCGTTTCTATCAACAATTAGCTCACAAATTTAGATTTTTTTATCATAATTTCCAAAAAGTGGATTTTTTTTATCAAAATATCCTAATATCATCGTAAAATTTTGGTTTTATCAAAAAAAGCCTTACCTTTGCAATCCTCTAATTTCGAGAAATAAAAATATCGCGATATGAAAAGAACATTTCAACCTTCAGTGCGCAAGCGTCGCAACAAACACGGTTTCCGTGAGAGAATGGCTTCTCCCAACGGACGCAGGGTGCTTGCTTCACGCCGCCGTCACGGTCGCAAGAAACTGACTGTTTCTTCAGAGGACCGTTTCTAGAAGCGGATTCCCGCTTTTGAAGGCTGACAGCGATGTCAGTCTTTTTTTATTATCTTTGCGATATGGAATCTGATGAGAAATATATGCGTGCGGCCCTTCAGCAGGCGCAGGAGGCCGCTTCCGAGGGAGAAATCCCCATCGGGGCCGTCGTTGTATGCAATGACAGGATAATAGGTGTCGGGCACAATATGACCGAGCGTCTGGACGACCCTACCGCCCACGCGGAAATGATTGCGCTGACTTCGGCCTGCAATGCCATAGGCGGCAAGTATCTCAACGATTGTACCCTCTATGTGACGGTGGAGCCTTGTCCTATGTGCGCCGCCGCCCTTAACTGGGCCCAGCTCGGACGTCTGGTCTATGGCGCCGCCGACCCCAAGCGCGGATATTCTCTGTATGAACCGTCGCTGCTTCATCCCCGCACGCAGGTGACGGCCCTTTGTACCGCCTCTTGCAGCACCCAGCCGGATGCCAGGCCTGACTTGTGGCCAGCGTCCCAGCCGGAAGCCGCCTCGTCACTGGCCACGGACTCTTCCAGAGCCGCATCCCTCGCCGACGAATGTTCCCGCCTGGTTTCCGACTTCTTCGCCGCCAGACGCTAGGCAGACCCGCACGGCCTTTTCGGTCTCATTGCAGCCAATCTTCAACTTGAAGTTTGGGAATGCGCGAGAAATGCTTTTTATTATGCGTGACCATAGTAAATCCTCGTGCCACTGCCGTGGATCCTATCATCACATCCATATCACCGATTATATGACCATCTTTTGAAAGGATAGTTTTATTTCTTCCGAAAATTTCAGAGTCCTCATCTGCGAACGGAACGATATCGAAGATTGTCTTGATGAATTCCACTTCGTGCAAGCCACGCTCCGAACACATCTTATATGCACCGCTATAGAGCTCTGCAATACTTATTGCACTGACGTGGCAATTGTCAAGGCCTGCGGCTAGAGCTCTTCCGCGTAAACCTGTGGTATCACCACAATCCCTCAGCATAGCAATAAGGATATCAGTGTCAAGCAAATATTCTTTAGCTTTTACCATCTTTACCCTCATTACCATATCTTTACCTTCTCTACCATTCTTTACCATTTTGGACATCCCTTATCGACGCGATCCGCTTTAATGGAATCAACGTAATTCAAGGCGGATTCTATAGGGTCATTTTCAGAAAAACCATTTTCTTCATACCATCTGTCCAATACGGAAAATGGGGTATCAGGGACATTGACTCCAATCTTTTTCAAAAATATTCCTCCATTGCATTCAACCGCCTCAATCAAATCGTTTTCAACTATGGAAAGCGATTTCAGCATTTTTGCAGGAATAATCAGGCCATTGCTGTTTCCGATTCGTCTCAATGTTAATGTCATAACAAAATGCGATTACAAGGCAAAGTTATAACATTTTTTATTCAGATGCAACCCATTCTGCCGCTTTGCCCTTCACCATTCAGTTTGCTACGTTTCGAAGCCGTTTTGTAGCAAATGGCCTCAAAAAACGCCGGTTTGCTACGTTCCGAGGCTAAAACGTAGCAAATCGTAGCAAATCCGCCTGAGCGGGCGAGTTACCATACCCGCCAGAATGGATCGTCCTTCCAGCCGGACGGGAAGCCCATTTCGGTCTCGGTGCGGACTATGGTGAAACTGTCGATGAGGTTGCGTAGCCGCACGGCGAAGTTGTTGTCGGGCTTGATGACGTTGACCAGATACTTGAGTATGCAGCAGGTGGCATAGATGCTGCGGGGTTCATAGCCCCTGTCGGTGGCAAATGCTCCGCGGCTGTTGTCGGGATATATGCCAGGAACGCTGAGATGCTTGTTCCAAAGCCTGTTGTGGTGGGCGCAGTAGTTGCGTACATACACCAGATGCTGTACCCAGGAAATCAGCGTTTCCTCGCTGACTCCGTAATAGTCGGATATCCTCTTTTTCATCGGACCGGGCCTCATATCCTCGTAAAGGATTGACAACGTGCCCATCGACGTGGCCTCCAGAGTCAGCCAGCAGGGAGGGAAATCATTGGAATATTTTTCGCGGAAACGGACTATGGAATCGTTGTCGGAGCGGTTTATCTCGCTGTAAATCTTCTTGAGCAGACGGTCGTGAGCGTGCGCGCTCCTGAAATATTCCGCCTTGGTGAACCAGTATCCGCTGTCGGATTCAGACGTGACGTATGAAATATGGGTGCGCAGGGAAATTTCGAATTTTTCCATCTCGTGGAATATCAATTCCCGCAGACGCCTGTCGAAGCCGTAAAGGGCATAGGCCTGTTCGAATGTCGCTCCCGGACGGAACCTGTGCGAGCCCCTGTCCTCCATAAGAGGAATCAGATAACTTTTGAGGCGCGCATAACTGACATTGGCCAGTATGTTCCTTGCACGCGCCTCATCTTCTAAGGCAAGCCCCTGGGACCTGAGCAATTCGATCAGGTCCCCGATGGGCAGATATTCTCCTTTGAATACAGGTTTCAATATGACTGTGCAATTGCGATGAAGTCCGCAGCCTTGAGAGCGGCACCGCCGATAAGACCGCCGTCGATGTCCTTCTGGGCGAAAAGTTCCTTTGCGTTGGAAGGCTTGCAGCTGCCGCCGTAGAGGATGGTGGTGTCTTCAGCAACCTGTGCGCCGAACTTGTCTGCAAGGCATTTGCGGATTGCGGCGTGGATTTCCTGCGCCTGTTCTGCAGTCGCGGTCTTGCCTGTTCCGATGGCCCATACGGGCTCGTATGCAACGACAATGTTCTTCATTTCCTCTGCAGTGAGGGTGTAGAGAACGTTCTTGATCTGGCTTGTAACCACGTCGAAGTGTTTGCCTGCTTCCCTCTCCTCAAGGTTTTCACCTACGCAGAGTATGGGTTTGATGTTTTTCTCAAGGGCGAGTTTCACCTTGACGACGAGTTTCTCGTCAGTCTCGCCATAGTACTGGCGACGCTCGCTGTGGCCGAGTATGCAGTATGTGCAGCCGATGCTGTCGATCATATCCACCGCAACCTCACCTGTATATGCTCCGCTGGTGTGGTCTGCGCAGTTCTGTGCGGCGAGAGCTACCTTAGAGCCTTTCAGAGCCTCTGCCACGGGGGCAAGATGGGTGAAGGGAGGAGCGACGACAAGCAGACAGTCCTTGACATCCTTGCTCAAAGCCACAACTTCTTTTGCGAGTTCAACGCCCTGGGGAACGGTGGTGTTCATCTTCCAGTTTCCGGCAACGATTTTCTTTCTCATTTTTATGATTTTTATGTTAAACTTCCTTTTGCTCTGCAAAGATAGCAAAATGTATCAGGAATTTGTTGTATTTTTGTAAATTGTTAGAAGTAAAGGAATGAAGAATTTTGTAGAAGAACTCAAATGGAGGGGGATGATACACGACGTTACCCCCGGAACTGAAGAAGAGCTTGCAAAAGGTCCTATGTCGGCATACGTCGGCATCGATCCGACAGGAGATTCGCTCCATATCGGGCACCTTGTCAGCATAATGATACTCAAACATTTCCAGGCCTGCGGAAACAAGCCTTTCGCCCTTGTGGGAGGAGCGACGGGTATGATAGGCGATCCGTCGATGAAAAGTCAGGAGCGCAACCTGCTGGATGAAGAGACGCTTGCGCACAATGTCAGGTGCATCAAGGAGCAGCTCGGCAAATTCCTGGATTTCAAGTCTTCAGCGCCCAACAAGGCGGAACTCGTGAACAACTATGACTGGATGAAGGACTACACCTTCATCAACTTCACACGCGACATCGGAAAGCTCATCACCGTCAACTATATGATGAGCAAGGATTCCGTCAAGAAACGCCTCAGCCGCGATTCATCGGAGGGAATGTCCTTCACGGAATTCACCTACCAGCTGCTTCAGGGCTATGATTTCCTGTACCTGTACCAGCATCACAACGTCAAACTACAGCTTGGCGGAGCGGACCAGTGGGGCAACATCACCACCGGTACGGAACTCATCAGACGCACCTGCGGAGGTGATGCCTATGCGCTTACCTGTCCGCTCATCACAAAGGCTGACGGCGGCAAGTTCGGCAAGACCGAAAAGGGCAATATCTGGCTCGATCCGGCCCGTACTTCACCATACCAGTTCTACCAGTTCTGGCTGAACGTTTCCGATGAGGATGCCCAGCGCTACATAAAGATATTCACTATGCTGGAGCGCGAAGAAATCGAATCTCTGATTGCACAGCACGCCGAGGCTCCCCATCTCCGTCTTCTCCAGAAGAAGCTCGCCGAAGAGGTTACCGTTATGGTGCACGGACGCGATGAGTACGAAAAGGCCCTCAGCGCATCCCAGATGCTGTTCGGCAACGCGACGTCCGAAGCTTTGAAGGCCCTTGACGAGCAGACTTTCCTGGCAGTGTTCGACGGCGTGCCTACCTACGACATTCCCGCCTCGGAGTTTCCTGCCGGCATACTTGACGTCCTCGCAACGAAGACGGACATCTTCCCCTCGAAAGGAGAGGCCCGCAAGATGGTTCAGGGCGGCGGCGTGTCGATAAACAAGGAAAAGATTTCCGATATCGACAGGCAGGTCGGCAAGGACGATATCCTTGACGGCAAATACATCCTTCTCCAGAAAGGCAAGAAGAACTACTACATAATCAACGTGAAGTGATATGGAGCAGGAAAGCACAAGACAGCTCAAGATAGACAGCCAGCTCCAGAGGGATATGGCTGAAATCATACGGCAGAAGGGGATGCAGTTCTTCGGTGGTGCCCTTGTCAGCGTCAGCGGCGTGAAAATAAGCCCTGACCTGTCCGTGGCCAAGGTTTACGTCAGCGTTTTCCCTTCAGAAAAGGCAGGCGCGTCAATGAAGATACTTGAGGACAATGTCAAGGCTCTTCGCGGCGAATTGGGACGCAGGGTGGCGAAACAGCTCCGCATAGTCCCTGAAATCGCATTCTTCCTCGATTCGTCCCTTGACTACGTCGAGCACATAGAAGAATTGCTGAAAAAATAGCGCAAGGCCGTGCATCTTCCTTTTTTCATTGCCCGCAGGTATCTGTTTGCCGGAAAATCACACAATGTGATAAATATAATTTCTGCAATCAGCGGTATCGCAATGGCAGTGGGTACGGCGGCATTGATAATCATACTGTCCATCTACAACGGTTTCGATGCGCTGGTCAAGACTATGCTCACCAGTGTCGAACCGGACTTGGCCGTCGTCCCGGCCACGGGGAAGTTTTTCACTCCGGAGGGCGATGCGTATGACTGGCTTTATGACCGGAAGGAGGTGAAGAACATCTGCACGGTGCTGCAGGACAATGTCCTTGTGGAGTATGACGGCAGGCAGAGCACCGCTCTGGTAAAGGGCGTCGATCCGATATATGAGGCTGAAAGTCCCATTACGGAATATGTGACAGGAGGCACGTTCTTCCTTAAGACTGGCGAGAGGCGCTATGCCGCAGTTGGAGAGCGCTTTGCCGATTCTATGGGCATACGCCACAGTTTCATCGAGGACTTGAAACTGTACTATCCTGACAGGTTCGCGAGATTTTCCGCAATCAATCCTATGTCCGCCGTCAATACGGCTACGGTCTGGCCCTCCTGCGAATTCGCCGTCAGCGGCGACATCGACAGCAAACTTATAATCGTGGCACGTGACGTGATGGAGGAACTGCTTGGGGCGGAAGGCGAGGTCTCCTCCGTCGAGGTGAGGTTCGTCGACGGAACGCCTGTCATAAAACAACTTAAGATAAAAAAGGAACTTGCTTCCCGTCTCGGTCCGGAGTTCAGGGTCCTTGACCGCAGTGAACAAAACCCCGAAGTCTATGGGATGCTGCGCTATGAGAAACTGGCGGTTTACCTTATAATGATATTCATAGTTCTTATTCTGGGCTTCAGCATATTCGGCAGCCTGCGTATGCTGATTATAGAAAAGGATGAGGACATCGCGACATTGCGGGCTATGGGGGCTACACCATCCACCATCCGCAGGGTGTTCACCCTCGAAGGCTGGCTCATCACGGTTACGGGAATGTTGGCAGGCCTTGCTTTGGGCGTTGCCTTATGTCTTTTGCAGCAGCATTTCGGCTTTATCAGGATGCCCGGCAATTATATCGTCGATGCCTATCCCGTCATCCTCGACTGGCGCGACATACTGGTTTCAGCCCTGAGCATATCGGCTCTGGGATATCTTATCGCCCTGATTCCATCGCGGCAGATTGAATTTGCTACGTTTTGACCTCGGAACGTAGCAAACTGGCGTTTTTTGAGGCCATTTGCTACAAAACGGCTTCGAAACGTAGCAAACTGAATGGTGAAGGGCAAAGCGTCCAGGCGAGTGAGCCTACCACTCTTTGAAAGGGTGGAGCAATAACTGGGAATTGTAATAGCGGCGGTCGTGGGACACCTCTTCGCCGAGCCAGGAGGGCTTTTCGAACAATTCGTCCTCTGAAGACAGCTCGATTTCGGCGACCGTCAGGCCGGCGTTGTCACCGTGGAACTCATCCACCTCGAAGGTGTGTCCGCCGTAGTCCACGAGGTGGCGTGTCTTGTCGATGACGGCAGGGCAGAGAGCCAGCAGGCCGGCCGCTTCGTCGCGGGGAATCTCTTTCTCCCACTCGTAGCGGCTCACCCCATTGGTCGGGCCTTTCACCGTCATATAACCTTTATCATCACGCACGCGCACGCGCACGGTGCGATCCTTGTCCATATTCAGGTATCCCTGGACAATATGAGACGACTCCCTTGCGGAAGACTTGTAGTCCCCGCATACGAGGAACTTCCTTTCTATTTCGACAGCCATAGCTTGATCGTAAAAAAGAAGCCGGCCTTCAGCGGACCGGCTCCTTCATTGATGGTGTAAAATTATTTGCCGGCCTTGATAGCTGCCTGAGCCGCTGCCAGACGTGCGATAGGCACGCGGAACGGGCTGCAGGAAACGTAGTTGAGTCCGGTCTTGTAGCAGAACTCTACGGATGCGGGATCGCCGCCGTGCTCACCGCAGATACCGCAGTGAAGGTCTTTGCGGGTTTCGCGGCCTGCTCCTACTGCATACTGGATGAGCTTGCCGACAGCCTTGGTGTCCAGTGTCTGGAAAGGATCGGCATCCAGAATCTTGTTGCCGAGGTAGTCGCCCATAAATGTTCCTACGTCATCACGGCTGAATCCGAAGGTCATCTGGGTAAGGTCGTTGGTACCGAATGAGAAGAACTCTGCGGTCTTGGCCATACGGTCTGCGGTCAGGGCTGCGCGGGGAATCTCGATCATCGTACCGAACTTGTATGTAATCTTGGTGCTGGTCTTTGCCTCCACTTCGGCGCGTATCTTCTCGCAGATTGCCTTCTGGAAGCGAAGCTCACGCTCGCTGATAGTAACGGGGATCATAATCTCGGGACGAGGATCCAGACCTTCCTTGATCAACTCGACGGCAGCGGTGAAGATTGCACGGTACTGAGTCTCTGCAATCATAGGATATGATACGTGCAGACGTACTCCGCGGTGGCCCATCATAGGGTTCACCTCGTGCAGGCTCTCGCCGCGTTTCTCGATGTCGGCCTCGCTGATGTGGAGCTCGTTCGCAAGTTCCTCACGCTTCGCCTGTCCCTGAGGCACGAACTCGTGCAACGGGGGATCGAGAAGACGGAAAGTGACGGACTTGCCGTTCATAACCTTCATCGTACCCTTGACGGCGGCCTTGATGTAAGGCTCGAGTTCGTCGAGGGCGTTCTTGCGCTCTTCGTCAGTGGATGACATAATCATCTTGCGGAGTTTTGCGAGAGGAGTCTCGCTGTTGCGGCCGTAGAACATATGCTCGATACGGAACAGACCGATACCTTCGGCGCCGAATGCCGCAGCGCGTGCCGCATCCTCGGGGGTATCCGCATTGGTGCGTACACCCATAGTGCGGTATTTGTCCACGATGCTCATAAACTTGATGAACAGAGGGTTCTCGCTGGCGTCCATAGTCTCGATGGCAACGCCGTAAACAAGACCTTTCGCACCGTTGAGTGAAACGCTGTCACCTTCGTGGAGAGTAACGCCTGAACCGGTGAACGTAGCTGTCTTTGCTTCGAAATCGATCTTCAGGGTGTCGCAACCTACGATGCAGCACTTGCCCCATCCGCGTGCAACGAGTGCAGCGTGTGAGGTCATACCGCCGCGCTGGGTAAGGATACCTGCAGCGGCACGCATACCTTCGACATCCTCAGGAGAAGTCTCTTCGCGGACGAGGATGACCTTCTTGCCCTGGGCTGCAGCTGCCATAGCCGCCTCGGAAGTGAATACGATTGTTCCTACAGCTCCACCCGGAGAAGCGGGAAGACCGTTTGCGATGACTTTGGCTTTCTTCTCTGATGCGGGGTCGAGGATAGGGTGAAGGATTTCATCGAGCTGCTTGGGAGCAACGCGCATAACTGCCTCCTTCTCGTCTATCATCTTCTCGTCGAGCATATCCATTGCCATCTGGAGGGCAGCCAGACCGGTGCGCTTGCCGATACGGCACTGCAGCATCCAGAGCTTGCCTTCCTGGATAGTGAACTCAATATCCTGCATATCGTGGAAGTGATCCTCGAGGTGCTTGCGGATATTGTCGAGCTCTTTATAAACTTCAGGCATCGCGTCCTCGAGGGAAGCAAGATGCTTGTTGTGGTCGTTCTTCGTTGCGTTGTTCAGGGGGTTCGGGGTGCGGATACCGGCAACCACGTCCTCGCCCTGGGCGTTGATGAGCCACTCGCCGTAGAACTTGTTGTCACCGTTTGCAGGGTTACGGCTGAATGCAACACCTGTTGCTGAAGTCTCGCCCATATTACCGAACACCATTGACTGAACGTTCACTGCAGTACCCCAGTCATCGGGAATGCCCTCGATCTTGCGGTATGCGATGGCGCGTTTGCCGTTCCAGGATTTGAATACGCCTCCGATAGAGCCCCAGAGCTGTGCCTGTGCGTCATCGGGGAATTCAACACCGAGAACCTCTTTGATGCGGACCTTGAATTTCTCTGCGAGATCCTTTAGTTCGTCTGCCGTGATATCGGTATCGGAAGCATAGCCTTTCTTCTCTTTCAGCTCTTCCATCATACGGTCCAGCTGCTGGCGTATGCCCTGTCCGTCGGCAGGCTCGATGCCCTCGGCCTTCTCCATAACGACATCGGAGTACATCATAATGAGACGGCGGTATGCATCATAAACGAAGCGGGGATTGTTGGTCTTCTTGATGAGGCCGGGGATAGTGGCTGAGCACAGACCGATGTTCAGGATGGTGTCCATCATACCGGGCATAGAACTGCGCGCGCCGCTGCGGCAGGACACCAGAAGGGGTTCTTCGGGGTCGCCGAATTTCTTGCCCATCAGGGCCTCGGTTGCCTTCAATGCTTCTGCAACGTCCTTGCGGAGCTCGTCAGAATAGCCGCCGCCGAGTTCATAATATTCAGTGCAGCACTCTGTTGTAATGGTGAAACCTGCGGGTACGGGAATACCCAGGAGGCACATCTCAGCCAGGTTGGCGCCTTTGCCACCCAGCAACTCTCTCATTTTTCCATCGCCTTCGGCATTTTTGCCGCCGAAGCGATAAACACGTTTCTTAATTGCCATAAAATATTGTTGTTAAATTAGTTGCGATTGATTTTAGCCTCACGCACGCGCAAAGCGAGTGCAAAGGTAGTGAAATTTTATGAAATTCCCATAAGCGAATTCAGTATGCCGGCCACGTTGTTTCTGTCCTCCCGGCTTATGGACAGCTCGTGCGATTCCGGATCCGGATGTCCTATCGGGTAGTATGCCGCTTCCTGCAGCAGCAATTGTGCGTCCAGATAGTCGTAATCGTCATCTTTTATCTCGATTATCACTCCGGGAGTTTCAGCGAAAAGAATCTTGACAGGGTCGGATTCTCCCTTTGCGGACATTATTCCGCCTATCTCCAGGTTCAGACCCCTGCGCCCCCGGAATTTCTCAGCCGCGGTAGCCAGTCCTCCGTATCCTACGGGGATACCGGCACATATCACTCCGTCTTCCACAAGCTCTCTTACAACTTCGTAGCAGTCAATGAAATAATCAGGGTCCTGCACGTCTCCTTCCACACCGCTGCCGCCTCCTACGACATTGGAAAGCGCCGATCCTCCCAGACAGAACCTGCCGTTGTCGAAAGGAATGTATATGAGCCAGTCCCGAGGGTCAGCGCCCATAGTGTCGGGACATTTCCTGCGGCTGCTCATCCTGCTCCTGACTTCCAGGTCGAAACGGCACTCGCGCGAGTTGCTTTCCACAAAGTAACGGTCCAGCTTCACTCCCAGGTCGAAAAGATACCTTCCGGCCGCTACCGTACTGTCATAGAATGCCGCCATATTGCCGGCAGGAGCATTGTTCCAATCCCATTTTGCCATAAGCAGAATGTCCTGCAGCGTGAAATGGCCGTCTCTGAAAAGACATTCCAGCAACAGGTTGCTGATGGCGTTTTTAGTCCACGAAAGAGGGTAGTCGAGATTGACCGTTTTCCTGTTCCGAGGGGCCTGAAGGATTTTCTCCACATATTCGAGAGATTTGTCAGGGTCATATTGGAACGTTACCGGTTTCTTATCCATATATTCGTCCACAATATCCTGAAAAGGCCCTTTCGGCACATCGACGGTACCATTGCCGTCCAGACAGTCATAAAGCGCGCTGAATGGTGTTTCATCCATCTGCACTCCGTCAAGTATGTACTGGGAGAAAAGAGGGGAGACGTTGTCTTTCATCCTTGTTTCAGAACAGTTTCTTACTGAATTATGCTCAAAAATAATTATTTTTGTGAATAAAACCATCGAAAAGATGAAAATTCCATTTTCAGACCAGGCTTATGACCGGATGCTCGCATCGCTTTTCGTGCGCTATCCATCATTCGGAAGCGTCGGTGCAGGGGCGTACAAGCCAGGTTTGGAAAGGATGAGGGAGATGTGCCGCAGGATGGGGGACCCGCAGACGAAGTTCCGTTCGATCCACGTTGCCGGAACCAACGGCAAGGGAAGCACCTGCAATATGCTGGCGGCGGATTTCGCGGCTTCAGGTCTGAAGACGGGGCTCTATACGTCTCCGCATATACTCGATTTCAGGGAGAGGGCCCGTATCATAGAGACGGACCGTGAGAGAGCCGGCAGGGGAGAGTCGCAGGTCACCTTGATTCCACGTGAAGCTGTATGGGATTTCATCCAGAGTCACAATGGCGATATCGAGGAGTTGAACCTGTCGTTTTTCGAGATTACGACGGCGATGGCATTCGATTGGTTCGCATCCTGCAATGTTGACATTGCCGTAATCGAAACCGGACTTGGAGGCCGTCTGGATGCCACGAATGTGATAACTCCGGAACTTTCAGTGATTACCAATATAGGTTACGACCATATGGATCTGCTGGGCCCGACGCTGTCTGACATCGCGGGCGAGAAGGCAGGCATCATCAAACCCGGCGTCCCCGTCGTCATCGGCGAATCCGGTCCCGAATCCGACCCGGTCTTCACCCGCCGCGCCGCCTCCCTCTCCTCCCCCCTGACCTTCACCGACGCGGGTGGCTTCACTGCACTGCCACAGGATGCCAGGACCCCGATTGCTGGCGCAATCGGCCCCTCCCACTGCTTCGCAGCGGGCCGATGTTCGGAGAACATCCAAATTGAAAAATCTGGCCCCTCCATCAGGCCGGGGGTCGCGAGTGGGTTTACAGAGAGCATCTGTATGCTCTCGGCCCGAGCAGAAGGGCTTGAGCCCGCCGTGGCCAGAGTCCAAAGTGACTCTATGGCCTATCTCACTACCCGCTGCGACAGCGAGGCAGACCAAACTATTTTTCGAGGCGGGCGGTTCCAAACGAAGCGAAGCGGAGTGCCAGGAACCGGGGCCCCGGGAGAAAAAAGTTTTCGGTCTGCGAGCGACAGCAGCGGGACAGCAGAAGGGCTGGACCTGAAGGGCAGTTATCAGGCGAAGAACCTCAATACGGTACTCACCGCATTGAAAGTTCTCGGCAGGGAGCCCGATATGGCGGCGATAAGCCACGCAGCGGCAATCTGCCACTTTCACGGACGCTGGGAAACCCTGCTCGAAAGCCCGAAAACCATCTGCGACATAGGCCACAACGAACACGGCCTCAAATATAACTTCCGGCAGCTCGATGACCTGCTTGACAACGGAACATACACCGACCTCGTAATGGTATATGGCAGCGTCAAAGACAAAGACGTCGATGCCGTGCTGAAGATACTCCCGCAGCGGGCGCACATCATCTTTACTGCCGCAGACAACCACCGCGCAATGCCTGCCGGAGAACTCCTGCGCCGCGCCGCCCATAAAGACGCTGAAATCGGCGGAAGCGTCAGTGAATCGGTACGCAAGGCCCTGGACAGATGCAAGGCATTGGAAGCAAATGCCGGGCGCAACGGAACTTTGGCAAAGCCTTTGCTGTACATCGGCGGCAGCACTTATGTAGTAAGCGAAGCGGTAGCCTATATGAACGGTGACCGCAATAACAAACAATAGGGAATGAAAATGAAAAAACAATCAGCACTGTTTCTAACCATTGCCATCGCGTGCATTCTGTCGGCAATCGGCATAGCCGGCGGGATGAATACAGATGCGAACGAAAGCAAAGTTGACATAAAGACGCTGTGGAAAGACTTTGAAGCCGCCCGCAAGGCCGACAAGCCGCAGTTGCAGTTGGATATCCTGGAACGGATCATAAGCAAGGCCGAAGCGGAACGCCTGACCTGGGACTTCTACGAGGGCTGGCAGAACAAGCTTTCGGTGGAAACAAGCAGGAACTGGAAACTTTATGACACATTGCAGAAGGCGATGAACAACGCCTATGCCGCATACGGTGATCCTGTACTGGATATGGTGGCCCTCTCCGTCGGCATAGACACGGTAAAGGCCTGTAAACAGGAATTGATGTCAGGGAAGAACAGCGGATTCTACGAGAGCGGAAGGTTCTGGGGAGCGTGCCGCGGCGCCGGAATATATGGGAAAGCCCTGGCAAAACTCATCGATAACGATTACGAATTCGCACTCTGGTATATGCTGGGAGTACAATACGGGCAGGATCAGGAAAGTCTGGCGGAAGACATACGCAAGGAAATCGCCCTGACTGCAGGAGCAAAATCGATGCAGGCGTCATTCGCCGATTTCGACCGCACGGCAAGAAAGGCGGAGACCTTGAATACCATAGCTTCAAGACAAGAGGCGTATGGAACATATTCCGGAAAATGGACTCCCTCCGCCGCGGCCCTGATGGCGGATGAGACTCTGTTGCAACTGCAGATGGACACGCTGGAACGTCAGAAAGGATCATTGTCCGACAAATTCCTGCTCCTGCGTACGCGCTGCAGCGAATTCGAAAAGAAACGCGCCGCCTTCAAGAATACGGAAAAACTCGTGGCCGAGCAGTGTCTGCAGGCGAAAAGCCTGATTGAACGGCTGGATTCGAAAGACCTTCAGCTTGCATCGGACAGCACCAGCGTAACAGTGTATTTCCGCAATCTTCAGCAGGCAGAACTCACACTCGCATATGAGGAGGCCGGGAAAATCACCGACATCTACTCGGAAACGGCAAAGAATCCCGTAAAAAGTTACTATGCGCTGGATTCTTTGGTAATCCCCGTACCGGTAAAAGATGACGGACACTATATCATCAAAGCCGAAAACGGAAAGCTGAAGGCTGAATGCGACATTACACGTTACGGCATTTCCGCAGCTTTGGCAAAGGATGACCAGGGATGGACGGTGTATGCCGCGGATTATGACAGCGGAGAGCCATTGAAACAATATGACCTGAAACTTTATGACGGCAGTTCCCGGCAGGAACTGGTCGCATCCTATGATGATTTCCGTCAGAGCAACGGTCTTTCTTTCCTTCCCTTGGCTTTTGCCTCCAAGATACAGAATGACAACCGCAAGGCGCAGTATGTCAAATGCAGCTTCGTTGATAGCCTTGGCGTGCTCCATTCCAGCGCACCGGTCCGTCTGAGCGCTTCCACCGTGAAGGAACAGGCAGTTGACGACGGATTGAAGGCCGTGATACTCACCGATTGCAGTGCCTTTCATCGCGGAGATGTGCTTCATTGCAAGGTGATAGTCCATAAAGGGGCTTATTACTCCGAAATGGCTGTCGCCGCCAAAAATACCGCAGTGGCCGTCACCCTTTTCGATACGGAAGGCAATGTCATTGAAAAGAAAACGGTAAAGACCAATGAATACGGGTCCGTGACCGCCGATTTCAAGATTCCCGGTACGGTCAGGGGCGGCAGTCTCAGGCTGAATGCGGCCACCTCGGACGGCGTTTCACTGGCTGATACCCATATTGTTGCGGATGACTTTGTCCTGCCTGATTTCGAGTGTGTTTTCGACAAGATAGACAGCTTGTATTTTGTCGGTGACAGTGTTACCGTCAGCGGCAGGATCAAGGCTTATTCAGGGCACGGAATCAACGTTTCGCGCGCTTATTGTACCATAGCGGGGATGGACGGGTCACAAAAGGCCGTCATCGCTTCCGACGGTACCTTCGCCATAAAGGTTCCTACGCCCAGAAACAGGTTCTGGGGCACCGCAATGACACTTGTCGTACATTCATCGACTGGAGAAACGCTGCAGTTCACGAAGACAATTCCTGTCGGCAGGGTTCTTGATCTGCGTGTGGAACTGGAAAACAGGACAGAGTCATCGATGGACGGATACCTCGCCAATACGGAGGACGGTGACGAGATGGCGGCCGTACTGTCAGACTCTCTCGCCCGTTTCCGCGCGGAAGTCTTCAATGCTGACGCACAGGCGCAGACACTGGCCGTACAATATGGACTTTACAAGGGAAAAACGCTGCTTCAGGAAGGCCGGGTGACGACTCCCGGCGAGGTGCTGTTGCCGTTGCCTGATGCGGACGGCGAATACAAGGTCATTTTCACCGCCTCGGCGAAGGATGATGCCGGCGTGGAGGTGTCGCGCAAGATAAACGTTACGATCATAAAGTTGCAGGAAGGCTCGAAGTCTCTGGACGCGGACATTGAAAATATTTTCATACCTCGTGCCGACGGCAGGAACATAGGCTTTGAATTCGCCTCTACGCACGGCCCCGTATGGGCTGTGGCGGCGCTTTACGGCCCGCAGGGGCAACCCCTGTACTGCGATCTCCGGCATCTTGAAGGGCAGAAGGGCAGGGAAGGCTCCGTTCTGACCGTTTCCCTCCCGTATTCCAGGGATTATCCTGATTTCATTAAAATGAGGGTGTTCTATTTCAAGCACGGCAAGCTGTACCAGTGGACGCATCAGCACAACCGTCCTGTCGTGGAAAAGTCGATGGACATTGCCTGGACGCGGTCAAAGGATTATGCCACGCCTGGCACGGAATATACCTTTACTTTAAAGGCCAATCCCGGTTCGGAAGCCACAGTAGCCATATTCGACAAGAGCACCGAGACAGTTGCGACGAATTACTGGGTCAGAGTCTCCGGCAGGAATTATCCTTTCAATATGCCTCTTTTGAACGCAAAGACCGGAGAAATGTCGGGCACGCCGTATTACCGGAGATATGGAGCGTACAGGACAAAGGGAGTCGTTATGATGAACGCTGCCGCGCCTTATCAGATGGTGGAAGAAAAGGCTTCGCCCGGTATTGCAAGCGATGAACTCGTCACGGATGCCGATGTCAGGGTCCGCAGCGATTTTTCCACCACCTTATGCTGGCAGCCTCAGATCAAGGTTCCTTCTTCCGGCGAAGTCAATGTCAAATTCAAGACGTCCGACAAGACGGGGACATTCATAGTGAATGCCTTCGTCCACGACAAGACTATGCTCAATGCGGTGCTCCGCAAGGAGATGGTTGTCGCCCTTCCCTTGGAGATCTCGGTGGCGCCGCCCACCGTGCTTTACGATGGGGACAAGTACACGATGAACGTGGCTTTGTCGGCGACGGCCGAAGACGTGGCGGGTATTCTGACCGTCGAAGCACTCGGTGTCAAGTCTTTTTCCAAGGATATCCAGCTTCAGCGGGACAGTGTCTGCACCATACCGTTCACCATTGCCGTTCCATCCGGAATCAGCACCTTGCCCGTAAAGGTCACTTTCACTGATAGGAAGAAGCGCTTCAATGATGCCGTTGCCTTTGAAATTGCCGTCAATCCGGACAAACAGGTCATCAAGGAGGCCCACAGCGCCGTTCTCCAGGGAGGACAGGACCGCCAGGCGCTTTGGGATGCTCTCTCGGCACAGTTTGTAAATACAACGGCCCAAGGGGCGATGAAAACCGAAATAAACGTTATGGATATGCTTCGCGCGATGCTTGATACCCGTGTGACGGTAAAAGGGCGCAATGCCATCGACCTGACTGATGCAGTTTCGGCGATTCTGCTGGGTGTTCGTCTCCGTGGCGGTGTCGCAGCGGCAGCCGATTCGCTGGCCGTTGAGGGACTCGGTACCCTTCTGGAAGATTTGAAGGAGTTCCATAATGCGGACGGAGGATATGCCTGGATTAAAGGTATGAGCTCATCTCCCGTGGTTACGACAACCCTTCTCGAACGTTGCGCCAAAGTCAGGGCCAGGTCCGGTTCATCCTTCCTTACCGAAGAAGAGACTGCTGCCGCCGTTGCCTACCTTGACGGCGTCGTGTTGTCAGACAGATGGCAATACGGCAAGTGGTGTGCCTGGAATCAGGGAATCAGCCTGAGCCAGTACCTCTATGTCAGGAGTTTTTATCCGGCAGTAGGTTTCAACGTGAATATGTCTTCAGCGGACAAGGCGGCTTTTATAAAATCCGTAAGGGATTATCTATTCCCCTCCGATGCCCGCGGGCTGAATGGGAAGGTGTTTGAAAAGACGTTGAGGCTCAGTACTTTGGAGAATATCTACAGCGTGCGCTCCGGCCGTGGCCTGCTTAAAGCCTGGGGGTTGCCTTCAGTGTCCACACGCTCCGTCCTGCAGAGTCTCGAAGCTGATGTGGAGTCTCTTACGCAATATGCTGTCGCCCATCCTTCGGGTGGAATTTATTATCCTAATCTGGTGATGCCGTACAGGGGTCTGCTCTCGGACGAGGCCTATTGTCACAGCTTGCTGTGCGACCTTATGGAGAATTACAACTCTGAGATAAGCGACGGAATCCGCCTGTGGCTGATGCTGCAGAAGGAAACGCAGAAATGGGAGGCCAATTTCTCCTTTGTCAATGCCGCCGCTTCCATAATGAACGGTTCAGAATCAATGAAGAATACTTCCATACTGGTTCTGTCCAAGTCCTACGAAAAGCCATACGGCAGTCTGAAGGCTGCGGGCAACGGATTCACGATTTCACGTTCCTTCCAACGCGAAGCGGATGGCGGAAAAATGGTGGATATCGCTCCCGGAGATACGCTGAGGACAGGTGACAGGCTGGTGGCGAGATACAGTATCAACAATGCCGAGAACCGCAGTTTCGTTCGCGTGAGCGTGCCGCATCCCGGCTGTCTCAGGCCGGTGGACCAGCTCAGCGGAAGGATAGGGTGGTGGTTGCAGCCTATGGGTTATGCAGGCGGACACTTTGCTCCGCAGGGCTACCGTGAGGTTCGCTCTGACAGGACGGTGTACCTGTTCGACTCATATCCCGAGGAAAAGAGTGTCATCACCGAGGAATATTTCGTGACTCAGGCAGGGGTGTTCACTTCTCCCGTAGTCGAGGTAGAATCCCTATATGCCCCGCACTACAGGGCCAATGGCGCTTACGAAGGGGAGTTCGTGTCGTCGTCCAGCAGGTGAATCGTCAGGCCGCTGCGGAGCTTGGGCTCGAACCAGGTGGTCTTCGGCGGCATTATGTTGCCGCTGTCTGCAATGTCGGTGAGCTGCTGCATCGATACCGGATAGAGGGCGAAGGCTACTTTCATCTCGCCGCTGTCCACTCTGCGCTGCAGTTCTCCCAGACCGCGTATTCCTCCTACGAAATCAATCCGTTTGTCGGTCCTCAGGTCTTTTATGCCCAACAGCTTGTCGAGTACAAGATTCGAGAGTATCGTTACGTCCAACACCCCTATGGGGTCGTTGTCGTCATAGCGTCCCGGCTTCGCGGTCAGCGAATACCATTCCCCTCCCAGGTACATCGAGAAGTTATGAAGCCCGGTGGGGTTGACACCGCAACGTAAAGGCTGTTGCGTTTCAACGACTCTGGCCACGTCGAAGTCTTCGCTGAGGGCGGAGAGGAACTCCTGCTCGCTGAGACCGCCAAGGTCCTTCACCACACGGTTGTAATCCATAATCCTCAGCTGACTCTCCGGGAAGCACACGGTCATAAAGAAATTATACTCCTCGTCGCCCGTATGATTAGGATTTTTTGACGCCTTGTATTCGCCCACACGCGCCGCGGCAGCCGTACGGTGGTGACCGTCAGCCACATAGAACGCCGGAACGGCGGCGAAAGTCTTGGTGATAAGTTCGATGTCGGAATCATCTGAAATCACCCAGAACTTATGACCGAAACCATCGTCCGGGGCCACGAAATCATATTCCGGCTCTCCGGCCGTAATTCTCTCTATGATGCCCGCAAGCACGGGATTATCCTTGAACGAAAAGAATACCGGCTCGATGTTCGCATTCTGAATCAGGACGTGCTTCATCCTGTCGTCCTCCTTGTCCTTGCGCGTCAGTTCGTGCTTCTTTATCGTACCGTTGAAATAATCGCCCGTATATGCGCACAGCACGAAACCGTATTGCGTGCGCTCTCCCATACGCTGGGCATAAATATAGTAGCAAGGCTTGGAATCCCGCACCAGCCACTTCCTCTCCTGCCAGGTGCAGAAGTTGTCGATGGCCTTGCGGTATGTCCTGTCCTCGTGCTCTCCGGCGATAGGGTCGAAGTCAATTTCGGGACGGGTTATGTGAAGAAGCGATTTCTCTCCAGCTTCGGCCGCAGCCTCGGCGGAATTCATCACGTCGTAGGGACGCGCGGCCACCTCCTCCACAATCTCTTTGGGCGGACGGAGGGCGGCGAAAGGTCTTACTCTTACCATATATTACTTGTTAAGCTGGAATTTTGTCACTCCGTTTTCGAAGAAATCCACAATCTGGCGAGCAGCGGCCAGACCGGCATTCAGATTGGCCTCGGCGGTCTGCGCTCCCATTTTCTTCGGGGTGGCGAACACCCTGGTGCCGAATTCGGCCTTCAATGTCTCTATGTTGTCAGGAGCAACGTCCGTAACGTATTTCAGGTCCTCACGCTCCTTCAAGGCACGGTACAGTCCCGCTTCGTCGATGACCTCCTTGCGGGCGGTATTGACAAGCGTTGCGCCTTTCGGCATCCTTGAAATCAGATCATAGCCTATGCTGCCTATGGTCTGGGGAGTGGCAGGGATATGTATGCTCACGCAATCGGAACCGGAATACAACTCTTCAAGCGTTGCTGCAGGCTCTGCGCCGCCGCTGACAATCTGTTCAGGTTTGAGGAAAGGATCGATGGCCTTCACGCTCATTCCCAACGCCTTTGCCTTGGCGCCTACCAGACGGCCCACGTTGCCGAAAGCCTGGATTCCCAGCGTCTTGCCCTGGATTTCGCTGCCTGTGGCGGGGGTGAACTGCGTACGGGCCATAAAAATCATCATAGCCACCGCCAGCTCCGCAACTGCATTGGAATTCTGGCCGGGAGTGTTCATCGCTACGACACCGGCCTTCGTGCAGGCTTCCAGGTCAAGGTTGTCGAAGCCCGCTCCTGCGCGCACGACAATCTTCAGTTTCGGTGCCGCCTCGATCACCTCGGCAGTGACCTTGTCGGAGCGCACTATCAGCGCATCGGCATCAGCGACCGCTGCGACAAATTCCGCCTGCTGTTCGTATTTTTCCAGAAGGGCCAGCTCGTAGCCGGCGTCTTCGACTATCTTGCGTATGCCGTCCACCGCTTTTTGGGCAAACGGCTTCTGCGTTGCTACCAAAACCTTTTTCATAGTCTATGCGTGCAATTCCTCAAATTCCTTCATACAATCCACGAGAGCCTTCACGTCGGAAAGTTCGCAGGCGTTGTAAAGAGATGCGCGGAAACCTCCCACACTGCGATGACCCTTGATACCCACCATTCCGTGATCCTTTGCAAAAGTGAGGAACTCGTCCTGCAGGTGCTCGTAGCAGGGAGCCATCACGAAGCAGACGTTCATAAGCGATCTGTCCTCGCGTGCTGCCGTACCGACGAACAGAGGGTTGCGGTCGATCTCCAGATACAGCATATCCGCCTTCTCCACGTTGCGTTTGTACATAGCCTCTACACCGCCCTGTTCCTTGATCCACTTCAAGGTTTGGTTCATCACGAAAATCGGGAAGACAGGGGGAGTGTTGAACATACTCAGGCCATCTATGTGCGTGCGGTAATCCAGCATCGTGGGAATGTAACGGCTGACCTTGCCAAGGGCATCCTTGCGCACGATGGCGAAGAACACGCCTGCGGGGCCCACGTTCTTCTGCGCGCCTCCGTAGATGAGATCGTACTTGCTCACGTCCACCGGACGGCTCATAATGTCTGATGACATATCGGCTATCAGAGGTACGGGAACGGTCGGGTCCTCGTGAATTTCAGTGCCGTAGATGGTATTGTTTGTGGTTATATGCAGATAATCGATGTCTGTTGGGCATTCCCAGTCCTTGGGGATGTAGGAATAGTTCTTGTCTGCGGAAGATGCTATTGCATAAGCTTCGCCTATGCCCTTGGCCTCTTTCAGAGCCTTTTTGGCCCATACGCCCGTTTCCAGGTATGCGGCTTTCTTCTCGAGGAAGTTCATTGCGGCGTAAAGGAAGCCCAGCGAGGCTCCGCCGCCGAGGAATACCACTTCGTGTGTATCGGGAATGTTCAGAAGCTCTTTCCACAGGGCTCTTGTCTCGTCCATAATTGCATCCCACTCTTTTGTCCTGTGGGAGATCGAAATAAGGGAAATACCGGTTCCGGCGAAATCTTTCAGAGCCTCGATTGAAGCGTCAATCGCCTGTTGGGGCAGCTTGCACGGGCCGGCATTGAATACGTGTACCTCTTTCATTATTGGTGTTTTTAATAGTTTCTATAAAATTTTCCACAGCGCTCAGGCGTACATCCGCCTTTATAAGGCACTGCAAATCGAATTTCTGTTCTTTTATCTCCACGCCTGCACTCTGCTTCATCAATTTGAGCACGGTGTTCATCTCTTCATACGCAAACTCGAGTTCAAAAGACGCCGTGGCGAATCTTTCAACCTTCCCGGCCTTGCTCAGGGCATCTGTGGCTGCTTCCCTGTATGCCTGTATGAGCCCCGGCACTCCCAGCAGAATCCCTCCGAAATATCTCACGACCACCACTAGAGCGTCACTCACACCCACGCTGTCGATGGCCGCCAGTATCGGCCTGCCTGCAGTTCCGGATGGCTCCCCGTCATCGCTCACCCTGAAGATGTCTTTGCCGGCTCCCAGACGGTAGGCGAAACAGTGATGCTTCGCCGCGTGGTGTTCCTTCTTCAGCGCATCTACCAGAGGCTTCACCTCGTTCTCGGAAGAGACAGGATATGCGTAAGCTATAAAACGGCTTCCCTTGTCCTTGTACAGCCCCTCCGATGCAGAGATTATTCCCGTATATGAGTCGATTCCGTCCACAGCTTCTTATGCACTCCAAAATTAGCGATTTTTTGGCTAAATGTCAAAAGTGGCAGTGAAATCTCTCGTGCGGAATTCCTTACTCGCTAACTCCGAAGGCGAAGATTATGGCTTCCCTGAACAGTTTGCCCGGTTTCAGTACCGTGGTCGGGTAAGACGGGTGGTTGGGACTGTCAGGGAAGTGCTGGCACTCTATGGCCACTGCGTCATAATCGTGATAGATGCGGCCCTTTTTGCCGACAGGGCATCCAGTAAGGTAGTTTCCGGTATAGATCTGGACGCCGGGCTGGGTGGTGAATACGCGGAGGGTGCGGCCGCTGGTCTTTGAAGAAAGTGTTGCCGCCTCCTGTATCTGTCCCTTCATATAGCCGTCTATGCACCAGCAGGCATCATATCCCTTGCCGATTTTCGTCGCCGGGAAATCCTTGAAGATATCCTTGCCGAGAGTTTTCGGCGTGCGGAAATCCATAGGGGTTCCGTGAACGAATTCCGCTTTTCCGAGAGGGATGAGCGTCTCGTCGGTCGGAAGATACCGTGATGCATTGAGTTTCAGATAATGCCTCAATACGGAGCCTTTGCCGTTGAGGTTGAAATAGCTGTGATTGGTGAGGTTGATGATTGTCTTCCTGTCGGTCTTTGCCGTGAAACTGAGCTGCAGCTCATTATGTTCCGTCCAATCGTACCGTGCGACGACGGTAACGTTTCCGGGATAACCGGCTTCACCGTCCCTGGAGGTGTATTTGAACTCAACACCGCCCTTGCGCTTGCGCGATTCCCAAACCTGATTCTGGAAACCGTCAGGGCCGCCGTGCAGATGGTTGGGGCCGTTGTTCACAGGCAAGGAGTAAGTGACTCCGTCAAGCGTGAACTTGCCGCCTGCGATGCGGTTGGCAAAGCGTCCCGGGCATTTTCCCGCGCAGGGGCCGTCTCCGAAGTAGTTTTCAGGTTTGCCGTAGCCTATTACAACGTCTGAAATTTTACCGTTCTTGTCCGGGGCATTGACTGACACGATGCCTGCGCCGATGTTGCACAGCACCACCGATGCTCCGGATTCGTTTTTGATGGTATATCTGTAGATGGCCTTGCCGTCAGGGGTCCTGCCCCAGATTTTTCTTGAAATTGACATAAGAATAGTGTTTTGTTATCCGATAATCCGTTTAATATTCTCAAATTTATTAAAAAAAAGAATAAAAATCGGCAATTCCTTTAAGAAAAAATATTTATTTGCACTTCACCTGTTGACAATTGTCCGCAGGACCTGTAATTTGCCGGCAAAAACTCAATTATGAAAATCAAGGATTGGAATTCTGAGGATATGCCGCGGGAAAGGATGCTTGCCGGTGGTCCTGCGGCACTTTCAACAGCTGAATTGCTTGCCATACTCTTAAGGACGGGAACCCGCGAAAAGAATGTGGTCGACGTGTCCAGGGAACTTCTGCTGGCGGCGGACAACAGCCTTGTCCGACTGGGCGCAATGTCGGTGGAGGCGATGGAAAGGGTGGACGGAATAGGGGAGGGAAAGGCCCTGCTTCTCGTGGCGGCCTTCGAACTCGGACGCAGGCTTGCCAATGAGCGGAACAAGGCTCCGGACATCATAAACAATGCTGAGGACGTCGTCAATCTGCTCCGGCGTACAGTCACTACATTGGCCAGGGAAGAGTGCTGGTGCCTGTTTCTTAAAAGGTCGAGGGCGGTAATCGGCACTATGCGCATCAGCGAGGGCGGAGAATCGATGACGGAGATAAACATCAAGCGGATAGTGGCCAGGGCGCTTGATCTCAAGGCTTCTGCCGTAATCCTCTCCCACAATCATCCGAGCGCCGACCCACGCCCGTCAGTTGCCGACATAAAGCTCACGAAACAATTGAAACAGGCTCTTCAGATGTTCGAGCTCGCTTTGGTCGATCACGTAATAATCACGGAAAGAAAATGCTATTCCTTTTCGATGGACAGCGAATTCTGATTTTTGCAAGGGGGGATTTTGGGTGCCGGGTGGGACTCGAACCCACGACATTCAGAACCACAATCTGACGCTCTAACCAACTGAACTACCGGCACCATTTAATCGGATTAATCCAGATTGGACTGCAAAGATATAACAATTTTTTGAAATTTTTGTATCTTTGAAAGATTTGTGAAACATAATCAGTGACAAATATGAAAAAACTAGCATTGAAAAATGGATTCAAATGGACTTATTCGTCCATCGGAGGTGTCGTAAGGGTAAAAATCGACAGCGGAGAGGACATTGCACATCTCGGCGAACTGGACCAGAAGAAATGGACTGTCCTCAGCTGTCCTGTCGCCGGTCTGGAGTTCGACCCCCATACACTCAAGGTACTTGACGTCGACAATGACGGCAGGATACATCTTCTTGAGGTCGTACAGACGGCAAAATGGCTTACTTCTGTCGTGAAGGATCACGACCTTCTGCTCAAGGGATCCAACGAACTTCCACTGGACAAGATCAATGTGGAAAACCCTGAAGGGGAGAAGATACTCAAATCAGCAAGGCAGATACTCAAGAATCTCGGTCATAAGAAGGATTCCATTTCAATCGACGATACTTCAGACAGTGTCGCAATATTCGCCAAAACAAGATTCAATGGCGACGGCGTCATTACCCCCGCCTCTACGGATGATGCCGCGACGTCAGAGCTTATTGCCAACATCGTTGACAAGATGGGCGGTGTGACTGACCGTAGCGGCGAACAAGGCGTGGACACCGACAAGATAGAGGCTTTCTATGCCGCCGCTGCCGATTACTCGGCGTGGTGTGCGGCAGGTCAGGCGGAAGGCAACAGCGTTCTTCCTTATGGAGCCGATACGGCCGATGTGGTTGCTGCCTGCAATGCCTTGAAAGCCAAAATCGAGGATTATTTCATCCGCTGCAAACTGATAGGGTTCGATGATTCCGTATCGTCTGCCGTTGACGTGAATGTGGACAAGGTCGCCGAAATCGGCCAGAAGAACCTCGGCGACTGTCTCGACGAGATTGCTTCGTATCCTCTTGCACGTCCTTCCAAGGACGGTCTCCTGCCTTACGACGCCATCAACCCTGCCTGGCACACGGCATTCACTTCTCTGCGGACTTTGGTGCTGGACAAGGAATACGAGGGCGCTACGTCGCTTTCGGAGGAGCAGTGGAACAGCATCGTGGCCAAACTTACGCCTTATACCGTATGGATGAACGAGAAAAAAGGCACAGGCGTTGAAGGACTTGGACTGGAATATGTGAACAAGGTACTTTCAGATGGCAGCAAGGATGCGCTTCTTGCTCTTGTGGCCCAGGACAAGGCTCTTGAGGAAGAATCCGCCCTGATAGACAAGGTCAATGACCTTATGCACCTTTATCGCGATTTCGCCAAATTCCTCAGGAACTATGTGGTATTCAGCGATTTCTATAGTCTTAACCCTGATGAGATGGCAATGTTCGAGGTCGGTGAACTCTTCATTGACGAACGTTGCTGCAAGCTCTGCCTCAAGGTGGAGAATATGGGCGCGCACGGCGATATGGCCGGACTCAGCGGGATGTTCCTCATCTACTGCCACTGTACGTCGCAGACTCTCGGCAAGTCTATGGACATCGTTGCCGTTATGACGGACGGAGGCACCAAAAATCTGCGTGTAGGCAAGAATGCGATGTTCTATGACCGTGAAGGCAATGACTGGGATGCCGTTGTCACCAAGATAGTGGACAATCCTATCAATATACGCCAGGCATTCTTCTCTCCTTACAGGAAGGCGTGGAATTTCCTGGTTGAGAAAATCAGTAAGAATGCTGCAGATAAGGAAGCCGCGGCAGTTGCAGACCTTCAGGCCAAGGCTGACGGCGTGAACCTGGCTGCTCCCGCCGCCGACAAGAAACAGGCTTTCGACATAGCCAAGTTCTCAGGTATCTTTGCTGCTTTGGGTCTTGCCATAGGATTCATCACGGACGCTGTCGTGAAACTTGTCAGCGGCATCGCCGCAACCCCCATCTGGCAGACTCTTCTTGTAGTCCTCGGCATTATGCTCATCATTTCCGGACCTTCCTGCCTGCTGGCCTGGATGAAACTGCGCAAGCGCAATCTCGGACCCGTACTCAATGCCAACGGCTGGGCCATCAACTCGGTTGTCAAGGTCAATACCATCTTCGGCAAGACACTTACCAGCACTGCCAAATATCCTATCATCAAGGCCGGTGATCCTTTCGTCAAGAAGACATCAGCCGGAAAGAAGATACTCAGGGTGGTTATCGCTCTCGTTGTTGTTGCAGGCATTGCCGCAGGGCTGTATTTTACCGGCAAACTCGGTAAGATAGGTCTGCCTTATCCCAAGGAAGAGGCCGCCGCGGAGCAGGTTGAGGCTGCAGCTGAACCCGTAGTGGAAGTCGCACAGCCGGCCGCCGATACTGTAACAGAATAATGAGAATAAGTGGTAAGGATCTGTCGGCCAGGCTCAAGGCTGAGATGGCCGACAGGGTTTCCGCCCTCAAGGAAAAATACGGACGCGAGCCCCATCTTGCCGTCATTCTTGTCGGAGAGGATCCGGGAAGCGTGAGTTACGTGACGGGCAAGGCAAAGGCCAGCGAGGTAGTCGGCATAAAGAATACCACCATACGCAAGCCTGACACCATCACGGAGGCTGAACTTCTGGAACTCATCGCTACTCTGAACGCCGATGAGGGCGTTGATGGGATACTTGTGCAGTTGCCTCTGCCGAAACATATAGACGAAAACAAGGTCATCGAGGCCATTTCATTGGAGAAGGATGTCGACGGTTTCCATCCGCTGAACGTTGCGGCCCTGTGGCAGAAACGCCCCTGCACCGTGGCCTGCACACCGAAAGGTATAATCAAACTGCTTAAGGAAGCGGGAGAGGACATCAAGGGCAAATATGCCGTTGTGGTGGGACGCAGCAATATAGTCGGCCTGCCGGTGGCAAAACTTCTGCTGGATGAAAATGCCACGGTGACCATAGCCCATTCCAAAACCGCGGACCTGGGCGAAGTTACACGTCGGGCAGACATCCTTGTCGTAGCAGTTGGACACCCGCACACTGTTACTGCAGATATGGTCAAGCCCGGGGCAGTAGTGATAGATGTCGGCGTCAACCGCAATCCTGAAACCGGCAAACTCTGTGGGGACGTCGATACCGAGGCGGTTGAGGCCGTTGCACGTTGTATTACCCCAGTTCCGGGCGGTGTTGGTCCTATGACCATCACCTGCCTGATGGAGAACACCATCGAGGCCTTCGAAAGGAAAT
>JAKSJV010000040.1 GCA_024402005.1 Bacteroidales bacterium
AGTCGGGACCGACGGGCTGAAGCCCTTCTGCTCGGGTCGAAAGCATCAAAATGCTTTCTGTGAACCCCCTCTCGACCCGCGTCAGAAAAATTTTAGTCCAGCGAGTAAGTGCTGTCGCGGGGTTATATCTTGGCCTCGCGGAAGACTTCCGCTATGGACGGGAAGGTGTTGGTGAGGCAGTCGGCTATGGATGAACGGGCTATCCAGGCGGCCTGGGTGATGTCCTCTTCGCGCTGTGGCGTCAGGTCCAGAGGATTCGTGTAAAGCATATCGTACCACCAGGTGTGCTTGAGATGCCATTTCCCGTTACGGAAATAGCAGTGGTCGGTAATGCAGATCAGGTCCCGGAGTTCCAGTTCGTGTATTCCCGTTTCTTCCTCGACTTCGCGCATTGCGCAGACCTTGATGTCTTCACCGCTCTCCTGATGGCCCTTCGGAAGGTCCCAGAGTCCGTTGCGCCGTATGAGGAGATAGTCGCCGCGGCGGTTGCTCACCAGCCCTCCTGCCGCATTGACCTCATAGAATTCATCGCAGATTCTTTTGTATGTGCGTTCCACATCCTTTGTCGGAATGCAGACCTTCATCAGGGTGTCGGACAGCTCGAACATATGGATCAGCGAATCTATGCTGAAACTCTCCCCGAGCGAAAAGCTGATGACGTTGGGGTCCTGAAGGGCCTGGTCCTCCGTTCCGCAGATCATTATGCACCTTTTTTCAAAATATATCTTCCTCATTGCTGAAACTTGCCGATTTTGTCTATATTTGTACAAATATACTAAATTATGGCTGAATACAAGAGCAAAACCGTCATCGTGAGAACTGCTCCGATGGCCCTTTTCGACAGGATAGTTGACCTCAACGGTGTGACGGCTGTCATCCCGGAGGAACAGAAAAAGGATGTCGTCGTCGATGGCGATACGATAAGCATCACGTATGCAGGATTCACGATTGCCGTGAAGATAGCCGAGAAGGTCCCTTTCAGCAAGGTCGTGTTCGAGGACGTGGAGGCTCCTTTCCATTTCCATATCACCCTCAATCTGGAACCGGGCGAGGCGCCTATGGAAACGCTTTTCAACATAAACGTCGACGCCGACCTGAATTTTATGATGAAAACCCTGCTCGGCGGCAAGATCCAGGAATTCCTCGACAAGACGGTAACTGCTGTTTCTACCGGTGAAATCCTCTGATATACAGATACCTGTAAGCATCCGCCGGAATCCGCTGAAGCAGTGCGACCTTTCGTATCTGCCTTTGGATGGGGCCGTAGCGTGGAACCCGTTGGCCCGATACCTCAAGGAACGTCCGTCCTTTACGCTCGACCCGCTGTTCCACGCCGGAGCTTACTATGTGCAGGATGCGTCTGCTATGTTTGTGGGATGGCTGCTGCGTCAGGTGCTTGCCGGTCATCCGGGGGCGAAAGTTCTGGATCTGTGCGCGGCTCCGGGGGGAAAGACCACCGATGCGGCATCGTCGCTGCGTGAGCTGTACGGTGATGCATTCATCCTGGTAAGCAATGAGGTTATCCGTTCACGTGCGGCTGTTCTGGCCGACAATGTGGCTGTGTGGGGCGATCCTAACGTGGTGGTGACGTCATCCGACCCTGCGGAGTTCGGCAAATTGAAAGGATATTTCGACATCGTCATAGCGGATGTCCCCTGCAGCGGAGAAGGTATGTTCCGCAAGAGCGAGAACGCCGTCAATATGTGGTCGGAGGACAATGTGGCCCTGTGCGCCTCCAGGCAGAAGCGCATACTGGCCGACGTCTGGGACGCCCTTGCCCCCGGCGGCGTGCTTGTTTACAGCACCTGTACCTTCAATGACAGCGAGAATGACGGCAACGTGGAGTGGGCTGCCCGTGAACTTGGAGGCGAAGCGCTCCGCTTCGATATGCCGTTCGATGGCCCGCGTCGGACAGAATACGGCTTCCTGATGCATCCTGATGCGGTTCGTGGCGAAGGGCAGTACTGTGCAGCCATCCTCAAGAACGGGAAAAGGAATGTCGTGCAGTCCGGAAATGAGGGTTATGGCGTGGGTATGTTCGACCGCAAGGGAGAGATTTATGCCGTGCCCGACTTCGTGGCGCAGCAATTACAATATATAGGTAGGAAGTTGAACGTGATTTCTGCCGGTACGCACGCTTTCACCGTAAAGGGAAAGGACAGAATCCCTTGTGCGGACCTTGCTTTGAGCGCCTTGCTGGATCCTGATGATTTTCCCTCTGCGGAACTCTCCGGAAAGGATGCCTTGAAATTCCTGCACAAGGACACTCTCGTCCTCAGCGATGCTCCGACAGGTTTTCTTCTCGTCAAATACCGCGGGATACCGCTGGGATTCGTCAAGAACCTGGGCGGCAGATGCAACAATCTGCATCCCTCATCAAGACGTATCCTTATGGATATAAGCAGGATAACGGATTAGCAATATGTCAGCTCCGCACTTCATATCAGAACGTTTGTCTTTCAAAGGCCATATGGCGCTGCTGTCGATAACGGTGAGTTTCATCGTTATGATTGTGGCGGCGGCAATCGCTGACGGTTTCAGAAGCGGTGTTTCCGATGCCATATCCGATATGGCTGGCGATATACGGATTTCAAGGCCGGATGCCATTGCAAAGGAGAAAACGGCTCCTTTTGCGGTGGGCGGGGAGGTGCTGTCCCTGTTGGAAGATGTCCCCGGGGTCAGCCGGTTGCGGCCTGCCATCTATGCCGGGGCGATAGCGAGGAAGAACGGGAACGTCCACGGAGTGGTGTTCAAAGGCATCGAAACGACCGACACCACGGTGATGGGAGCCGTCATACCGCGCCGTCTTGCGACGTTGATGTCCTTGAATGTGGGCGATTCTTTACCCGCTTTCTTCATAAATGAAACCGTATCTGTCAGAAGTTTCACGGTGACAGGCATTTACGATGCCTTTTCTGCAGGTGACGACAGGATGCAGGTTCTTTGTGACATAAAGGCACTCAGGCGCGTCAACGGATGGGAAGACGGGCAGATATCGGCCCTGGAGGTACTGCTTGACGGAGATCATAGGGACGAAGAATCCGTCAGTCTGGCCCGTGGAATCATCTCTGATATACTCTATATCCATTCCGATGAGGACGGAGGGCCCCTGATGGCATCCGACAGCTATTCTTCATACAGGCAGATTTTCGACTGGTTGAGGCTTATTGACGCCAACGTGGCCTTTATCCTTGTACTTATGGTGATCGTGGCCGGGCTCAATATGGTCAGCGGCCTGCTTATACTTCTTTTCGAAAATATCAGTACGATAGGCCTTCTCAAAAGTATGGGGATGACGACGACGGATATAGCCAAGACTTTTCTGCTGACATCCTCAAGGCTGGTCTTCAAGGGGATGCTGTCGGGCAATATAATAGGTATGGGACTTTGCGTCCTTCAGGATGCCACGCATTTTTTGCGGCTGAACCCCGCCAACTATTTTTTGAGCTATGTTCCCGTTGACCTGAACTTCCTGCAGATTCTGCTGTTCGATGCCGCAGCCTACGCGGTCATAATGCTGATTCTGCTTATCCCCGGCGTTTTCATCTCGAAAGTCGACCCTGCGCAGAGCGTCCGGGTGAAGTAGTCATCCCTTTTCCACCGGCGTGGCCGTGGTCGTGCCCATCTTCGTGATGATGGACGTGGACGTGCTTGGGCTGTACGTAGAACGGCCAGTAGATACCGAATTTGACTGTCCTCTGGGTGTGGATGTAGTTGTGGGCGGTAAAGTAATCCTTGACCTTGCAAGGAGCGCCCTCTCCGACGTTCTCGCACTTGATGAATATGCAGGCGCGTTTCCATTGCATATTCAGGAATACGTCGAAGTACGGACAGTTGCCGTACCGTTCCTTGTTCTGGTTGTAGAATACGCTGAGTTCCGGGTTGAAGGCAGGCATCTGCCACAATGTGTTGTACAGGCAGTTGGCACCCAGCTGCATCGTCAGAATGTTCTTGACGACGGGGAACTGGAAATACCACCTCAGGTTCAGGGCAAGCAGTGGCACGGGAACTACGCTCTGGTCTGATGAGAATTGCAGGAGCAGTCTGTTGTCGAAATGGAACCACCACAGGGTGAAATCCTTGCGCAGGCTGGCGGTGAGCACGTTCATTGCTCCGCTTCTCTGGCGTACTATTCCCAGAGTATCGTAATAGACTTTGTTCGCCAGTATCGAATAGGTCACTTCAGCATCCAGCCTCCATTCCGGAATATTCAGGTTGGCGCTTATTCTTGTATTGGACTCCTTGGCGAAATGGTTCTCCCAACGGTAGTGGTTGGTATATATCTGCTGCTGGTAGTGGTCGGGCTCCGTCAGGTCAGTGTGAAAATGCACGCCTACGGACAGGGGGCTGTTGCGGTTCTTGCGGAACGGGAAGAAGTTGAACTGCATATTCGCATCCACGTTGAAATCGCCGGCTTGCGCCCCGACGAAGAACAGCTGTCCTCCCGCATCCCAGTCGAAGTATTTCTTCACCTTGCCGCGCAGCCCCGCATAAGCATATACGCTGTTCTGGTACAACTTGCGGCTGTAAAGTTCCGGAACATTATAGACGTCGTGGTAGGACAGGAGTTTGTCACCTATTCCCACATCTATCTTCGAAAGCGGAGCATCGGCTTTCCAGGGCTGCAGACGCAGATATATCTTGTTGTCCAGACGCATCGTGCGCAGCGTATCGGAACTTTTGCGGTCGTTGATGTAGAACTGGTTGTTGTAGAACTTGCGGCCGTATTCGTCGCTTATTTCATCGGTGTAATTCTTGTTGTACAGGTTCCATTCGGTCTGGTGCCCGACAAACGCCGTTGTCAGCGAATCGTTGCCGAAGGGTATGCGGTAGTTGTGATGGATGAACAGCGTATTGCGCGATATGATGTTTTCGGCCTTTTGCAGATTCACCTCGATTTCCCTCGATGCCACGCTCGTATCCCTGATCCACATATTGTCCCTGATACCTCCGTTCTCCGTTTTCGTCAGTTTGTCGTGCAGCCAGCCGGCGTGCATCGAATATCTTTTGCCCAGGTAGCTGGTGCTCAGGGCCAGATTGTAGTTGGCGGTGGTGGATTTCATC
Organism: Bacteroidales bacterium; assembly: GCA_024402005.1. GTDB lineage: Bacteria > Bacteroidota > Bacteroidia > Bacteroidales > UBA932 > Cryptobacteroides. The sequence continues at coordinate 5,065 of JAKSJV010000040.1, forward strand.
ATCATACCGCCTCCTCCGTATTTGTTCAGTTCGAAGGTGATGTTGGACGCCGGTGTGATATTCTGTGTCGTCAGTAGCCTCAGGTTGATTTCTTCCTTGTCCTGGCCGGACAGCAGCGTTCCCCAGTATCCCAGTTCGGTGTAAGGCGTTTTGGTGTTGTATATGGGCAGGTTGGCGGGAGTGTAGCTCCAACTGCGGTACGGGGTGAAGAAAATGGCGTTTTCCTCTTCCTCCCGCTTGGGCGCCGAGTAGAGCTGCACTGCAGAGCCGGCATTCCCCTGCCAGGTGGCGTTTACGTCCTGGCGGAAGAAGGGATAGTCGTAGTAATGAGCGTTGTAGGACGTATCCTGTTTGTGGAATTTGAAATCTCCGAAATGCTTGTCCTGTGTCATCAGCAGCAGGCGTTTGTATTTCAGGGAATCGGGTACGAAGGGACTCTCCAGGATTCTGGGCGTAGTCTCGGCAATGGAGTCCTTGATGGCTTTCAGACTGTCCTTCCTTGCATTGATGCTGTCCAGGCGGTGCATTTCAGCCGGAAGTTTGACGTTCTCGTATATCCATTTCTTCTGCTCCTTTTTGCTCCACGTGGCGAACTCCTTCTCGAATTCGCTTTTGGCCCTTGCCAGAGAGTCGGCCAGAAACATTTCCCTATACACGGAATCCACCTTCTTCTGTATCGTATCGTTGGTCTCCACCCTGATGAAATCGAACTCGACGCTGTCTTGAAGCAGTTTGAGCATCGAGTCGGAGTATTGCTGGAGACTGTCCTTGGACCACAGTGAAAAGTCCGGCATATCCTCATCCCAGTCATCCTCCTCGTCTCCGTCGGTGACGACAACCTGCTGATAGGTCCTGAAGCTGCCCGTGGGCGACGCAAGGCCCTGGAGGACTATCGCGCCCACCAGAATCAACGGTATCCAGAACCTCTGCCTTTTCATAGACCTGTATTATTCGAAATCAGCTATTTCACTGTTCAGCCTGTTCAGAATCTGCATCTTCGTATTGTACAGATTGTCGCTGATGTCCACTTTGTAGTAGTGAGGATTTATCAGCCTCCGCTCTGACGCGTCGAAGGACATCAGCGTTTCATTGAAGTATTGCTTCTTCTGCGCAAGGCTCCGACGCTCGTGTACGTCCCTGCCGTCTTCAATCACTTTCTCTTGCAGGGGAACGGCTTCATAGCTTCCGGCAGAAAAGGTCTTGGACTTGTCCCTGTCATACTCGTCACGTATGGTGAATGCTGCTTTTTTCTGCAACTTGAGTTCCATCGAATCGCCCCTCAGGCAGGTCACGTCCGCCTCGTTCTTGCCATTCTGGCGTATACGGTACGTAATCTGGAATCCGGGATTGATCAGTTTTATCTTGTCTTCGCTGCGTTTGAGCACAGGCATATCGTCTATCTGCACCAGCTTGTAAACGCCGCCGAAGCAGGGAGCCGCCTTGGAGGTGGCTATCGCATCGCCCACGCCGTAGCTGTCTATTTTTGCACCCTGGCGTTCGAGGTCCGTAATCAGGTACTCGTCAAGGCCGTTCGTTGCGAAGATCTTGCAGTTTTCCAGCCCGGCGGCATCCAGCGCCTCACGGCATCTCTGGCTCAGGTATGCCAGGTCTCCGCTGTCCAGGCGTATTCCGAAGGAAGGTTTGTAATCATTCGTGATACCGCAGTCCCTGAAGGCGCGTATGGCATTCTTGATGCCGCAGCGCAGGGTGTCATAAGTGTCTGTAAGCAGTATCAGCGGCTCGCCCATATGGGTTTTGCAGTATGTGCAGAAAGCAGAGTATTCCCCTTCTACGGAACATCCGAAGCTGGTCACATAGCTGTGGGCCATTGTTCCTGTGCTGCCGCAGCCCCAGTTCACGCCGGTCAGGACATTGGAGGTGTTCGCGCATCCGGCTATGACAGCCGCCTTGGCTCCGTATGTCGCGGCCCAGGGACCGTGCGCGCGGCGCGAGCCGAATTCGCTGACGGGCTTTTGCGTTGCCCTGCATACCCTGGACGCCTTTGTGGCGACGGCCATCTGATGATTCATTATGCAGAGCAGGGGAGTCTCGAGTACCTGTGCCTCTATCATAGGCCCTTCGACCGTTATCACGGGCTGGTTCGGGAATGCTATCTCTCCCTCCCTCATTGCCCAGACGTTGCCTGTAAAACGCATCGTGCTGAGGTATTGCCTGAATTCACCGTAATCGTCACCCGGGAGGAATTTCCCGAAGAAATCCGGGTCGGCCTTGCCGAGGTTCTGAATCATTTCAATCACTTCGTCGGTCCCGCATACCACGGCCCAGTTGTTGTTTTCAGGCGCCAGACGGTAGAAGAAATTGAAGATGGCTCTCTTGTCCTTCATCCCGTTATCATAGAACGACTTTCCCATCGTATACTGGTACTTGTCGGAGCAATAGGCAAAATTCAGCATATTTATAGACATAAATCAAGCAAAGTTAGTTAAATTTGTGGGTATTTCAGTCTATTATGGTCAAGTTTTTTAAAATCACAAGGACAGTCCTGCCGTTGCTCGCGCTGCTGGGGGCTTCTATGCTTGCCGCTTCCGCCGCGACCCGTGACGGTGAATTTTCAATTCACGTATTCACGACAGGCGATGTTCACGGACGTTATTTCGATGAACTTTATACCGGAGGCAGGGTGCGCAGACACTCTTTGCTGGCCGTCAGCGCGGCAGTGGAAAATGCCCGAAAGCAATATGGCAGGGACAACGTCATCCTGATAGACGCAGGCGATGCCCTGCAGGGGGACAATGCCGCTTATTATTTCAGTTATGTCGATACGGCTTCCGTACATCTGTTTGCGCGGATGACCGATTATATGAAATACGATGCCCTGCTGGTCGGAAATCACGACGTGGAAAACGGTCACGCCGTGTATGACAGGGTGAGAAAAAGTCTGTCGGCCCCGTACCTTGCCGGCAATGCCGTCAAGGCGGACGGTTCTCCGTATTTTGACTCCCGGACGGTGATTGAAAGGCAGGGTTTGAAGTTTTTGATACTGGGCTATACCAATGCGAACATCAAGAATTGGCTTTCTCCTGAATTGTGGAGCGGAATGAGTTTCCTTTTCCTTACGCGATGTGTTCAGGCAGATGTGGACAGGGCCGTGGCGGAGATAAAGCCTGACGTCGTCATCGTCGCGGTGCATTCGGGTACGGGCAAGGGAAATGGCCGTGAACTGGAAAATCAGGGTCTTGACCTGTTTCGCTCGCTGAAAGGCGTGGATGCGCTGATTTGTGCTCACGACCACAGGACTTTCGTCGAGTGTGACGGCAGGAAATGTCTGGTGAACGGCGGCTCGCATTGCCGCAATGTCGGTCACATAACCCTGAACCTCAAAGTGAAGAACGGGGATGTGGCCTCCAAAAACGTAAATGCTGAAATTGTCCCTGTGGATGCTCTCAAAGTGGATAAGAAAATGAAAAGGCGTTTTGCGAAGGATTTCAATGCGGTGAAGACCTTTTCACTCCGCAAGGTGGGCGAGCTGTCGATGCCGCTTGTGACAAGGACAGCATACCGCGGTATGTCCGATTATATGAATTTCCTGCATACGGTATGTCTCGGTTACACCGGGGCCGACGTTTCGTTTGCGGCGCCGTTGTCATACAACAACAGCATCGAGAGCGGAGATGTCCTTTATAATGATTTGCTGAGCATTTATCCTTATGAAAACCAATTGTTCGTTCTGACGATGACCGGGGAGGAAATCAGGCGCTATCTCGAAGTTTCATACGGCAGATGGATCAATACCTACAATGGGGAGGGACATATCCTGAAAATAGAAAACAAGGCCGATGAGCGTACCGGCAGCAGACACTGGTCTTTCATTTTCAGACCGTACAACTTCGATTCGGCTGGCGGGCTCAATTATACCGTGGATGTCACTGCAGATGCCGGTAACAGGGTAAGGATTGCCTCGATGGCCGACGGGACTGCGTTCGATCCCGATGCCACCTATAAAGTCGTGATGACCTCATACCGGGCCAACGGCGGAGGATACCTGCTGCAGGAGGCGGGCATCGATATGTCCCGTATCGGTGAAAGGACAGTCGCACGTTATCCCCAGGTCCGTGATCTGATATATGATTTCTTCGGGAAACACGAGGTCGTGACCCCGGAGTCGATAGGGGACAATACCATTATCGGCACCTGGAGTTTTGCCCCCGATGAGTTGGCTTCCCCCGCCCTTGTCGGAGATGCCCGTCTGCTTTTCCCTCAATTCCAATAGACTATGAACGGGTTCTTTACATCTTTGAAGGGATATATTGACAGCACAGTGCTGCCTGCCAGCGGGTCGCATAGGATTTATTCGAGAATACGCCTGGCAGACAATTCCGCACCGGAGGGGGTAAGGACGATAATCGGCGTGGAAAACGAATCATCTGCCGAGAATGCAAGTTTCATAGCGTTGGACCGGCATCTCGTATCAAAAGGTGTACGTGTCCCGCGTGTGTATGACGTTTCTGCTGATGGCCTTTGCTATACACAGGATGATTTGGGAGACGTTTCCCTGCACGAATGTCTGGACAACAAGCCGTTGTTGCTGCAGGTGATGGGGGAATTGCCCCGCATCCAGTTCGGGGCAAAGGACTTCGACTGGAGCAAGTGTTTCGCCACCAGGGAGTTCGGCCCGCGTATCATAAATTTTGACCTCAATTATTTCAAATATTGTTTCCTGCGCATATCCGGTGTCCTGTTCGATGAAAACAGGCTGCAGGATGACTTCGACAGGTTATGCACGGACCTTGTCGGCGTGCCTTCGGAAACATTTCTGTACCGTGACTTCCAGAGCCGTAACATTATGGTCTATGACGGGAATCCCTGGTACATCGATTTCCAGGGCGGGTTCAAAGGCCCGTTTTATTACGATTTGTGCTCTTTCATCTATCACGCGTCTTCCGCATTCAGCCAGAGTGAAAAGGATGAACTCAAGGAGGCATATTATGCCAGTCTGAAGGATTATGCAAATGTCGGCCGCAGTGAATTCGAGGCGAATGTCAGAAAGTTTGCCCTGCTGCGCATAATGCAGGCTCTCGGGGCATACGGTTTCCGCGGGCTGGTTGAAAAGAAACAGTATTTCGCAGACTGTATCCCGGCTGGGATACGCAATCTTCAAAGCGTCGCCTGTGATAGGTATCCATATCTCAAATCATTATCGGAGAGTTTGTTATGAAGGCGATGATTTTTGCCGCTGGCTTGGGGACCAGATTGCGGCCGCTTACCGATACCAGACCCAAGGCGCTGGTGAATGTCGAGGCTACCGTCGGTGGGAAAAGGGTGTCCGAACCGCTGCTTTGGTGGGTGCTGAAAAGGTTGCGTGATGCCGGAATCGACGAGTTAGTCGTCAATGTACATCATTTCGCCCCGCTTGTGAGGGAGTGGGTGGTTTCGGAATCCGGTTTTTCCGCATCAGTGCGTTTCAGCGACGAATCGGAATGCCTGCTGGATACGGGTGGAGGTATCTTGAAGGCTTTGCCGTTGCTGCTCGACAATTATGACGGACCGTTCCTTGTGCATAATGTGGATATTGTTTCCAATCTGGACTACAGGGCATTCACCGCTTTGCCGATGGATGGCATTCTTGCAAGACTGGTAGTGTGCGACAGTCCGTCTGACCGTAGATTGTTGTTTGATGCTTCGATGCGGCTTGTCGGGTGGACGAATCTGAAAACAGGGGAGATAAAGGGGCCGGCCGCTTTGATGACAGAGCCTGCCAGAAAGGAGCTGAGGCCGTATTCGTTTACTGGCATACATCTGATTTCCAGTGATATAGCCAAGGCTTTCAGCGGGTTTGAGCACGACTCGGACGTGTTCGGTATCATAGACTTTTATTTGGCTGTTTGTAGCAAATATCCTATCTTTGGTTTCCTGCGTGAGGATTTCGAGTTTGTGGATGCCGGTACGGTAGGGAGTTTGTCCGATGCAGGGAAACTGCTTGACGGATTGAAACTTTGATATGTTTTATGACGGACAGGGAAAGGAGAATATCACTTGTTACTCTATGGGGAGCCGTCGCCAATCTGGCTCTGACGGCAGTGAAATTCGTGGCCGGCATTCTCGGCTGCAGCGCCGCTATGGTTGCGGATGCCGTGCACTCACTGTCGGATCTGGTAAGTGACGCTATCGTCCTTGTGATGGTCCGCATTTCATCCAAAGGCGGAGACAAGGGACACGATTACGGCCACGGGAAATATGAGACCCTGGCTGCGTTGTCCGTGAGCCTTCTTCTGGCTGCGGTGGCCGTGAAGATGATGATGTCCGGGATATCGAAGATTAGGGCTGTCGTTTATGGTGCGGCCATCGCCAGCCCCGGTTGGATAGCCTTGTGCGCCGCTATACTCTCCATTGTGGTCAAGGAGATATTGTATCAATGGACGGCCCGTGAAGGCAGGAAGCTGGACAGTCCGGCAATGATTGCCAATGCCTGGCATCACCGCTCCGATGCTTTGTCATCGGTAGGCTCGCTGATAGGAATAGGGGGCGCCATCGTCCTTGGCGGGAAATGGACGTTGCTGGACCCCTTGACGGGTTGCATAATAAGTATTTTCATCTTCATAGTGGCCGTCAGGATGGCCGGTCCGGCGTTCAGCGAGCTGATGGAAGCATCCCTTCCGGATGAAACGGAAGATGAAATCATATCCATTATCGGCAGCATTGAGAAGGTGGACAGTGTACACGAACTCAAAACCCGTCGCAGCGGCCATTACGTGATTATAGATGCCCACATCGTGGTGAACCCTGATATGAGCGTGGCCGAGGCCCACGAGGTGACAACGGCCGTCGAGGCTGCCCTGAGGGGAAAATACGGGCAGGAAACCCTGATTTCACTGCACGTGGAGCCTGATGAAAATGCGGATTGAAATGAAAAGGATTGATTTGTTGTTTCTGTTGCTTTTCGCGGGGTTGATTCCTGCCGTCGCACAGCAGTATGATTATGCGTTGGAAATACTTCCTGACAAGAAAGTCATATATGTGGACAAACTGGGTTTGGCGGGAAATACGTCTCTGAAAGATGTTCTTCTGACGATGCCGGAACTTCTCAGCCGTACCGGCAACGATGCTTTCAGCAATTTTGACTTGCAGATTGACGGTAAAAGTACGGATGCAGAGAAAGATGTGATGCTGGAACAGATCAGAATCGGTGAAATCGAGAAAGTGGAGATATCCGTTTCTCCGAGTGTGGCCCAGCAGAAGAACGGTCAGGGCGGCGTGATCAACGTCATCCCAAGAAAACTTGAAGAGGGCTTCAGCGGTGAGGCGTTTGCGAATGCAACCACGGAATGGAATTTTATGCCCAGCGTGAACCTGTTCTACAAGAAAAACAAGTTGGAAGTCCGTGGAACGCTCAGTATGGAGTACTACCAGCCGGACGCCGTCCAGTATTCCGAAGAATTTGACAAGGAGGTTACAGCCCAGATCCTGGATACTTTGCGGGAGAACTTCTGCCAGGAGACTGCAAAACTCAGTGTCAAGTACGGTTTCACGGACAGGGACGTCTTGAAATTATGGGTTGTGGAGAGCTGGCGGGTGGATAAGGGCTCGGAAAATGTATCCCGCCATACCGTTTATGACAAGTCGGCCACCCAGGGACCGGGATGGCAGTACTACACTGACGAGAGCAGCATCAAGGACTTGAAGAAGAATGATTTGGTTGCTACCGTAATGTCAGAGTACGGACACACTTTCAACGGCGGCGGAAAGTTCACGTTTTCGGCAAACTATAAATACGGGCAGAACCGTGAGCAGCGCAATTATCTGGAATACGATGAGTTTTCCCGCAACCCCTATACTGTGGACGGGGAATTGAAACTGGAGCAACCGCTCTTGAAGGGAGACCTTCATAAGGTGGATATGGACTTGGGTATCAATGCCAGTTTCAATCCGACCATTGCCGATACCTTCAGGTCGGAGAATACGTATTGCTCTCCATACCTGACGCTGAAGTACAATGTCGGGAAATGGAACTTCCGCGCAGGCGCCCGCTACCAGTTTTTCAAAAGAAAATATTCAGCTTCCCATACGTTCGCTCCCGTGGAATCTGAGGAATCGTTCTTCAAGGACAGCCACGATGTCACTTCCGACCTGAATATAGTGTGGAATGTCGCTCCGGATCATATACTGCGCTTGATATTGACTCACGGAATAATGCGTCCCAACGATTATATGTTTTATCCGAATCCAGTGCAGGACAAACTCCGTAATATCTGGATTGTCGGCAACCCGAACCTTGAAAACACCAAGGTCAATTACGTGGATTTGAATTATGTCTTTCATTGGAATGAAAACGGGAGATATCTTGTATTCAATGCTTTGGTCGGTTACAACAGGGCTGATGGTCTGATAGAGGAAAAGGTTGTGGAACGCGACAGCGGGGGAGGCACACATCCTACAGGTTTCGGTCCTACGTTCTATACAACGTTCTTGAATACGGGAGTCAATAACATCGTGAAGGCCAACGTCTCCCTTTTTTATTCGAAGGGAATTTTCTCGATGTCCTTTGCGGGTAACCTGTTCGGCAATTTTATGCACAGGGAATCCGGGATTGATCGCTACAAATACTACAATCTGAGTTTTTCTCCAATCTTCAACTTCCGCCGTCAATGGGTGCTCGGCGGCAAGTTGATGTACAACAGTTATGTGGAGAAGCAAGACAGCTATCTGGGAGATTGCTTCTATATGCAGATCCGTCTTCACAAGACGATAGGCCATTGGACCATTCACGG
>JAKSJV010000041.1 GCA_024402005.1 Bacteroidales bacterium
GCTGATTTGTCAACCAGCATATGGTCGAAGGATTTGAGTTTAATTCTGATAATCTGACCCATATCTTTAATTTTTTAATTCAATATTATTCATCTTCATCAGGAGCCTTGTAGCCGCTCTTCTCGATGATTTCCTTTGCCAGGTTGGCGGGAACTTCGGCATAGTGGTCGAAGGTCATCGTGGATGTGGCGCGGCCTGATGAAATGGTACGCAGAATGGTTACATAACCGAACTGTTCTGCAAGAGGTACGAAAGCTTTTACTATACGTGCACCGACGGTGGAATCCATCGCGTTGATCTGGCCGCGGCGACGGTTGAGGTCACCTACGATATCACCCATATAATCCTCGGGGGTAACAACCTCCAGGGACATTATAGGTTCCAGAAGAACAGGCTTCGCCTTGGGGCAGGCGTGACGGAATGCCATACGTGCGGCAATCTCGAATGAAAGCTGGTCTGAATCGACGGGGTGGAAGGAACCATCCTTGAGAGTAACCTTGAGTGAAGGAACTTCGTAACCGGCAAGAACACCGTTGGCCATTGCCTGTTTGAAGCCTTTCTCCACTGAAGGGATGAACTCCTTGGGAACGTTGCCGCCCTTAACCTCATCAACGAACTGAAGGCCTGTCTGACCGGCGTCTGCGGGAGCGATCTCGACGATGATGTCGGCGAACTTACCGCGACCACCCGTCTGCTTCTTGAACACCTCACGGTGCTGTACGGGCATTGTAATGGCCTCCTTGTAGTTAACCTGAGGTGCACCCTGGTTGATATCGACACCGAATTCACGGCGGAGACGGTCAACGATGATGTCGAGGTGAAGCTCACCCATACCGCTGATGACTGTCTGGCCTGTCTCTATATCTGACTTGACGGTGAAGGTAGGATCCTCCTCAGCAAGTTTTGCAAGAGCGATTCCGAGTTTGTCGAGATCCTTCTGTGTCTTGGGCTCTACTGCAAGTCCGATCACAGGATCAGGGAATACCATTGATTCAAGAGTGATGGGAGCGTTCTCGGCGCAGATCGTATCGCCCGTGCGCAGGTCCTTGAAACCTACGGCTGCGCAGATGTCACCGGCCTCGACGAACTCGATAGGGTTCTGTTTGTTGGAGTGCATCTGGTACAGACGGGCAACCCTTTCCTTCTTCTCGGTACGTGTGTTGTAAACGTATGAACCTGCATCCAGATGGCCTGAATAGGCGCGGAGGAATGCAAGACGGCCTACGAAAGGATCCGTGGCAATCTTGAACACCAGACCGCAGAAAGGCTCGTCTGCAGAAGGTTTGCGCTCCAGCTCTTTCTCCGTGCGGGGCTCGGTACCTTTGATGGAACCTTTGTCCAGAGGAGAAGGTAGGTAACGCATAACGGCGTCGAGAAGGAACTGTACGCCTTTGTTCTTGAATGAAGAACCGCAGCAGGCGGGAACGATGGCCATATCGATGGTTGCCTTGCGAAGCGCAGCTATAATCTCGTCTTCCGAGATGGAGTTGGGATCGTCAAAGAACTTCTCCATAAGGGTCTCGTCATATTCAGCGGCTGCCTCTACGAGTTTCTCCCTCCAGGCGTCAACCTCTGCCTGCATTTCAGCGGGAACGTCCTTTATTTCATAGTTTACCAGCTCATCGCTGTTCTGGTAGTAGTAAGCTTTGTTTGCAATCAAATCCACAATGCCCTGGAACTTGTCCTCTGCACCGATAGGGAGGCAGATGGGAATCGCGCGGGCACCGAGCTTTGTCTTCATCTCTTCTACAACAGCAAGGAAATCCGCACCGACGCGGTCCATTTTGTTGATGTAGGCGATTTTGGGAACACCGTACTTGTCGGCCTGACGCCATACTGTCTCTGACTGAGGCTGTACACGTCCTACGGCGCAGAAAGTTGCAATCGTACCGTCAAGAACACGGAGAGAACGCTCGACCTCAACGGTGAAATCGACGTGCCCCGGGGTGTCTATGAGGTTGATCTGATAGGTGTCACCCTTGTAATGCCAGAATGCGGTCGTGGCAGCGGAAGTGATGGTGATACCACGTTCCTGCTCCTGGACCATCCAGTCCATTGTTGCGGCACCTTCGTGAACCTCTCCAATCTTGTGAGTTTTTCCCGTATAATAAAGGATACGCTCTGAAGTGGTCGTCTTGCCGGCATCAATGTGAGCCATGATACCGATATTCCTGGTAAATTTAAGATCTCTTGCCATTGTTATCTTTCCTCAAAGCTCATCGTGAATTAAAAACGGAAATGTGCAAATGCCTTGTTGGCCTCTGCCATTCTGTGCATTTCCTCCTTGCGCTTTACGGCGCCGCCCTCGTTTGCATAGGCGGCCATTATTTCAGCGCAGAGTTTTTCGGCCATGGAGTGACCGGAACGTTTGCGGGCGAAAGCTATCACGTTCTTCATCGAGAGAGAAACTTTTCTTTCAGGACGCACCTCCATAGGCACTTGGAAGTTGGCACCACCGATACGGCGACTCTTTACCTCAACTTGGGGAGTCGCATTCTCCAGTGCCTGTTTCCAGATATCTAGAGGAGCCTTGTCAGAATCTTTCATCTTCTCGCCTACCATATCAATGGCATCGTAAAAAATAGAATACGCGATACTCTTCTTACCCTGCAGCATCAAGTTGTTCACGAAACGTGTAACCTCCACGTCGTGGAACTTGGGATCAGGAAGTAGAATCCTCTTCGTAGGCTTCGTTTTTCTCATTTTCTTAAAAATTTAAAAGGTGATAAAAATAGGTGTTACTTCTTAGCGGCCTTCGGTCTCTTGGCACCGTAGAGAGAACGTGACTGAAGACGTCCTTCTACGCCTGCAGTATCCAAAGCGCCCCTAAGGATGTGGTAACGTACACCGGGGAGGTCCTTCACACGACCGCCGCGAACCAGCACGATGCTGTGTTCCTGGAGATTGTGGCCCTCGCCTGGAATGTACGCGTTGACCTCTTTGGAGTTGGTAAGACGTACACGGGCAACCTTACGCATTGCTGAGTTAGGTTTCTTAGGGGTGGTTGTGTACACCCTGACGCATACGCCCCTCTTCTGAGGGCAAGCATCCAACGCACGTGATTTGCTCTTCTCTTCGAGAGTTTCACGGCCCTTGCGAACTAATTGTTGAATTGTAGGCATTTGTTAATAAATTTTTCTTTCCCCAATTTGGGGAGCGCAAAGATACGAATTTTTTTGCACTCCGCAATACTTATCAACAAGTTTTTCAACAGATAATGGCCGCATACGGCAAATCTACCTGCAACGCAGGCGATAGGCCTCGAGGGCGGTAAGGTAGTCGAGTGTGGCGTCGATGCGCGATTCCTGAGCCGTACGGTAGGCGGTTTCGCTTTTCAGAACCTCCGAAACCGTGGTCATACCCGCCGAATAGTCGGAGCGTATCTGGGCAAGCCGCGTGGAAGCAATCTCCTCCGCGTCGCGTGCAATCTGCATATTGTCGTATGCGCAACTGAGCTCGATATACAGCTGGCGCATCTGCAGGACAAGCTGGTCAGAGAGGTAGTCCCTCTGGTTCTGCGCCTTCTGCACTTCCAGTTTCAGACGTTCCAGCTTGCGGCTGTTCTTTCCCCAGTCCGTGATGGGAATCTGCAGCATCGCATACAAGGCCCCGTTCCAACGCGGGGAAGTCACCATTTTCGAAAAACCGTAGAAACCGCCCAATCCCAATGAAGGCAGCGCCTCGCCGAGAACCATCCTGCGTTCGAGGCCCTTGGCTTCCACCTGCATCTGCAGAAGTTTGTTTTCAGACAGCGCCGCGGCGGCTTTTTCCTCGTCCACATAGGCCTGGGTGGGGGTTACAATGTCATTGAAAGAGCCCTGGAAAACGAAATCATCCAGGGAAACGCGCGTGGAATCCTTCAACCCTACGTAGGGATTATACTCCACGCCTATACCGTTGAGCAGATTCATTTTGGCAAGTCTCAGGCCCATCTTGAGCTTGTTGCGTCCCGCTTTCAGTTCGGACTGCTTCAGCATCACCTCGGACAGGTCGGTATTCACCGCCACACCTGCTGCAACGGCCCCCTGCACGTCACGCTGGAGCGTATCCAGCAGCTTCTGCAGGCCGTCGAGGGTCGCCGATTTCTCCTGCAGGGCCAGTATCTGGAAGAATTCCCTGTCCACCTTCTCGGCGGAAGTGCGCTTCTGAAGATCGCTCTTGACCACGGCGGCCTGCTCACCGAGAGCGGCCAGCCTGTTCCCCGTCACAATCCTGCCGCCGGCGTAGATGGGCTGTTTCAGCTGAACCCCGCCGGTGTAGCCGTAATTCAAGGTCCTGTACTGCGTGTTGATGTCATACGGCGCAGCCCAGTCCTGCACCTGCTGCTGTATCTGAAACGCCATATCGGAAGGACCCAGTATGTCGGTAATACCCACCTCCACCAGAGGCTTGTACGCGTGGAAGGATGCGGCCGAAGCCGATATGCTGGGGAAGTATTCGGCAAGAGCCTCCTGTTTCTGCAACCTAGCCGCCGCCACGTCCAATGATGCGTTGCGCACGTCGGCGCTATGTTCCCAGCACAGCTGACGGCAACGGTCCAGGGTAAGGACATTGTCCTGGGCGAACGCCGTTACCGGAAAGCAAAGACACAGAACAATATACAATATAAACGGCCTTTTCATCGTTTTACGTCCTCCTTTCCGCTTTTGTCATAAACCTTCCAATAGCTGACAGGCATCACGAACACTATCAGCGCGATGGAAAACATTATACCGAAACATATTACAAGGCCCATAGGCTGCCACAGGGCATCCCCCGCTATAATCATAGGCAGCACGCCGAGAGCCGTGGTACAGGATGTCAGGAAGATGGGCCTCATACGCCTCTGGCCGGAGAGCATCGCAGCTTCCCGCACGGAATACCCCTGTTCGAAATGCAACTCTTCGGCATACTCGAACATTATTATGCCGTTGCGCACTATTATGCCTATCAATGAAACTATTCCAAGCACGGACGTCATACCGAAGTCCAGGTTGAACGCCCAAAGGCCGAACGAAGCTCCGAACAGGCACAGAAGGCTGAGGACCAGCGACAATACGGTAAGACTCACCTTCTTGAAGTGCAGCAGCAGGAACATAAACATCACGGCCACCGCGGCAATGAACGACAGGGCAATCTGCGGGCCTATCACATTATTGGTCTCGGACAGGCCACCGTAATTTATCTCCACATCTTCCGGCAGGGTGTTCCTCTGTTTGAACTCCTTTACATAGCTGTCTATCTTGTCCATCACCCTTGGATGCGAATGCCCGTACTTGAGGTCAGCCCCTATCGTGATGCTTTCCCTTCCTCCATACCTTACCAGCGACTCCATCCTCCAGTCAGGAGTGACCTCGGCCACCTGACGCAATGGTACGCTTACCCCCGGTACCGCCGACTGCACCATCCTGTCACCCACCTCCTGATAAGTCATTCTGTCTGATATTTCCTCACTGTAGAAATTGACAGGGACAGTCTTGCCGTTCTCATATACGGTTACAAGCCCGGTTTCTGAGAATCCTCCTGCGAGGCTCAACCCTACAAGAGTCTTGTCCACCCCGGCCCTGGCGGCTTCTTCCTGAAGCATATTCACCTTCACGGCTGTTCTGTAGCTACCGCTGTTGGTGTGTACCCATTTAAGATCGGTGTCAAGCGAACGCATATAATTCCTGAGACTGTCGGCCACCCAAAGGAAACGCTCCCTGTCAGGGCCCGTAACACGTATGGAAACCGGCTCCGTCGCCCCCTGGTAGTCCATCTGCTTGATACGTATCAGCGCGTTCGGGAAATAATGCTCATATTTCGCCTCCGCATACGGCAGAATCTCCTCCGTTGCCAGTTCCGATGTGGTGCTCACTATCATCTGGGCAAAGGTCGGCGAAGGCAGCTTTGGAGAATAGGTGCAATGGTAGCGCGGGGCTCCGGTCCCGATGAATGTCGTCACCGAGTTTATGCGCCCGTCCATAAGCAGCAGTTTTTCGAGACTGTCCGCAACGGCTTTCGTATCTTCCAGATTATTGCCGCTCTCAAGATTTATCTCTACGGCAAAGCTCTTGCGTGCGGCAAAGGGCATCATCTGCACATTGAGGCGGCTGAACATAAGTATACCCAGAACCACCGCAACCACGCCTGCTCCTATTGTGACCCAAGGATGCGCAAAGGCCTTGACCTGAACTTTGTCATAACCCTTCTGCAATGCATTGAACAGGTGGTGCTGCATTCTGGCCACAAACCCATAACTACTTGAATCAGCGCTTGTTATAAAACGCGTTTCCAAAGAAGGAACAACCGTGACGGCATATACGAGAGAGGCCATCAACGCTATCAGTACTATCCAGGGGAATGATTGGATGAAATCACCCAGATAACCCGTGATGATTTTCAGCATAGGGAAGAACATCGAGCAGATGGACAGCGTGGCCATAAACATAGGCATAAACAGTTCCCTCGCACTCGCGGATGCCGCCTCTATCCTGTCCATTCCGCGTCCCAGCTTGTCCATATAGCCGTCCATCGTGATGATGCTGTCATCCACTATCATACCCAGGACCACAATCAGGGCAGCGAGAGTCACCGTATTGAGGCACATCCCGCTCACGAACATCACCGCAATGGTGATAAGCGTACACACAGGCACACCGCTGCTGGCGATAAGGGCGCTGCGCATAGGGAACATCATAATCATCACGAAGATGACCACGAGCATTGAGATCAGCAGGTCACGCAGGAAGCCCATAACGCTGCTTCTGACCACAGCGGGTTGCTCACTGACACGGTGGACGTGTACGGTAGGGGGCAGCGTGGAGGTGAATTCCTCCAGAACCGCATCCACATCCTCACCGAACGCCACGATATTGTTTCCGGGACGCATAACCAGATTCATAACCAGCACGCTGTTCCCGTTGTAATGTACCTCTGATGCCGTTTTCTTGAGCCGGCGCTCTATTTTGGCGATATCCTCCATACGGATGACCGTTCCGTCGGGAGAGCTGTAAACTATTTTCTTCGCTATCTCCTCTTCGCTGGAAACATCGGACTCGACAATGATGGGAGCGCTTGTATAATCGGTATTGAAATTCCCTGCAGGGATATTGATACCGGAAGACAGATAGGCGGCCATAATGGTTGCGGGGCTGATACCGTAACCGCTCAGCCTTGTCATATCAAGGGTCACGGCAATCTCCTCCTGCTGCCCTCCTATGATGCTCACGGACCCGAGACGGTCGATGCCCCGCAGTTTCTCCTGAAGGCGGCGGGCGTATTCCTGCATCTCTCCCCATCCTCTGTCGTCCGATTCCAGGGCAAGAAGAACGGCGCTTACATCGCTGAAATCATCAATAACCTGAACCGTGACCACTCCGGGCGGCAGAAAGACCTTGCCCTGTACAAGTTTCTGCTTGATTTTGCCCCACACTTCCGTCTTACGTTTCTGCCCGCAATTGATGTCCACATAGAGATAGCACACACCGTCTTTCGACACGGTCTCGAGATTGCTTCTCTTCACCTCCGGTATGGTAAGCAACATTTCTTCCAGCGGTCCGGCAAGGGTGGACTCCACTTTGTCGGCCGTAGCTCCGGGATATACAGCCACCACAAGACCCTGTGTTATATCGAATGTGGGAAACTCATCCTTGTTTATGGTCCTCAGACCTATGGCTCCCAAAACACAGATGACCGCCGTTATCGCATACACGAACTTCTTGTGTGCAATAGCGGAACGGACAAAGCCTGAAGTGGATGGTCTGTGGATATTCATATCAATACTCTGCCTTTACCCCACCTATCCTGACGGTTATGCCTTCGGACACTTTATCCATCCCTTCCAGTATTATACGGTCCCCCTCGTCCAATCCTTCACTGATGATTACGCCGCGACCGCTGTAGCCTCCGACGGTGACCTGTCTGCGGACAACCCTGCTGTCCTCATCCACAATCCATACATACCTGTCATCAGAAGAAAGCTTTATGACGTCGGAAGGAATGACTATACCCTTTATGACATCGCTATCCATATACACCTTGCAAACCATACCGCTCATAAGGCCGGATGGAGTGTCAAGCAAACGTAACGAACATTTGTATGAGTGCGACAACGTATTGGAAACCAACGCCTTGGATTTAACTTTAGCACGCACCTGACTGTTTCCCAACGCAGGGAACACCACAGATGCCCCGCTCCGTTCACAGATATCGGAAACCTCCCCCTCAGGCACTGCCACGACAACTTCCAGGGATCTTTCGTCCACAATTGAAAACAATGGCGCAGCGGGTGTCACCCTCTCTCCGCAATGCACGAAAACCTCGGAAATCCTGCCCGCAAAAGGAGCTTTGACCCTGCACTCTTCCAACGCGGCCCCGGCTGCTGAAAATGAAGCCTCCGCCTGCGCAAGGCGGGACTGAAGTTCCACCATTTTCAATTCGGATATGCTGCCGGAAGCGAACACCTTAGATGCACGGTCATATCCGTCCCTGGCCTGCCTCAATGCGGCTGACGCCGCCTTGTATGTATTTTCCAATGTTGAGGATGATATTTCCACAAGTATGGCCGTGGTATCGACAAACTGCCCCTGAACAATGTCCATCCTTTGCACTACACCGCCGTGCACGGCGCTTGCCAAGGCGGTTTTCGATGCCTCCACCGTACCGACATAACTGCGTTTGTTTACGCCTGTGCTGCTGTTGACCTCCATCACCGTGACTTTTACTGGCCCGGGAGCGACGCGCACGCGTTTCAATCTGGCCAGCTGGCACAAAGACAGGCACACCACCGACAGCGCCACCAATGATATAAGAAACAATCTTTTCATTCTACTGCGCTGTTGCAACACATTTTACATCGCTTCCCGTTATCTTGCAGGCAATCACTCCGTCCATAAAATCCGGGGCGCTGATCTTCATTTCCATAACGATGAGGCCGTTCGATTTGTATCCACTGCATTCAACTGTCACATCTATTTCTTCTGCTGAAAGTATGCCTCCGGACCTTACCTTTATTCTCTTTGCCAAAGGTTTTGTGCTTATTTCAGTGCCTGAAACCGTGGCATCGAAAACAGTCACTCCACCTCCTATGTCCTTTGTCGTCATCACCATCTGAGAGCCGTGAGGTTCTATATGCATCACCCCCTGTTCGTCGGCAACGGCAAATGTCCTCTGTTCCGTATCTCCCTCCAAAGTCGTACATTCGCACTTTATGGTACCGCTAACTGAATAACCGTACCTGCCACGGAAGAACTCGGGGCCTTCCTTCTTGCAGGCTGTCACCGCTATAAGCAGGACAGCGGCCATCATCATTAACCTTTTCATACTGCCTTACTGTTTCACCTCCAATATTTCACCGTGGTCTTCCACTACGGCACGTTTCCATTTCTCGCTGTATCCCGGCCATCCGATGTTCTCCGGGCGGCCATAGCCGTTGGTCACCCAGGTCCCGTCGGGATTCTGGGCTTTCACATTGCCGTCGATGAATTTCACCAGAAGATACTCTTCCAGTTTCACCCATTCGGCAAATATGTTGTCCGCCGCACGGCAGCAATTGTCCGTAAGCAGCTCACGTACCGGAGCAACGTTTTCCTCAATCTGCTTTTTGCCTTTCTTCACAACCTTCTCTACAGGATTCACCCTGTACAGCGCAAGCGCCGTGGAATCCCATACTGCGAGCGAATCGACGCAGGAACTCTCCCAGGCGTTGGCCTTCGCCTGTACGGTGGGGGCCATTATGTCATAGGCCTTGTAGCAGGCGTTGGCAACGCGGTTGCATATCCAGAAGGCTGACGTCGGTGAATACTCGAGCATTGCGCCATTGCCCTCTTCGAAGCAGTGCGGCACGCGCAGTGTTGATGCGTAAACAGGTGTGAGATAACTTGTTGCGGCATCATCCGTGCCGAACCATATCACTCCGCCGATGACGTCAGGAAGAGCCTTGCGCGCCTGAGCCACGAACCAGAAACCGGTCTGCTGGGTGGCGATGGCCCTTTCGTTGTAGTATTCCTTGCCGTCAACCTTGAACGACATTGGCCTCCATCGGTAAGGGAGTTTGTTTCCGCCGGCCCCGATGTCGGTTGTCATATCCATAGGCGTGCCCTCATAGTGGTCGCGCATAACCTTGGCGATATCGGCCACGGATATCTTGCGTGAGGGCTTCACGAAAAGAGGGAAACGTTTGGTCTTGTCGTGGCCGAGAGCGTACTCGATATAGTCCATCGCGGACCTCGTCTGCTCCCTGCCGTTTTCGTCGATATAGGTGAACTGCCCGTCGCACAGTATGTTGAACGCGCTCCAGGCACGAGCCTCACAACCTCTCATACCGCCGAAATCAAGGGGATTGTAGGCATCGGCGAAACTGAAGTCCTTGTCCTTGCCGCTGAAATAACCCCTTTCGCGGGCGAAAGTTATCACATCGGGAGAATAAATGCACTCCTCTGGCTTGTTCTTGGGAAAGGTTGTGATGCGGCTCTGGTTGGCGTGGGCGCAGATGAATCCGTCGGGAACCCTTCTTGCCACGAACACTATGCCTTTGCCGAAATCACCCTTGCCGATGAGGTCCATCACCCAGACCTCGTCCTTGTCAGCAATCGAGAAACTTTCACCTTCGGAGCAATAGCCGTATTCATTGGTCAGTTCATAAATCAGGGCAATGGCTTCGCGGGCGGTGCGACAGCGTTCAAGGGCGATGTAAATCAATGAACCATAGTCCATTGTGGCCCCTTTCTGACTCCAGAGTTCCTCGCGTCCGCCATAGGTTGTCTCGCCTATGATGAGCTGATGCTCGTTCATATTGCCGGTACGGGTGTAGGTCACCTCCGCCTGCGGGATTTCACAGAGCGGTTTGCCTGAATCCCAGTCGCATACCCGGCGCATTTCCCCTTTCTGATGCATTCCGCCTCCGAGGTAGTAAAGTTCACCGAAAAGCTGGTGGGAATCCGCAGCATAGGAAACCATATTGGCCCCGCAGGATGATGCTCCGCGAGTAACCAGAACGTTGCTGCAGGCATATGTAGCGGCTACGGGGAAAATCAGGGCAATGATCGTTGCGGTAAGGTAAAGCCTTCTCATTTTTGTCTTTTGTATAAAAATTTATAAATTTGTCTCCCTGTTCGGAGTAATCCACAAAGTTAACATTTTATGCTGACAAATAAAAAAACGCTCCTTGCCGTTCTGGCCGCTTTCATCTGCTGCTGCATATATGCGCAGGATGAAAACAAGCCTCCCACGCCGGAAGAGATGGCGGAGAAGGAGACCGAAAGGTTGGAAAAGGCGCTGAAGCTTGAAGACTGGCAGGTGTTTTATGTGGACAGCACCCTGGTTCACGACTATTCTGCGTGGATGGAGGAGTTGAACGGATTGCGCAAGGCAATGGTTGAAAACGGCGATTTGTACTTGAAACTTCAGGACAAATGGATGGAGCGTATCGAAGCCGCCTACCGCAAGTTCTTCACCGAGGCGCAATGGCAGGAATACCTCCGACAGGGCGGCGAAAGAATAATCAGGGAACGCCAGAAGCGTAGGGACAAGGCCGCGGGAATCAAACCGGAAAAGAAGAAAAAGACAAGATAATGAAAGAGAAGATCGAAGCGTTGATGCAGGAAGTCGCCGCACTGAAAGCGGCTTCGCGTCAGGAAGTTGAAGATGCGCGCGTGCGCCTCCTGGGCAAAAAGGGAAGCATTACGGAACTGTTCGAAGAGTTCCGCGGCGTGGCGCCTGAAATGAAGCGCGAATTCGGAGCGAAACTCAATGTTCTGAAAAATGCCGCCACCGACCGTATCGCCCAGCTCCGCGAGGAGGTGGAAAACAAGGCGGCCTGTGCCGACGGCGGTGCATCCGGTGACCTTTCGATGCCGGGAGACCCTTTCGAACTCGGTTCACGCCACCCTGTGTCCATCGTGCGTCAGGAAATCGTGGACATATTCCGCAAGTTCGGCTATGACGTGGCCGAAGGGCCGGAGATTGAGGACGACTGGCACGTGTTCGAAGCGCTCAACTTCCCTCCCGA
This sequence comes from Bacteroidales bacterium, assembly GCA_024402005.1. Classification (GTDB taxonomy): domain Bacteria; phylum Bacteroidota; class Bacteroidia; order Bacteroidales; family UBA932; genus Cryptobacteroides. Next base: position 11,969 of record JAKSJV010000041.1, read on the forward strand.
ACATCCTGCACGCGAGATGCAGGACACCTTCTTCGTATCGGAGGGTCAGCTTGTGGGCGAAGGCGAGGAGAAGCACTATTGGAACCCTCTGCTTTTGAGAACACACACGTCTTCCGTTCAGGTGCGTACGATGGAGCGCTCGCAACTGCCCATACGCGTAATCTGCCCCGGGAGGGTGTTCCGCAACGAGGCAATTTCGGCCCGCGCGCATTGCATATTCCATCAGGTGGAGGGCCTTTATATAGATGAAGGCGTCACCTTCGCCGATATGAAGCAGGCCATTCTTCTTTTCGCCCGCGAAATGTTCGGACCGGAGACACAGATCAGGATGAGGCCTTCGTATTTCCCCTTCACGGAACCTTCAGCAGAGGTGGACGTGAGCTGCAACATCTGCGGCGGCAAGGGCTGCAACATATGCAAGGGCACGGGATGGCTGGAAATCCTGGGCTGCGGTATGGTGGACCCGAATGTCCTCGAGGCCAGCGGAATAGACTCCAAGAAATACAGCGGTTTCGCCTTCGGTATGGGCATAGAGCGTATTGCAATGCTGAAATGGCAGGTCAAGGACCTTCGCAATTACTTTGAAAACGACCTCCGCTTCCTGAAAGAATTCAACACGGTGCTCTAACCCGAATTCCGGTTGATGCGGCAAAATCTCCTGAAAAATTTTGGAGATTTGAATTTTAATAGTACCTTTGCAGTCCAATCATTGAAATAGCAATTGATTTGCACGCGGAAATAGCTCAGTTGGTAGAGCACGACCTTGCCAAGGTCGGGGTCGCGAGTTCGAGTCTCGTTTTCCGCTCAAAAAATGACAAAAGGTGGCCCTTGTGGTCACCTTTTGCCGTATATAGTGTATTTTTGACTAACTTTGCGAAAGAAAAGGAGCGATATGATAGCACAAAACATACTTAAAACCATAGGGAACACCCCTATGGTCCGCATAAACAGGCTTTGCCCGAACCCCAACGTCAATATATATGCGAAGCTGGAGGGATTCAACCCGACGGGGAGCATAAAAGACCGCATTGCCGTAGCGATGGTGGAACAGGCGGAACAGAACGGTCAGTTGAAACCGGGCAAGACAATAATAGAGCCGACTTCCGGCAATACGGGAATAGGGCTGGCCATAGCCGGCATCGTAAAGGGATACCCCGTAGAAATAGTGATGAGTTCGGCAGTATCCGTCGAGCGGCGGAAAATCATACGGTCATATGGTGCCAAGGTTATCCTGACTCCGGCAGACCAGGGTACGGACGGCGCGATACGTATGGCGCACAAAATGGTCAGCGAGAACCCCGAGAAATATTTTATGCCCGACCAGTTCTCGAATGCGGGAAACTATATGGCCCACTACAAAAGTACGGCCATCGAAATCTGGCAGCAGTGTGAGGGTAAAATCGACTATCTCGTCGGGGCAATAGGAACGTCGGGAACCCTGATGGGACTGACAAAATTCCTGAAGGTGATGAACCCTGACATAAAGATAGTGTGCGCCCAGCCTATCAAGGGCCACTACATACAGGGATTGAAGAATATGGAGGAGGCTATCGTGCCTCAGATCTACAATCCCGACATCATCGATTGCCAGGAAATGATAGAAAGCGAAGAGGCCATAGAAATGGCCCGCAGAATCATTGCGGAAGAGGGCATATTCGCGGGGATGAGCAGCGGAGCGGCAATGCTTGCGGCGGCGCGTACTGCGGAAAAAATCGAATCCGGGAACATCGTGGTAGTCTTCCCCGACCGCGCCGAGAAATATCTCAGCACAACAATGTTCGAGCAGTTCGGCGACGGCT